>NZ_JBMDIL010000004.1:0-482244 GCF_057808655.1 Rhizobium sp. FG96 | reverse complement strand
CTCGTTCAGTGACGCGGCTTATACGGCCATCCCTCCCAAACAGTCAACAGCGCAAAACCAAGTTTTTTGACATTTTTGTAACAGGTTGATTTTGCAAAGGGATTTGCGGACTTTGGTCCTGCCACGAACTTATGCTTCCAGGGACTGCTGGAGAATCCCGGGAGCGAAGCAGTTTCAGGCATTATCGGGGCGGGCTTTCCGCCTGCCCTTTATATAGGAAGCGCATCCGGGACTTGCCACAGCGGCTTGCGGAATGGCATCCGATCGCTAATTTCGCGCCAATAGTCCTGCGCGCCGCAGCCTTGCGCCACGCCTGAAACGATCGCTGGAGAGAATGGATATCGCTTCCCTGCCGGTATTGCCGGTTTCCCATGTGCTTGCCGATATCGGGGCGGCGCTCGAAAGCCAGCGGCGCGCAGTGCTGTCCGCCCCGCCGGGCGCGGGCAAGACGACGCTGGTGCCGCTTTTCCTGCTCGAGCAGTCCTGGCGTGGCGACGGCAAGATTATCCTGCTCGAACCGCGCCGGCTTGCAGCCCGCGCTGCGGCGAGCCGAATGGCCTCGCTGCTCGGCGAAAGCGTCGGCCAGACCGTCGGCTACCGCATGCGCCTCGACAACCGCATCTCGGCCACGACGCGGATCGAGGTGGTGACCGAGGGCGTGTTTGCCCGGATGATTCTCGACGATCCCGAACTCTCGGGCGTCTCGACCGTCATTTTCGACGAATTCCACGAGCGGTCGCTGGATGCCGATTTCGGGCTGGCGCTGTCGATCGACGTGCAGGGCGCATTGCGCGATGATCTGCGGATTCTTGTGATGTCCGCGACGCTCGATGTCGAGAGGGTCGCTACGCTGCTCGATAATCCCCCCGTGATAGAAAGCATGGGGCGGAGTTTTCCGATCGATATCCGCTATCAGGACCGGCCGGGCGGCGAACGGATCGAGGACGCGGTGACCAAGGCGATCCTCGATTATCATGCCACCGAGACCGGCTCGATCCTCGCATTCCTGCCGGGGCAGGCGGAAATCCTGCGGACGGCCGAGCGGCTGGAGGGACGGCTTGGCGCCTCGACCCTGATTGCGCCGCTCTATGGCAATCTCAGCCAGAAGGAACAGGACGCCGCGATCAGGCCGGCGGCAGCAGGGACGCGCAAGGTGGTGCTGGCGACTTCGATCGCCGAGACCTCGATTACCATCGACGGTGTGCGGATGGTGATCGACAGCGGGCTGCAGCGGCTCCCCGTCTTCGAGCCGTCGACCGGGATCATCCGGCTGGAGACGGTACGGGTATCACGGGCTTCGGCCGATCAGCGGGCCGGACGCGCCGGGCGAACCGAGCCCGGCATTGCGCTGCGCCTCTGGCATCAGGGTCAGACGGCCGCCCTTCCCGCTTTCACCCCGCCGCAAATCCTCTCCAGCGATCTCTCCGGACTGGTGCTCGATCTGGCGCATTGGGGTGTGCAGGATCCGAAGACGCTTGCCTTCGTCGATCAGCCGCCGGCGGCCACACTTGCCGAGGCACGGTCGCTGCTGATCGATCTCGGGGCGCTCGCCGCCGACGGCAGCCTGACCGAGCGTGGGCGGACCATGCGCGAGATGGCGCTGCCACCGCGGCTGGCGGCGATGGTGGTTTCTGCCGGTGAACATGGCGATGCCCGCGAGGCAGCGCTGCTTGCGGTGCTGATGACCGAACAGGGATTGGGCGGCGCCAGCATCGATCTCGAGGAGAGGCTGCGCCGGTTCAAGACGGAGAAGGGCGAGCGGGCGGAATCCGCCCGGCGGCTGGCGCAGCGGCTGGCAAGCGGGCTCGACAAGGTAAAATCGACGGCCTCGCCAACGGCCGGACAGTTGCTGATCCATGCCTTTCCCGATCGCATCGCCCTGCAGCGCGGCGCGCGGGGCCGCTATGTGATGGCGAACGGCCGCGGCGGCGAGCTCGCGGAAACCGAGCGGCTGGCGGGGAGCCAGATGCTTGTGATCGCCGACCTGACGGGGCGGGCGGCGCAGGCTCGCATTCTTGCGGCGGCCGAGATTACGCGCGGCGATGTCGAGGCGGAACTGCCGGGGGCGATCAAGACGGGCGAGCAGACCTATTTCGATCTGCCGAGCCGGCAGGTGCGGGCGCGCAAGGCGACGCGGCTCGGCGCCATCGTCTTCGAAGAGACGCCCCTTCCCCGGCCAAGCGGCGCGGCGACAGCCAAGGCGCTCGCCGACGGCATCCGGCAGCTCGGGCTTGCGACCCTCCCCTTCTCCAAGGAAGCGGCTCAGCTTCGCGAACGGATCGGCTTTCTCTACCGGACGATCGGCGAGCCCTGGCCCGACATGAGCGACGAAGCCCTGCTCGAGCGGCTCGACGACTGGTTCGTTCCGTTCCAGGCGGATGTGCGCGGTATTGCCGATATCAGCGCTGGGTCGCTGTCGAACGGGCTGATCGGCCTCGTTCCGCACGCGCTGCAGCGCGACCTGGCAAAACTGGCGCCGACGCATTTCGAGGCGCCGACCGGGCAGCGCCATCCGATCCAATATGACGGTGAAGAGCCGTTGCTGACGATCCGGGTGCAGGAGCTGTTCGGGCTGAAGGATCATCCGGCGATCGGCGGCGGGCGATTGCCGCTGCTGCTCGAACTCACCTCTCCTGCCCACCGGCCGATCCAGACGACGCGCGACCTGCCGGGCTTCTGGGCGGGCTCCTGGAAGGACGTGCGGGCCGAGATGCGCGGACGCTATCCTCGACATCCCTGGCCCGAGCGGCCGGAAGAGGCACTGCCGACGACACGCGCCAAGCCGCGTGGTACATAAGGACATGACGATGATAGATGACGCCGACAGCAAGACGCAGGAAGACAGACACAGCAGCCGACGGCTTCGCCTGCAGACGATCGTGAGGCTGCGCTGGCTGGCGGTCGCCGGTCAGGCGGTGACTGTTTTCATCGTCGCCTTCTGGCTGAAATTTCCCCTGCCGCTGATTGCCAGCTGCTCGCTGATTGCAGCACTTGCCTGGGTCAACTTCTACCTGACGATCCGCTACCCGCCGACGCACCGGCTGGAGGCGCCGGCTGCCTTTGCGCTGCTGGGGCTCGATCTGCTGCAGCTATCGGCACTGCTCTTCATTACCGGCGGACTGGCGAACCCGTTTGCGGCGCTGGTCTGCGTGCCGGTCATCATTTCCTTTGCCTCGCAGCCGATCCGCTACAGCACGGCGCTGATCCTGTTTGCGATGGTCTGCATCACCATCCTTGCCTTTTCGCCCTTCCCGCTTCCGTGGTTCGATGGCGTGGAGATCAATGTCCATAATGTCATGCAGTTCGGCGTCTGGTGCTCGATCGCCTCGACCATGGCCTTTGCCGCCTTCTATGCCTATCGCGTGTCGATGGAGGCGAGCCAGCTGGCCGATGCACTCGCCGCCACCGAACTGGTGCTGCAGCGGGAGAAGCATCTGTCGCAGCTGGACGGTCTTGCCGCAGCGGCTGCGCACGAGCTCGGCACGCCGCTCGCGACCATCAGCGTCGTCGCCAAGGAGATGGAGCGCGAGCTGAAGAATGACGACCGGTTCCGCGAGGACGTGCAGCTGTTGCGCAGTCAGAGCGAACGGTGCCGTGACATCCTGAAACGGCTGACCAGCATGTCGACCGAGGGTGACGCGCATATGCGCCGCCTGCCGCTGTCGTCGATGATCGAGGAGATCCTGGAGCCCTATCGCGAATCCCAGATCGCGCTGGAGCTGATCGAGAAAAGCCCGCGCAAGGGCGAGCCGGTGACCGAGCGCAATGCCGGCATCCTTTATGGCCTCGGAAACCTGATCGAGAACGCCGTCGACTATGCTCGCGAGAAAGTGACCATAACCGTCGAACATGACCATCGTCGTGTCCTGATTGTCATAGAAGACGATGGCAACGGCTATGCGCCGGACATTCTGACACGGATCGGCGAACCCTACGTGACCAAGCGGCAGAAGGAAGATACGGCGGGAGGCCTGGGACTTGGGCTTTTCATCGCCAAGACGCTGCTGGAGCGCTCCGGCGCGGCACTGGTCTTCGAGAACCGCGAACCGGAAGGCGCGGGCGCCCGTATCCGGGTCGAGTGGCCGCGCATGCTGATTGACGCGCATTCGACAAAGTGACTTTATCGGCCTAATGAAGTTTTGAGCAATCGACCGATATTCAGGGCGGGGAACCGCCGGGATCAGAGACAATGACGGAACAAGACAGCGAAACCCTTGCCATCGGCGAACACGACATCGGCCCGGATGCGAGCCTGCTTATCGTTGATGACGACGGCCCGTTCCTGCGCCGCTTGGCGCGGGCGATGGAGACGCGGGGCTTCCATGTGGAGACGGCGGAATCGGTTGCCGAGGGCGTGGCCAAGTCCAAGGCCCATCCGCCGAAATATGCGGTCGTCGACCTGCGGCTCGGCGATGGAAATGGACTGGACGTGATCGAGGCGATCCGCCAGCGCCGTGACGATACCCGCATCATCGTTCTGACCGGCTACGGCAATATCGCGACGGCGGTGACGGCCGTGAAGCTTGGTGCCGTCGATTACCTAGCTAAGCCTGCCGACGCCGACGACGTGTTTGCGGCGCTGACGCAGCGGCCGGGCGAAAAGGCCGAACTGCCTGACAATCCAATGTCGGCGGACCGCGTTCGCTGGGAGCATATCCAGCGGGTCTACGAGATGTGCGAGCGCAATGTTTCGGAGACCGCCCGCCGGCTCAACATGCATCGCCGTACCCTGCAGCGCATCCTCGCCAAGCGCGCCCCGAAGTAAGCTCAGACGTCGTCGATGGCGAGCGGCTTGCCGTTCGCCCATTCGGCAATCATCAGCCGCTGGGCGGCAGCGCGCGAGAAATTCAGCATGACCGATTTGCGGGTGGCGGGCGCGAGCTTGTGTTCGGGCGCTTCGCGGATCATGTGCGCGCCGTAACCATCCGAAAGAAACAGGCCGCAGTCCTCAGGGAAGATATCGAGCGGCACATCCTTGTGGGTGGCGAAGAACAGCCGGTCGCAATGGGCGCGATATTCCGGCCACTTGCGATCGACGCGAAAGTCCTCGATCGACGTCTTGATCTCGATGATCCAGATTTCGCCCTTGTCCGATACCGTGATCAGGTCGGCGCGCCGGCCGCTTGCCAAGGGCAACTCGGGAAGCAGGGCATGGCGCATCTCGTGAAGTAAAATCTGAGTCCCGCGGCGCACGAGCATAGCTCTGTCCGATTGCCGGCCATCTATTAACGGATTGTTATTGTAAACACTCAAAATCGTCATGGATAACCGTGGGGAGAGGGTGCTTGTTGTTGCAAAAAAGCCATGCGCTTTTAATTTGCCGCTGCGGGTAACTTTTGTCGCGATGCAGCATCTTGCAAAGCCGAAGTTAATCGAAAATAAACCATAATCAAAGATGGTTCGAAGCATCCTCCCACATTGCCCAAAACTTAAGAGACATCCATGCGCATCCGCAATGCATTCCCTGTATTCGGCCTGATGGCAACACTCGCCCTGGCCGGTTGCTCTACCAGCACCGAAAGCGCTTCCGTCGAAGACAAGGCTGCTGCTGGCCCGACTGTTCAGACGGCACAGATTTTCGATGACGCCTACGGCGTTACCTCGGATGCCGGATACTCGCTCCCCGCAATCCCGATCCAGCGCGTGAAGCCGGAATTCCGCCGCCAGATCGTCAGCTACCAGACGGATGAGCGTCCCGGCACGATCATCGTCAACACGCGCGAGCGCCACCTCTACTACATCCTGCCGGGCGGCAAGGCGATGCGCTACGGCATCGGCGTCGGCAAGGCCGGCTTCGCATGGGCCGGCACCGCATACGTTGCCTGGAAGCAGGAATGGCCGAACTGGCACCCGCCGAAGGAAATGGCCGTCCGCCGTCCCGAAATCGCCAAGTATGTCGAGAACGGCATGGAGCCGGGCCTGACCAATCCGCTCGGCGCCCGCGCCATGTACCTCTTCAACGACAAGGGCCAGGACACGCTGTTCCGCCTGCACGGCACGCCGGAATGGGCTTCGATCGGTACCGCCGCTTCTTCGGGCTGCATCCGCCTGATGAACCAGGACGTCATCGACCTCTACAGCCGCGTCCGTCCGGGCCGTTCGACCTCCAAGGTCATCGTTATCCAGTAAGCTATTTGCCCTATACGGCACGAAAAAGGCCGCCGGAGAGCTCCTTCGGCGGCCTTTTGTTTGGGCGGTTAAAGCCGAGGCCGGGTTAACCGGCCTTCAGCTCCAGGCGGCGGCGGTGCAGGACCGGCTCGGTATAGCCGTTCGGCTGCTCGCGGCCCTTGAGCACGAGATCGACGGCAGCCTGGAAAGCGATGGACCGGTCGAAATTGCTGGCCATCGGCGTGTAGGCGGCATCGCCGGCATTCTGCTGATCGACGACGGCCGCCATGCGCTTCATCGTTTCGATGATCTGCGGCTCGGTGACCACCTTGTGATGCAGCCAGTTTGCCATGTGCTGGGCGGAGATGCGCAGCGTCGCGCGGTCTTCCATCAGGCCGACATTGTTGATGTCGGGAACCTTGGAGCAGCCGACGCCCTGATCGACCCAACGCACGACGTAGCCGAGGATGCCCTGAGCGTTGTTGTCGAGTTCGCGCTGGATTTCCTCTGGCGTCCAGTTGGGGCGCGGCGCGACCGGCACCGAGAGGATGTCGGAGAGCTTGGCGCGCGGGCGATCCTTCAGGCCGCGCTGAACGTCGGCGACGTTGATCTTGTGATAATGCGTCGCGTGCAGGGTCGCAGCCGTCGGCGACGGCACCCAGGCGGTGTTGGCGCCGGCCTTCGGATGGGCGATCTTCTGCTCCAGCATCGCCGCCATCAGGTCCGGCATGGCCCACATGCCCTTGCCGATCTGGGCGTGGCCGGAGAGGCCGCATTCGAGACCGATATCGACATTCCAGTTTTCGTAGGCCGAGATCCAGGCCGCCTGTTTCATGTCGCCCTTGCGGATCATCGGGCCGGCTTCCATCGAGGTATGGATTTCGTCACCCGTGCGATCGAGGAAGCCGGTATTGATGAAGACGACGCGCTCTGCCGCAGCGCGGATGCATTCCTTGAGATTGACCGTCGTGCGGCGCTCTTCGTCCATGATGCCCATTTTCATGGTGTTCCTGGGCATGCCGAGCAGCTCTTCGACGCGGCCGAATATCTCGACGGCGAAAGCAACTTCTTCCGGTCCGTGCATCTTCGGCTTGACGACATACATCGAACCTTCGCGCGAGTTCTTGCGGCGGCCCTTCGGGCCGACGTCATAGAGCGCAATCAGGCCGGTGATGACCGCATCCATGATGCCTTCAGGCACTTCGTTGCCATCGCGATCGAGAATGGCGGGATTGGTCATGAGGTGGCCGACATTGCGCACCAGCATCAGCGAGCGGCGGTGCAGCTCGAAGGTCGATCCATTCGGCGCGGTGATATCGGTGTCGGGATTGAGCTTGCGGATGAAGGAGGAGCCGCCCTTGGTGACTTCCTCCTGCAGGTCGCCCTTCATCAGGCCCAGCCAGTTCCTGTAGACGACGACCTTGTCTTCGGCGTCGACAGCGGCGACAGAATCCTCGCAGTCCATGATCGTGGTGATCGCCGATTCCAGCCAGACGTCGGAGATATTCGCGGGATCGGCCTTGCCGATCGCTGTTCCAGCATCGATGACGATTTCGATATGGATGCCGTTGTTCTTGAGAAGAACATGCGTCGGAGCGGCTGCGCTGCCACGGTAGCCGGCGAAATGTGCGGCATCCTTCAGCGGCAGGTCCTCGCCGTCGACATCCGCGATCGCAAGCCTTGCACCGTCAATCTTCAGGCTTCCGACATCCTTCCAGGAGCCGCCCTCAACAGGAACCGCGCCGTCGAGGAAGTCGCGAACCCAGGCGATGACCTTTTCGCCGCGCTTCGGATTATAGCCCCTGCCCTTTTCGGCGCCATCCGTTTCCGGAATGGCATCCGTGCCGTAGAGCGCATCGTAAAGCGAGCCCCAGCGCGCATTGGCGGCGTTCAGCGCATAGCGGGCGTTCATGACGGGAACGACGAGCTGCGGGCCGGCGATCGAGGCGATCTCGGCATCGACGTTGGTGGTCGAGACCTTGAAGTCCGATCCCTCCGGCAGCAGATAGCCGATCTGCTTCAGAAAGGCCTGGTAGGCGTCGAGATCGGCAGGCGCGCCGTTCTTGCGATACCAGCCGTCGATCTCGGCCTGAAGCATGTCACGCTTGGCAAGCAGTTCCCGGTTCTTCGGCGCCAGATCGTGGACGATCTTCGAGAAGCCGGCGAAGAAGGTTTCGCCATCCACCTGAAGGCCCGGGAGCGCCTCCTCGACCAGGAAGTCGTGAAGGACGGCTTCGATCTGGAGACCCTGCTTTTCAACTCTACTCATGTGATGTTCCTCCGGCGGACGGCATACGTTTCATGCTGCCACTTTGCGCGGCTTTCATTCATAGTCAATTCTGCAATAGTTAGAAAGATTTATGCCTGACCGGAAAGAGTGCGGGGCGTGACCCGCATCGGCAGGCCATTCTGCGGCTGCGTCGTCAGTTTCTGCACCGGCCAGGGATTGGTTTTCTCGGTAATATCGAAACGGAAACGCTTCATCAGCACCGCCAGCGCGATGACCGCCTCCTGCAGTGCAAAGGTCGCGCCGATGCAGACGCGGGGACCGGCGCCGAACGGCAGAAACTGGAAGCGGCCGATCTTCCCGCGATTTTCGGGCAGGAAGCGCTCCGGCATATAGGCCCGCGGCTTTTCCCAATAGAGTTCGTGGCGATGCAACGTCCAGGGCATGATCAAAACCGTCATGCCGGCATGGATATCGACGCGCTCTCCCTTGGCATTAGTCCAGCTGTCATCGGCGATCGCGGCACGGTTGATCGAGGGTGCGGGCGGATAGAGCCGGAGCGCTTCCTCGAAAGCAGCCCTCGTCACCGGCATCAGATCGAGCCATTCGACCGGCTCCGCACCACCGGCAAGAATGCGGTCGATCTCTTCCTCCATCGCGTCGCGGATATGCGGGCTGTTGGCGATGCAATAGAGCGTCCAGGCAAGCGCGCGGGCCGTCGTCTCATGCCCGGCGCCGATGAAGGTCAGGATATTGTCCTCGATCTCCTCGTTCGTCAGGCCATCGGGACCCGCCTGCTCCAGCAAAAGCGTCAGAAAGTCCTCGGGGGCAGCGGCGCGGTCGGCGCGCATCTGCTCGAGGCGCAGATCCATGGTCTTGTGGACCATGTTGCGGAATTGATCGAGGATCTTCTGGCCGCCGATGCGGGTCACGCGCGGCACCCAGGACGGCGCCCTCATCAGATCCATCGGATCGACGCGGCCCATGCGATGCAGGAGCGCATTGACGTCATCGGCGAAATTGTCCGACGACGAGGCGATCTCGCCGGAGAAGAGCGTATCGGCAAGAATGGCGAAGGTGAGCTCGGTCATATCGGTGGCGATATCGAAGCTGCCGCCACCCTCGTATTTTTCGGCATAGAGCTCGGACTGGCGCAGCATCTGCCCGGCAAAACCCTTGGCGTGCCGCGGCGTGAAGACCGGTGCGACCGCCTTGCGCGAGCGCTTCCAGACCTGGCCTTCGGCAGTCAGCAGACCATCGCGCAGGATCGGCCGCAGCACCAGCTGGCGGATATCGGACATCCGGTAGTTCGAAGCGTTGTCAACCAGCACATACTTGATGAGGCCGGGATCATTGACGATGATCGTGCTGTCGCGGAAGAAACGCGTCTTGATCCAGGGCAGCGTGTAGGACGGCTCGCCCCACAGCTCCAACGGATTGCGCAGGATGGTCCGGATGATTTCCAGCCGCGACGGCGGCACGGTGCGCGGCACCGGCGCGGGTGGAACGAAGGGATCAGGACGCATGTCCATGATATTGCAGCCTTTCGTGGAAGATTTACGCCTTCCCGGCAAGGCAGAAGACTAGTTGAGGGCCTTCAACTCGTCCAGCTTGTCGTTGATCAGCCAGCCGTAATAGTTCTCTTCCGGCCAAACTGTCGCACCGCCGTGGTTCTTCGCTGCAAGGGCTGCGGCGCGCTGGCGCGAGTTGCCGACATTGTAGAGGGTCGCCGTCAGGCCGGGATTATCCGAGATATCCATGCCGGCGATCCGCTTGTAGTCGTCGATCGAGGTCCGCACCGACGCGGCGACGAAGGCGAGCGAAATATCCGGCTGCATGATCGCCTTGTAGACGCCACTGGCATCCTTCTCGCTGAGCTTCGGATAGCCCGAAACGCGGGTGACGAGATCGGATAGCATCAGCGCCGTCAGCGGATTGATCTGGCCAAGACCGAAGGTCTGCCCGGCATAGAAAGGCTGGAAGAATACGGCGCTGAAGCGATTGTCGGGAAATTTCTTGCCGCCGACCGTCTTGCCGCGGAAGTCGGTTTCCCAGACATCCTCGCGGCAGCTCCAGAGCTGGTAGGAATCGCTCTTGCCGTTGCATCCGGCAAATTCCGGGCGGTCGATGAAGGTGTCGACATCCTCGCCGTCATAGGCAAAGCGGAAGCTTTCGCCGGCATAGGATGCGGCCTTGACGTAGTAAGACTGCAGGCGGTCATAGGCGTCGACATTGTAGGTGTGCTCGCCGACCAGCGCGCCGATGATGTGGATCGGCTCGATGCCGTAGGCGGCCGCCGTCTTGCGGATCTTGCCCATCAGCTCGTGATCGCTCGACAGGAGTTCGTAGACCTTCTCATACTTACGGTCGAAGGTGGTCTTGGTACCCTTGGTACGGCGGACGGAAGCGCCCGGGATCGGCGGCTGCTCAACGTTGCGGTTGCCCGGCGGCACCGTCTGCATGGCATAGGCCGGTGCCGAAGTGAAAGCCGCAACGGCAATGAGAAGGCATGTCAAAAGGCGTCGCACGATCCGCTATCCTGTCGAGTTCATGGTCCCTGGCTGCGAGCGCGTGACTGGACCACAATCTTGTCCGAATAAAGCCCACGCCAGCAAAGAAAACGGGCCTTTCACTAGAAAGTAAAAGGCCCGCTGTCGAGGGTTTGATCATCAAAATCTCTTGCGCGGAACGCAAAGCATTTCGCGCATTGAGAAATTTAAAGGATGAAGCGCGAGAGGTCGGTGTTGTTGGCGAGATCGCCGACATGCTCCCGGACGTAATTCGCGTCGATGGTCACGGCACTGCCGCCGCGATCCGGCGCGTTGAACGAGATTTCGTCCAGAACGCGCTCCATCACCGTCTGCAGGCGGCGGGCACCGATATTCTCGACCGTCGAGTTCAGATGAACCGCGACGTCGGCCAGCGCATCGATCGCATCGTCGGTGAAGTCGAGGCTCAGTTCCTCGGTCTGCATCAGCGCGCGGTACTGGCGGATGAGGCTGGCCTCGGTCTCCGTCAGGATACGGCGGAAGTCTTCCTTGCTGAGCGGACGAAGCTCGACGCGGATCGGCAAGCGGCCCTGCAGTTCCGGCAGAAGATCCGACGGTTTGGCGACGTGGAAGGCGCCCGAGGCGATGAACAGGATATGGTCGGTCTTAACAGGACCATACTTCGTGGAGACCGTCGTTCCCTCGACGAGAGGCAGCAGGTCGCGCTGCACGCCTTCGCGGGAGACGCCGGCGCCCATGCCGCCATCGCGGGCTGCGATCTTGTCGATTTCGTCGAGGAAGACGATGCCGTCGTTCTCGACCGAGCGAACAGCCTCGCGCTGGATGACTTCATTGTCGATCAGCTTGTCGGATTCATCGCGGATCAGATCGGTGTAGGAGGCCTTGACGGTCGTGCGGACCTTCTTGGTGCGGCCGCCCATGGCCTTGCCGAACATATCGGAGAGGTTCAGCACGCCGATATTGGCCCCCGGCATGCCGGGAATTTCGAAACCGCCCATGCCCGAACCGGTATCGGCAACCTCGATATCGATTTCCTTGTCGTCGAGCTCGCCGTTACGCAGCTTCTTGCGGAAGCTGTCGCGGGTGGCAGGCGATGCCGTGGCACCGACCAGCGCATCGAGCACGCGCTCTTCAGCGCTCATATGCGCCTTGGACTCGACTTCGGCACGCTTCTTGTCGCGCACCAGGCCGATGCCGATCTCGACGAGATCGCGGATGATCTGCTCCACATCACGGCCGACATAACCGACTTCGGTGAATTTGGTGGCTTCGACCTTGATGAAAGGCGCACCGGCGAGCTTGGCGAGACGGCGGGAGATTTCGGTCTTGCCGACACCGGTCGGGCCGATCATCAGGATGTTCTTCGGCATGACTTCGTCGCGCAGGCTCTCATCGAGCTGCTGGCGGCGCCAGCGATTGCGCAGCGCAATTGCCACCGCGCGCTTGGCGTCGTGCTGGCCGATAATATGACGGTCGAGTTCGGATACGATCTCACGGGGAGAAAAGTTGGTCATTGCAAATCCGTTTCCTGGCTTGCGTCCAGCACCATGAAATGGGCGGGACCATAGATGGATGTTCTTGTGTCGAGATAGCGAAAGCCGGCTTTCTCATAGGCGCGGATCGCCGCGTGATTTTCCGGATGCGGATCGATGACGATCCTTTTCGTGCCTCCAGCGAAAAGCTCAGACGCGATCTGGCGAATGATCGCGCTGCCGTGACCCTTGCCGATCAGCGCCGGGATGCCGATGGAAATATCTAGCCCGAGCGTGCCTTTCGGCTGATCCTGATAAGGATGGCCGTCTTCGAGATGCGGATCGTAATGCTGGAGATAGGCGATCGGCCGCCCTTCCAGCTCCACGATCATTGGCCGCGTCTCGATGCTCTCGACCGCCTCTAAGATTTCCTGTGCACTCGCCTGCGGATCCCCGTCCCACCATTTCGCAACATGCGGCTCGGCGAGCCACTGTCCCAGCAAGGAAAGGTCCCTGCCCTCGACGTCTCGGAAATGGTAGCGGGTTCCGTCCTCAGGCATCGGCATCAAGCGTTTCGACGATGATGTTGTGATTGGTGTAGACGCAGATATCGGCTGCGATATCGAGCGCCTTGCGGGCCACCTCTTCCGCCGACTTGTCGGAATCGAGCAGGGCAAGCGAGGCTGCGAGCGCGAAATTGCCGCCCGAGCCGATCGCCATCGTGCCGTGTTCCGGTTCCAGGACGTCGCCATTGCCGGTAACGGCAAGCGTCACGGTCTTGTCGGCGACGAGCATCATGGCTTCGAGATTGCGCAGGTACTTGTCTGTGCGCCAGTCCTTGGCGAGCTCGACGGCTGCGCGCATGAGCTGGCCCGGATATTGTTCCAGCTTCTTCTCGAGGCGCTCAAGTAGCGTGAAGGCATCGGCGGTGGCGCCGGCGAAACCGGCGATGACTTCGCCACCTTTGCCGATACGCCGAACCTTGCGGGCATTGCCCTTCATGACGGTCTGGCCAAGGCTCACCTGACCGTCGCCAGCCATGACCACCTTGCCGCCTTTTCGAACTGTAATAATCGTTGTCATAAAACATCCTTGCCCGGGGCCGGGCGGTTTTGCGCGGGCCGCTCACCGGCCCTGTTGAGCCCTATGTAAGTGGGCTTCCGCCGATTGCAAATGGTGCGGTTTTTCTGCGGCCACGCTTCTGGATATTTTAGGGAACGCCTGATATGGAACCGGCGTCATTCCCGATGGAGCAGCCAGATGGCCGAGACCGCAGCAAGCCGCACGGGCGCCGTTTCCCGCAAGACCAACGAAACTTCGGTTTCGGTTTCGGTCAATCTCGACGGCACCGGCAAGTCGAAGATTTCGACGGGCGTCGGCTTCTTCGACCATATGCTCGACCAGCTGTCACGACATTCGCTGATCGATATGGAGATCGAGACCAAGGGCGACCTGCATGTCGACGATCATCATGCCGTCGAAGACACCGGGATCGCGATCGGCCAGGCCATTGCGAAAGCGCTCGGCGATCGCCGCGGCATCACCCGCTACGCCTCGATCGACCTGGCGATGGACGAGACGATGACGAAGGCCGCGCTCGATCTTTCCGGCCGTCCCTTCCTCGTCTGGAACGTCTCCTTCAGCGCGCCGAAGATCGGCACATTCGATACCGAACTGGTCCGCGAATTCTTCCAGGCGCTCGCGCAGAACGCCGGCATCACCTTGCATGTGCTCAACCATTATGGTGCCAACAATCACCATATTGCAGAGACCTGCTTCAAGGCCGTTGCCCGCGCGCTGCGTACGGCGACAGAGATCGATCCGAGACAGGCGGGCCGTGTTCCCTCGACGAAGGGCACGCTCGTCTGAGCCCCTTCAGGGAGCGTGACGACATTGACTTCCAGCTATCTGTTTCTGACTGCCCCTGACGGAGCGGATGCCAGCCACGAAAAGACGCGCGTCATCCGCGACGGCTTCACGTTTCTGGGTTTCTTCTTTCCATGGCTCTGGCTGCTGGCGCACCGCCTCTGGCTGCATGCGATCGTAGCCTTTCTGGCGCAGGCAGTCGGCGGCGTGCTTATGGAGCGCCAGGGTCTTTGGCCCGCGGGCTTTGCGCTTTCTCTCGCTGCCAGCCTGATCGTTGCGCTCGAGGGCCAGAATTTCCGCATTCGCAACCTCGCCTCCAAGGGCTGGAACGAAAACGCGGTCGTCTCGGCCGATTCCGTCGACGAGGCGGAAGACATCTATTTTTCCGATATCGAGACCATTACGCAAGAAGATGGCGTGCCGGCACCGGAATGGGAGCGACATCAACGCTCCACCGGCCGCCACGGCAACACCACCTCGCTTGGTCTCTTTGGTTTTGATGGAGGACGCTGATGCGCGTCGCAATTATCGACTACGGTTCCGGCAATCTGCGCTCGGCAACAAAAGCCTTTGAACGCGCTGCCCGCGAGGCGGGCATCGACGCCCATATCGACCTGACAGACAAGGCCGAAGCCGTTGCCTTGGCTGATCGCATCGTCTTGCCCGGCGTCGGCGCCTATGCCGATTGCCGCCGCGGTCTCGATGCCGTGCCCGGCATGGCCGAGGTGCTGATCGAGGCGGTGGAGAAGAAGGCAAAGCCCTTCCTCGGAATCTGCGTCGGCATGCAGCTGATGTCGTCGCGCGGCCTTGAAAAGACCGTGACGCAGGGTTTTGGCTGGATCCCCGGCGACGTCAAAGAAATGACGCCTGATGATGCCTCGCTGAAGATCCCGCAGATCGGCTGGAATACGCTCGATCTGAGGCATCCGCATCCGCTCTTCGACGGCATCCCGACGGGTGCCGACGGCTTGCACGCCTATTTCGTCCATTCTTATCATCTCGATGCCGAAAACGCCTCGGATGTGATCGCCACGACCGACTACGGCGGCCCGATGACCGCTTTCGTCGGCCGCGACAACATGGCCGGCGCGCAGTTCCATCCCGAAAAGAGCCAGAAGCTCGGCCTCGCCCTGATCACCAATTTCCTGCGCTGGAAGCCCTAAGGCTCGCGCGAAGCAAGGACAGACATCATGATCCTCTTTCCCGCCATCGACCTGAAGGACGGCCAGTGCGTCCGCCTGAAGCTCGGCGATATGGACCAGGCAACGGTCTACAATCCGGACCCGGCAGCGCAGGCCAAGGCCTTCGAAGACCAGGGTTTCGAATGGCTGCATGTCGTCGATCTCAACGGCGCCTTTGCCGGTGAAAGCGTCAACGGCGCAGCCGTCGATGCTATCCTCAAGGCGACGAAGAACCCGGTGCAGCTCGGCGGCGGTATCCGCACGCTCGATCATATCGAGAGCTGGCTGTCGCGCGGTTTGGCCCGCGTCATTCTCGGCACGGTCGCGGTTCGCGATCCGGCGCTCGTCATCGAGGCCTGCAAGGCCTTTCCTGGCCGCGTTGCCGTCGGCATCGATGCCAAGGGCGGCAAGGTCGCCGTCGAGGGCTGGGCAGAGGCTTCGGAGCTCGGCATCATCGAGCTTGCAAAGAAGTTCGAAGGCGCCGGTGTTGCCGCCATCATCTATACCGATATCGATCGCGACGGCATCCTTGCCGGTATCAATTGGGCCTCGACACTGGAGCTTGCCGAAGCGGTCTCCATCCCGGTGATCGCTTCGGGTGGCCTCGCCTCTATCGCCGATATCGAGCGCATGCTGCAGCCGGATGCCCGCAAGCTGGAAGGCGCGATTTCCGGCCGCGCGCTCTACGATGGCCGTATCGATCCGGCGGAAGCTCTGTCGCTGATTAAGGCTGCCCGCGCCAAGGAGATTGCACAATGACGCTAAAGGCCCGTGTCATCCCCTGCCTCGACGTCAAGGACGGCCGCGTCGTCAAGGGCGTCAACTTCACCAATCTCATCGATGCCGGCGACCCGGTCGAAGCGGCGAAGGCCTATGACGCGGCCGGTGCCGACGAGCTCTGCTTCCTTGACATCACCGCTTCCTCCGACAATCGCGACACGATCTTCGACGTCGTCTCGCGCACTGCCGAACAGTGCTTCATGCCGCTGACCGTCGGCGGCGGCGTTCGCACGATCGCCGATATCCGCAAGCTGCTGCTCTGCGGCGCCGACAAGGTTTCGATCAATTCGGCGGCGGTCAACAATCCTGATTTCGTCGCCGAAGCCGCCGACAAGTTCGGCGACCAGTGCATCGTCGTATCGATCGATGCCAAGCGATGCCGTACGCAGGCCGTCGGCCAGGACAATCTCAGCGCCTGGGAGATCTACACGCACGGCGGCCGCAACGCGACCGGCATCGATGCGGTCGAATTCGCGCAGAAGATGGTTGCCCGCGGCGCCGGCGAACTTCTGGTCACCTCGATGGACCGCGACGGCACGAAGATCGGCTACGATCTGGAGCTGACACGGGCGATCGCCGACAGCGTGCGCGTTCCCGTCATCGCCTCCGGCGGCGTCGGCAATCTCGACGATCTCGTTGCCGGGGTGAAGGATGGCCATGCGACGGCCGTGCTTGCCGCCTCGATCTTCCATTTCGGCACCTATTCCGTCGGCGAGGCAAAGCGCTATATGTCATCCCACGGCATTGCGATGCGGCTCGACTGAGTGAAAGCGATAGAATGAGCGGATTTTCCCTTTCCGATCTGGAAAAGATCGTCGACGAGCGGTCGAAGGCCTCACCGGACGAATCCTGGACAGCGAAGCTGGTTTCTGCGGGTCAGCCGAAGGCGGCGAAGAAGCTTGGCGAGGAGGCGATCGAGGCTGTCATGGCCGCGGTTACCAACGACCGGACCAACCTGACCTACGAGTCGGCCGATGTGCTCTATCACCTTTTGGTCGTATTGAAGATTGCAGGCATTCCGTTGCAGGATGTCATGGCCGAACTTGAGCGGCGGACCGCTCAATCCGGTCTCAAGGAAAAGGCCAGCCGGCAGAGTTCATGAGTATCGTGTCGCAAATCATCGGAGCGCCCGAGGCGCTCGATCACTTCCAGGCGAATTCCTATTCGCCCTATCACTTCTTTTCTTCCGAGGAATGGGCGAAGTTCCGCGCCGATACGCCGCTGACGTTGACCGGCGAGGAAGTGACGCGGCTGCGCTCGATGGGCGACCCGATCGACCTCGACGAAGTCCGACGCATCTATCTCTCGCTCTCGCGCCTGCTGTCCTCGCATGTCGAATCCTCGCAATTGCTCTTCGAACAGCGCAACCGCTTCCTCAATCTCGAGGGCGTCGCCAAGACCCCCTTCGTGATCGGTATCGCCGGATCCGTCGCCGTCGGCAAATCGACGACGGCACGTGTCCTGAAAGAGCTGCTGCGCCGCTGGCCGTCGAGCCCGAAGGTCGATCTGATCACGACCGACGGCTTCCTGCATCCGAATGCGGTGCTGGAACGCGAAAACCTGATGCAGCGCAAGGGTTTCCCAGAAAGCTACGACACCGGCGCGATCCTGCGCTTCCTCTCGGCGATCAAGGCGGGGCAGGCAGACGTCAAGGCGCCGGTGTATTCGCATCTCGTCTATGACGTGATCCCGAACGAATACAAGATCATCGACCGGCCTGACATTCTGATCTTCGAAGGGATCAACGTGCTGCAGTCACGCGACCTGCCGGCCGACGGCAAGATCGTGCCGATGGTCTCTGACTTCTTCGACTTCTCGATCTATATCGATGCCGAGGAAAAGCAGATCCATAACTGGTACGTGAACCGCTTCATGCGCCTGCGCGAAACCGCCTTCCGAGACCCGAACTCCTACTTCCACCGCTACGCCTCGATCAGCGAAAAGGAAGCGATCGCGATCGCCGAAGGGCTCTGGGCGAACATCAACCTGAAGAACCTGCGTCAGAACATCCTGCCGACCCGCCCACGCGCCGATCTTATCCTGCGGAAGGGTCCGAACCACCTGATTGAACAGGTGGCGCTCAGGAAGCTTTAGCCGGATTCAGGGTGTTACACGCCTTAACGTCAGATTGATCCGGCCGCCGCTCTTCAACAGCGTCGATGTCGCCGGATAGATGCGGTCGACGCCGTGGAAGCAGAGGCGGCCTTCGCCGCCGAGGACGATGACGTCGCCGCTGGCGAGTTTCAGGGATTGGGTGCGGTCATTGCGCGCGGTGCCGCCGATGCGGAAGAGGCAGCTGTTGCCGAGGGAGATCGAGACGACAGGCGCCTTGAGATCCTGCTCGTCCTTGTCCTGGTGCAGACCCATTTTGGCGTCGTCGGAGTAGAAGTTGATCAAGCAGGCCTGCGGCGGCAGCGGATAGCCGGAGACGGCGGTCCAGATATCGAGAAGCGCCGGCGGGATGGGTGGCCATGGTTCACCGGTGAGCGGATGAACCGGCTGGTAGCGGTAGCCGCGGTCCTTGTCCGTCACCCAGCCGAGCTCTCCACAATTGCTCATGCGGACGGACATCGGCTTTCCGGTTCCGGGCATGACGGGCGTGAAAAGCGGTGCGGCGGAAACGATCTCGCGGATCGTATCGACCATTGTTTCCTGCTGGCCACGATCGAGATAGCCGGGGAAATGCCGGATGCCGCTGGAGATTTCGAGCATGGATCAGTCTCCGCTCGGGCGGCCGCGCATCTTCTTGACTTCGGAGCGGCCGGATTTTTCCTTGAGGCGGCGCTCGACCGAGCCTTTCGTCGGCTTGGTCTTCTTGCGCGGCGGCGGCGGCGGCTTGGCGGCTTCGAGAACCAGCTCCTTCAGCCGCTCGCGCGCATCCTCGCGATTGCGGTCCTGACTGCGGAAGCGGCTGCCCTCGATCATCAGCACGCCGTCTTTCGACATGCGCCTTCCGGCAAGCTTGACCGCGTTCGCCTTGACGCGCTCAGGCAGCGACGGCGAATTCTCGATATTGAAGAACAGCTGGACTGCGGTCGAGACCTTGTTGACGTTCTGCCCGCCGGGGCCGCCCGCCAGAACGAACTGTTCCGTCAGCTCCCATCCAGCGATGGTGATCCTGTCATTGATGAAGAGCGCGTCGCTGGCCATGCGAGACCTATCTCACATCGGCCGTGATTTTGGAACACGCAAAGAAAAACCCGGCAGTTTCCCGCCGGGTTTCACGTGAATCATCAGCCGTTTAGATTACTCAGCAGCAATCTTCAGGCCCGGTGCTGCGTCGCGCACCCCACCATCGACATGGTCTTCGAACTTGGCGAAGTTGGCAATGAACATGCCGACGAGCTTTTCGGCCTGGCGGTCGTAGGCTGCAGCATCGGCCCAGGTCGAGCGCGGGTCGAGAATGCCGTTGTCGACGCCAGCGACAGAAACCGGAACGGCAAAGCCGAAGTTTGTGTCGGTGCGCAGGTCAGCCTTGGCGAGTTCGCCCGAGAGAGCCGCGGCCAGCAGTGCGCGCGTCGCCTTGATCGGCATGCGCTTGCCGGTGCCGTATGCGCCGCCGGTCCAGCCGGTGTTGACCAGCCAGCATTCGACGCCGTGACGGCCGATCAGCTCCTTCAGGAGGTTGCCGTATTCCGCCGGATGACGCGGCATGAAGGGGGCGCCGAAGCAGGTCGAGAAGGTCGCTTCCGGCTCTGTCACGCCCTTTTCGGTACCGGCGACCTTTGCCGTGTAGCCGGACAGGAAGTGGTACATGGCCTGTTCAGGCGTCAGGCGGGCAATCGGCGGCATGACGCCGAAGGCATCGGCGGTCAGCATGATGATCGTCTTCGGATGCGCGGCAAGGCCGGTTTTCGAAGCGTTCGGAATGAAATCGAGCGGGTAGGCGCAACGGGTATTTTCCGTCAACGAGCCATCGTCGAAATCCGGCTCGCGCTGGTCGTTGAGCACGACGTTTTCCAGAACGGTGCCGAAGCGCTGCGTCGTCGCGTAGATTTCCGGCTCGGCTTCGGCCGACAGACGGATGGTCTTGGCATAGCAGCCGCCTTCGAAATTGAAGATGCCGTTTTCGCCCCAGCCATGCTCGTCGTCACCGATCAGCGTACGGGCCGGATCGGCCGAAAGCGTTGTCTTGCCGGTACCCGACAGGCCGAAGAAGACCGCGCTGTCGCCATCCGGGCCGGCATTGGCCGAGCAGTGCATCGGCATGACGCCCTTGGCCGGCAGCAGGTAATTGAGGACGGTGAAGACAGACTTCTTCATTTCACCGGCATAGGACGTGCCGCCGATCAGCACGAGACCCTTGGTGAGGTCGCAGGCGATGACGGTTTCCGTGCGGCAGCCGTGGCGTTCCGGATCGGCCTTGAAGCTCGGCAGGTCGATGATCGTCAGCTTCGGCACGAAGGTTTTCAGCGCTTCGAGTTCCGGACGGATCAGCAGGTTGCGGATGAACAGCGAGTGCCAGGCGAATTCGGTGACGACACGCGACGGCAGCGCATGACCGGCATCGGCGCCGCCGATCAGGTCCTGCACGAAAAGCTCCCTGCCCTTCGCATGCGCCAGCATGTCGGCATGAAGCACGGCGAAATGCTCCGGCGACATCGGCTTGTTGTTGTCCCACCAGATCTGCGTTTCGGTATTGGCATCGCGGACGACGAACTTGTCGCGCGGCGAGCGGCCGGTGTGCTGGCCGGTCAATGCGCGCAGCGCGCCCTGGGCGGTGAGTTCGGCTTCTCCACGGCGAATCGCCTCCTCATAAAGAGAGGCGGCGGTAAAGTTATAGCGAACGCTTGCTGCGCTCTCCAAACCAATCGTCGCCAGCGCTACCGCCGGGTTATGAACTCCGAACGTTTCCATCGCTTTTCCCTTTACTGAGGCATCAAGCCGTTAAAACTGACGCGAACCTAAGACGGGGAATTTTAAAAAGCAATACGGTGTAATTCAAAAAAGGTAATGATATCAAATAATTAATCGATTTAAATTACTCTCGCTATTTTTAAATCGTTTGAACTGATGGGTTTGGTTCAGTTTGTCGCACCACCCTTGATTGCAGTTCGAATAATCCGGCAATCCTCCCCTTTATCTTTGCCACAATTTGTTCCACCTTTATCCTCCATAAGCGCATCCGGCCGGAGAGGCCGCCTGGGGACATCAAAAATTCCGGGAGATGCGCATAGATGACGGAGACGAACACCATGCCGACAATCGCGCTCGTTGACGACGACCGCAACATCCTCACCTCAGTGTCGATCGCACTGGAGGCCGAAGGATATAAGGTCGAGACATACACGGATGGCGCTTCGGCCCTCGATGGTCTGATCGCTCGCCCGCCGCAACTCGCCATCTTCGATATCAAGATGCCGCGCATGGACGGGATGGAGCTGCTGCGCCGCCTGCGACAGAAATCCGACATGCCTGTCATTTTCCTGACCTCCAAGGATGAAGAGATCGACGAGCTCTTCGGCCTGAAGATGGGCGCCGACGACTTCATCACCAAGCCCTTCTCGCAGCGCCTGCTGGTCGAGCGCGTCCGCGCCGTCTTGCGCCGCGCCTCAAGCCGGGAAGCCGCTGCCGCGGCAGGCACCGGTGCCGCACCGAAGCCCGGCGTCGCGCAGCCGGCCCGCTCGCTGGAGCGTGGGCAGCTGGTCATGGACCAGGAGCGCCACACCTGCACCTGGAAGGCCGAGCCGGTGACGCTGACGGTCACCGAATTCCTCATTCTGCATTCGCTTGCGCAGCGCCCGGGCGTCGTCAAGAGCCGCGATGCGCTGATGGACGCGGCCTATGACGAGCAGGTCTATGTCGATGACCGCACGATCGACAGCCACATCAAGCGGCTGCGCAAGAAATTCAAGATGGTCGACAACGATTTTGATATGATTGAAACGCTCTACGGAGTGGGTTACCGCTTCCGCGAAGCAGCCTGACGCCTTAAAGCGCAGCGCATGATTGTTGTTGAGGGCTTGCTGGCCGCATTTCCGGCCGCGCCCTCCGAAAGGGCCTGTCATTGGCACAGTTGGTGCAGGAAAGGGATCTGGATGATGCGGATGGCGTAACCGGCCGCCGCGTCAGGGGAAGGCGATGGTCGCATCCCTTCACCATCATCCGCCGGATCTTCGGCAATGCCGTCTTTTCCAGCCTGACACGCCGTATCCTGTTCTTCAATCTGGCGGCGCTGCTCGTTCTCGTCGGCGGCATCCTCTACCTCAACCAGTTTCGAGAAGGCTTGATCGACGCCCGTGTCGAGAGCTTGCTGACCCAGGGCGAAATCATTGCCGGCGCCGTCTCGGCATCGGCCTCCGTCGATACCAACTCGATCACCATCGACCCGCAAAAGCTGCTGGAGCTGCAGGCGGGACAGAGCATCACACCGGTTCCAAACGACGAAGATCTGGAATTCCCGATCGATCCGGAAAAGGTGGCACCGGTTCTGCGCCGGCTGATCTCGCCGACCCGCACGCGCGCCCGCATCTTCGATGCCGACGCCAATCTGCTGCTCGATTCCCGCCATCTCTATTCCCGCGGCCAGGTGCTGCGTTTCGACCTGCCGCCGGTCGAGGAAGAGAAGCAGACCTGGGGCGAATGGTTCACGACACTGTTCAATAAGGCACTGCAGCCCGGCAATCTGCCGGTCTATAAGGAAGCACCCGGCGGTGATGGCTCGATCTATCCCGAGGTGATGAATGCCCTGACCGGCGTGCGCGGCGCGGTCGTTCGCACCACCGAGAAGGGTGAGCTGATCGTTTCGGTCGCGGTGCCTGTCCAGCGTTTCCGTGCGGTTCTCGGCGTGCTTCTTCTGTCGACGCAGGCCGGCGATATCGACAATATCGTGCACGCCGAGCGTCTGGCGATCATGCGCGTGTTCGGCGTTGCCACGCTCGTCAACGTGCTCTTGTCGCTCGTTCTGTCTTCGACGATCGCCAATCCGCTCCGCCGTCTTTCGGCAGCCGCGATCCGCGTTCGCCGCGGCGCGAAGGAGCGCGAGGAAATCCCGGATTTCTCTGCCCGCCAGGATGAAATCGGCAACCTGTCGATCGCGCTGCGCGAAATGACCACGGCGCTCTACGACCGTATCGATGCGATCGAGAGTTTCGCCGCCGATGTCAGCCACGAGCTCAAGAACCCGCTGACCTCGCTTCGCAGCGCTGTCGAGACCTTGCCTTTGGCCAAGTCCGATGATTCCAAGAAGCGGCTGATGGATGTCATCCAGCACGACGTCCGCCGCCTCGACCGCCTGATCAGTGACATTTCCGACGCCTCGCGGCTCGATGCCGAACTGGCGCGCGTCGATGCCCGCTCGGTCGATCTGGAGAAGTTCCTCACCGATCTCGTGGAGGTCTCCCGGCAGATCCGCAGCAAGAACAAGGACGTGCATATCGAGCTGGTGATCGAGCGTAAGCCGGGGGTGAAGACCCGCTTCGTCGTCAATGGTCATGACCTGCGCATCGGCCAGATCGTGACCAACCTGATCGAGAATGCCCGCTCTTTCGTGCCGCAGGAAGGCGGACGGATCATCGTCCGGCTGGTGCGGACACGCTCGCGCTGCCTCGTCTATATCGAGGACAACGGCCCCGGCATCCAGGCTGAGAATATCGACCGCATCTTCGAGCGCTTCTATACCGATCGCCCGGAATCCGAAGGTTTCGGCCAGAATTCCGGCCTCGGCCTGTCGATCAGCCGTCAGATTGCCGAAGCACATGGCGGCTCGCTCAGGGCAGAGAACATCATCGATGCCGAAAGCGCCGAGATCCTTGGCGCGCGGTTCATCCTTGCCCTGCCCGCGGATGCGCATAGCTGATGGCGCCGCCGGTCAACGTTCACGCAACGGCGATCCGGATCAACCAAACCGGGCTGATGTTTGCCGGCCCCTCGGGCTGGGGCAAATCGATGCTTGCCTTTACCTGCCTGACGGAAGCCCGGCGTCTCGGATTGCCCGCGATGCTCGTTGCCGACGATCAGGCCTTCGTCGAGCATCGCGATGGCAAAGTCATCGCCAGGCGCCCGGATTCGATTGCCGGACTGATCGAATTGCGTGGCACCGGCATCGTTTCGCTCGACAGCATCCCTGAAGCGGTGATGCACTTTGCGATCCTTCCTGCCAGCGTTTCCGGACCCGATCGGCTGCCGCCCGACAACGAGCAGATCGAAGTTGCCGAAGGCTTTGCACTGCCGGTGATCCGGCTTCTTGCGAATACATCCGTACCTCTCGCAATTTTGATGGCAAAGGCGCCTGAAATCGGAATGGAATGCCGCTGAAACCGCCGGAATCGCCCCGTATCGCTGCATTTTTGTCTTGCACTTCGGTTTTTGATCGCCAAGATGTGCCCCCACCGGTGGACGCGATTGTTGCATTGCGATATTGGGGCCGCCGTTGATATGCCATTGGGAGCAGTTAAATCATGATCGGACTTGTGCTTGTCACTCATGGCAAGCTGGCTGAAGAGTTTCGTCATGCTGTCGAGCACGTCGTAGGTCCTCAGAAATTCATCGAGACGGTCTGCATCGGCCCCGAAGACGATATGGATCAGAGGCGGCAGGACATTCTCCAGGCAGTCGCCGGCGCCGATGACGGTCATGGCGTGGTGATCCTCACCGACATGTTCGGCGGGACCCCTTCCAATCTGGCAATTTCCGTGATGAGCAGCGGCCACACCGAAGTGATCGCCGGCATGAACCTGCCGATGCTTATCAAGCTCGCCGGCGTTCGCGGCGAGAACAATATGGAAAAGGCCCTGGCCGAGGCTTCGGAAGCCGGCCGCAAGTATATCAACGTCGCGAGCCGCGTTCTCAGCGGTAAATAACGGGCCTTCATGACCACGACGCAGCTCTCCCGGGAACTCCTCATCATCAACAAGCGCGGACTGCACGCCCGCGCCTCGGCGAAATTCGTCCAGATGGTCGATACGTTCGATGCGACGATCACCGTGTCGAAAGACGGGATGACGGTGGGCGGGACCTCGATCATGGGGCTGATGATGCTGGCCGCGAGCCCCGGCTCGACGGTGCTGGTGACCGCCAGCGGCAACCAGGCCACCGAAGCGCTCGAGGCGCTGGATCAGCTGATCCAGAACAAATTCGGCGAAGAAATCTAAGAAATCGCCGACATATAAACATATAAAGACTTCTTTATATCCTTATTGCCTTCCCACAAGAAGCCTGCTAAACGGCAAGCATGGCCGTGCAGACCGCACGCGCTCTGCTGCGCCCATTGCGCGCTTTTGATTTATTGACACGCTTTTCAGCCTGGAGACCTCTATGAGCACTGAAAAAGATTATGTCGTTGCCGATATCGCCCTCGCAGATTTCGGCCGTAAGGAAATTACGATCGCCGAAACCGAAATGCCGGGACTGATGTCCAGCCGCGAAGAATTCGGCAAGTCGCAGCCGCTGAAGGGCGCGCGCATCACCGGTTCGCTGCACATGACGATCCAGACGGCTGTTCTCATCGAGACGCTGGTCGCCCTCGGCGCCGAAGTCCGTTGGGCATCGTGCAATATCTTCTCGACGCAGGACCATGCCGCCGCCGCGATCGCCGCAGCCGGCATTCCGGTCTTCGCGATCAAGGGCGAGTCCCTCGAAGACTACTGGACCTATACCGACAAGATCTTCCAGTGGGCCGACGGCGGCTTCTCCAACATGATCCTAGACGACGGCGGCGATGCGACCATGTACATCCTGCTCGGTGCCCGCGCCGAAGCCGGTGAAGACGTGCTGTCGAACCCGCATTCGGAAGAAGAAGAGATCCTTTTCGCTCAGATCAAGAAGCGCCTCGCCGCTTCTCCGGGCTGGTTCACCAAGCAGCGCGACGCGATCAAGGGCGTCACCGAGGAAACCACCACGGGCGTCAACCGCCTCTACCAGCTGCATGCCAAGGGCCTGCTGCCGTTCCCGGCGATCAACGTCAACGACTCCGTCACCAAGTCGAAGTTCGACAACAAGTACGGCTGCAAGGAATCGCTGGTTGACGGTATCCGCCGCGGTACCGACGTCATGATGGCCGGCAAGGTTGCCGTCGTCTGCGGTTACGGCGACGTCGGCAAGGGTTCTGCCGCTTCGCTCTCCGGCGCCGGCGCCCGCGTTAAGGTTACGGAAGCCGACCCGATCTGCGCCCTGCAGGCCGCCATGGACGGCTATGAAGTGGTTCTGCTCGAAGACGTCGTATCTTCGGCCGACATCTTCATCACCACGACCGGCAACAAGGACGTCATCCGCATCGACCACATGCGTGCGATGAAGGACATGGCGATCGTCGGCAATATCGGCCACTTCGACAACGAAATCGAAGTTGCCGCGCTGCGTAACCTCAAGTGGACCAACGTCAAGCCGCAGGTCGACCTGATCGAGTTCCCGAAGGGCAACCGCATCATCCTGCTGTCGGAAGGCCGCCTCTTGAACCTCGGCAACGCCACCGGCCATCCGTCGTTCGTCATGTCCGCGTCCTTCACCAACCAGACGCTGGCGCAGATCGAACTCTTCACCAAGCCGGAGCAGTATTCCAACCAGGTATACATCCTGCCGAAGCACCTCGACGAGAAGGTCGCCCGTCTTCACCTCGGCAAGCTCGGCGTCAAGCTGACCCAGCTTTCTGAAGAACAGGCTGCCTATATCGGCGTGAAGCCGCAGGGTCCGTTCAAGGCTGACCACTACAGATACTAATCGTATCTCGACTATCCACAACATCTTGATGGGCGCCACATTGACATTTGCGGCGCCCTTATTTTTTGCCTCCTACCTTCCCGCTGAATCCCATCCGAAGTATTGTTTTAGAACTCGATTCGTGGCCCGGACTCGTCCGTTTGCCCGAAAATGGGATGTCTTGTCGTGATGCGGCACATTGAAAGACGGAGACAGACCGGGGATGCCGGAAGAAGAAAAAAGCCTGCCGGGACAGGTGGATGACGGCGCTCGGCCGGAAGCCCACCTGAGAGCGGCAGCACAAAACGATACACTTGCGGCGGCCGGGCGGGTCGTGAAGCAAGGAAGGGGATCGCTGATGCGACTGGCGCAGATCTGCGCCGGCGGTACTGCGATTTCTGCGCTCGCACGCCCGGTGATGGCTCAGGTCGAGTCCGAAGCGGCGGCATCGGCCCATCTCTTCACCTCGTCTCAGGTCGTCGGCGTTTCCGTCGTCATCGGCGTGATTTCGGCAGCCCTGCTCTCGACACTGTGGTCAGTGCGCCAGCGCGGCAATATCGAGACCGAAAGCCGCGAGATGCGTACGGCTCTGTCCGATGCGCAGCAGCGAATTTCCCAGTACCAGGCGCTGATCGCCGACAAGAACCGCCGCATCGTCATCTGGGACGGCAATGAGCGGCCCGAACTGCTGGGCCAGCTGCCGGCCGAAACCGGCGCGCCGCAGGACAATGAATTCCTGGCATTCGGCCTATGGCTGAAGCCACGCTCGGCCTCCGAACTCGACCGCGCCATCGACCGGCTGCGCGAGGCGGCGCAGAGCTTCGATATGGTCGTCGAGACCAATCGCGATGAAATCCTGGAAGCGCAGGGCCGGGTTTCCGGCGGCCGCGCCTTCGTACGCTTCGTTGCGCTCAACAATCTGCGCGCCGAACTTGCCGAACTGAAGATCGAGCGCGACCGGCTGATGTCGTCGATCTCGGCCTTCCAGAACCTGCTCGACGCGATCGACCTGCCGGCATGGCAGCGCGATACCGACGGCCGCCTGACCTGGGTGAACCAGGCCTATGGCGATGCTGTCGAGGCGACGACGCCGCAGCAGGCAATCAACGAGAGCCGCGAGATCCTGACGACCGTCGCCCGCGAGCGCATCCGCGCCACAGCAACGCCGGAATCGCCGTTCCATGACAAGATTTCCACCGTCGTCCACGGCAATCGGACCTTCTTCGACGTTGTCGACGTCAAGGTGCCGAGCGGCTCTGCCGGTATCGCGATCGACGTTTCGGATGCGGAAGCCGTCCGCGCCGAGCTTGAGCGGACGCTGAAGAGCCATGCCGAAACGCTGGACCATCTGGCGACACCCGTCGCGATCTTCGACGGCGACCAGCGGCTGCAGTTCTATAACCAGGCTTTCGTGACCCTCTGGGAACTCGATATCGCCTTCCTCGAGCGCAAGCCTGACAATGCCGAGCTGCTGGAACGTCTGCGGGTCGCCAAGAAGCTGCCCGACCAGCTTAACTGGAAGAGCTGGAAGGATACGGCGCTTGCCGTCTATCGCTCGCTCGACACCAAATCCGACGTCTGGCACCTGCCGAACGGCCAGACGCTGCGCGTCTTCGCGACCGCGCATCCGCAGGGTGGCGCGACATGGGTGTTCGAAAACCTGACCGAACAGGTCGATCTCGAGACCCGCTACAACACGCTGGTGAAGGTTCAGGGCGAGACCATCGACCACCTTTCCGAAGGCGTGGCCGTTTTCGGCGCCGATGGCAGGGTTCGTCTTGCAAATCCGGCCTTCCGTGTGCTCTGGGGCATCACCGAAGCCGAAGCCAAGCCCGGCACGCATATCCGCGCTGTCGGCGAGGCCTGCGTGCAATCCTATGACCGGCCGGATGGCTGGAAAACCTTTGCCGAGCTGATCACCAGCTTCGACGACGAGCGCCGATCGAGCCAGGGCACGCTTGAGCTCTTCTCGGGCCTCGTGCTCGACTATGCCGTCATTCCGCTGCCGAACGCCCAGACCATGCTGACCTTCGTCAACATGACGGATGCGGTGCGCGCCGAGCGGGCGCTGACGGAAAAGAACGAAGCGCTGCGCAAGGCCGACGAGCTGAAGAACGATTTTGTCCAGCATGTTTCCTACGAGCTGCGCTCGCCGCTGACCAACATCATCGGTTTCACCGACCTGCTGCGCACGCCGGGCGTCGGCCCGCTGAACGACCGGCAGGCCGAATATATCGATCATATCGCCACCTCGTCGTCGGTGCTGCTGACGCTGGTGAACGACATTCTCGATCTGGCGACCGTCGATGCCGGGATCATGCGGCTGAACTATTCCGAGATCGATCTCAGCGACCTGCTGGACGACGTCTCGATGCAAATCGCCGACCGGCTGCAGGAAAGCGGCGTAACACTCGAGATCACCGCTCCGGCGCAGCTCGGCACGATCGTCGCCGATCCGCAGCGCCTCAAGCAGATCCTGCTGAAGCTCCTGTCGAATGCAGCGAACTTCTCGCCGGAGGGCGCGGCGATCGCGCTCGAATGCCATCGCGAAGGCACGGATTTCGTCTTCTCGGTCGCCGACCGCGGCCCCGGCATCTCGCAGGAGATGATCGCGACGGTCTTCGACCGGTTCGCCACGGGCGCGAAAAGCGGCAAGCGTGGCGGAGCGGGCCTCGGCCTCTCGATCGTCGATAGCTTCGTCAGCCTGCATAACGGCAAGGTCACGATCGACAGCAAGCCGGGCCGCGGTACCACGGTCGTTTGCCGGATTCCATCGGTGAACTTGCCGCGCGCCATCGCAGCCGCCGAATGACCGCCAGCCGAGCGCCAATCTCGCTGTTCCTGGCAGACGAAGCGGCAACGATCCGCCTCGGCGAAGATCTGGCGCTCTCCCTGAAAGCCGGCGACTGCCTGACGCTCTCAGGCGATCTCGGCGCCGGAAAATCGTCGCTGGCGCGAGCGCTGATCCGCGCTATCGCCGATGATCCGGGCCTCGAAGTGCCGAGCCCGACCTTCACGCTGGTTCAGTCCTACGACATCAGGATTCCTGTCTCGCATTTCGATCTCTATCGTCTCGCCGACGGATCGGAGCTGGAAGAGCTCGGCTTCGACGAAGCGCTGCAAAACGGTATCTGTCTCGTCGAATGGCCGGAAATGGCGCAGCACGAGATGCCTGAGGATCGCATCGTCCTGGCGCTCGAGCACGAAGGCCAGGGACGCCGCGTGACGATCACAGCACCGGAAAAGAAAGCAGAGCGGATTGAGCGCGTGCTGGCGATCCGCACGTTTCTTGGTGGTCTCGGCTATGAGACGGCCAGCCGCCGGTTCCTGACCGGCGATGCATCGCTGCGCGCCTATGAAGCCGTTTATCCGGCCACCGGCGGCAGGAAGATCCTGATGGACTGGCCGCCGCTCCCCGAAGGGCCTCCAGTTCTGGACGGCAAACCCTATCCGAAAGTCGCGCATCTCGCCGAAAACGCCTATCCTTTCGTCGCCATTGCCGATGCGCTGCGCGAGCGCGGCTTTGCGACGCCTGAAGTCTACGGCGTCGATTATCCGCAGGGAATCCTGCTGATCGAGGATCTCGGCACCGAGGGCGTTCTCGATGCTGCCGGTCTGCCGATCGCCGAGCGCTACCGCGAAAGCGTTGCCTGCCTGGCGCGGCTGCATGGCATGCAGATCCCGCAGGAGATTCCAGCCGGCAAGGATCACATCCATCACATTCCGGATTTCGACCGGACGGCCATGAAGATGGAAGCGCGCCTGCTGCTCGACTGGCATCTGCCATGGAAGCGCGGCGGCGCGGCCGCGGCCGAAGCCGAGCGCGACGAATATCTCTCGATATGGGACGCACTGATCGATCAGCTGGCGGAAGCAGAAAAGAGCCTCCTGCTTCGCGACTTCCACTCGCCCAACATCATCTGGCGCGGCGAAAAGCAGGGCGCGCAAAAGATCGGTCTCATCGATTTCCAGGACGCGATGATCGGGCCGACATCCTACGATCTCGCCTCGATCGCCCAAGACGCCCGCGTCACCATCGAACCACCGCTGTTCCGCGAGCTGATGGACGGCTATCTAGACATCCGCCGCAGCCAGGGCGGCTTCGACGAGGCTTCCTTCCTGAAAAGCTGGGCGATCATGTCGGCGCAACGCAATTGCAAGCTTGCGGGATTGTGGGTGCGTCTGCTGCAGCGCGACGGAAAACCGGGCTATCTCAAGCACATGCCGCGCACGCTCGCCTATCTCCGCGTTGCCTTGGAGCACGAGGCGCTTGCCCCCTTGCGCGAATGGTGCGCAAGGGCTGGAATAGTCACCAGCGAATCATAAGTTCCGGACCAGAATGACGATCAAACAAGCCATGGTACTGGCGGCGGGTCTCGGCACCCGCATGCGCCCGATCACCGACACGATGCCCAAGCCGCTGGTGAAGATCGGCGGCAAGCCGATGATCGATTATTCGCTGGATGCGCTGAAGCAGGCCGGCGTAGAAGTTGCTGCAGTCAACGTCCATCATTTCGCCGATCAGATGGAAACACACCTCAAGACCTATCGCGGTCTCGATGTGCTGATATCGGACGAGCGCGAGGCGCTGCTGAACAATGGCGGCGGCATAGTCAAAGGCCTGACATTGCTGGGCCGCGACACAATCTTCGTGATGAATGCCGACCTTTTCTGGATCGGCGAGAAGCCGGGCGAACCAAGCAACCTGGATCGCTTAGCCGGATTCTTCGATCCTGAGCGTATGGATATGGCCATGCTCTGCGTGCGCATCGAAGACACGACGGGCCATAACGGCATCAACGATTTCTCTATTGGCCCGGATGGACGGCTGACGCGCTATCGCGACGATCAATCCAATCCCGTGGTCTATGCCGGCGCCTTCGCCATGAAGCCCGAGTTTCTGGACGATGCTCCGCGCGATCCGTTCAACATCAACATCTATTTCGACAAGGCGATCAGCCGCGGGCGCCTCTATGGCATGATGATGGACGGCCATTGGCTGACCGTCGGCACGCCCGAAGCCGTCGGCGAGGCGGAGGAAACGATCCGGCGATTCCGGACGTTTGCCTGAGCGATGAGCGAGCGCCACCAGCCGCGAATCCTGACGATCCCTGCCGGTGTGCCCTTTCTGAAGACACTCGCGGAGACGCTCTGCGATGGCCGGTTAACACCGCATTTCCGGCACGACCCGGCCGATCCGTTATCGCTGTCGAAGGTGACGATCTACCTGCCGACGCGGCGTGCCGCACGCGTCCTGCGATCAGAATTCGTCGATCTGCTCGGCGGCCGCTCGGCGATTCTCCCGGTCATCCGGCCGCTCGGGGAAACCGACGATGACAGCGGCTACTTCGACGAGGCGCTGCCCGCGACGCTCGATCTGGCGCAGCCGCTGTCCAACACGGCCCGCCTTCTGGAGCTCGCGCGGCTGATCCTTGCCTGGCGCAACAAGCTGCCGGAGATCGTTCGCCACATCCATTCGGATTCGCCGCTGGTGGCCCCGGCAAGCCCGGCCGATGCCATCTGGCTGGCGCGCAATCTGGCGGAGCTGATCGATTCGATCGAGACCGATGATCGCGACTGGAGCGAGCTTGCCAAGCTCGATGCCGCCGACCATGCGCTCTGGTGGCAGCTGACGGCGGAATTTCTGCAGATCGCCAGCGCCTTCTGGCCGGAGCGGCTGGCCGAGCTCGGACGCTCTTCGCCGGCGCGCCACCGCAATGCGATCCTGCGTGCCGAGGCCAACCGGCTCGCAACTTCGCATCCTGCCGGGCCGATCATTATCGCCGGTTCGACCGGTTCGGTGCCGGCGACGGCCGACCTGATCGCCGCCGTAACCGATCTGCCCGAAGGCGTTATCGTGCTGCCCGGCCTCGATCTTTCCATGCCGGACGAGCATTGGCGGATGGTCGCGCCGGAGCCGATCTCCGGACGGCCCGTCAATCCGGCGAGCCGCAGCCATTCGCAATATGGCCTTTCTCATCTCCTGAAGCGGCTGAAGCTGACACGCAATGATGTCACGCCGATCGTCGAAGCGGAGCCGGCGCTGCGCCAGCGTGCCGAAGTCCTATCCCGGGCGCTCGCACCTGCAGAAGCGACCAGCGGTTGGGGCGAATGGAAGAGCGAGCTGCCCGGCGATGCCATTGCATCCGGCTTTGCCGATGTGGCGCTGATCGAAGCGGCAAACGAGCGTGAGGAGGCAACCGCGATCGCCATTGCTCTGCGCCTTGCCCTCGAGGAGCCGGGGCGAAACGGCGAAAGCCAGGCGGCGCTGATCACGCCAGACCGCAACCTCGCCCGGCGCGTCATGTCCGAGCTGGCGCGTTTCGGCATCCTCGCCGACGACTCCGCCGGCACGCCGCTGGCGGCGATGCCGCAGGGTACGTTCCTGCAGCTCGTCCTTGAGGCGACCCTGCGGCCGGGTGATCCCGTCGCGCTCGTCGCCCTGCTGAAACACCCACTGAGCCATTTCGGCCTCGACAAGGCAGCGCTCACCAGTGCCGTGGAGGCGCTTGAGCTGCTGGCATTGCGTGGCGGCGTGGCGGATGTCGATATCGCGACGCTAAACGCCCTTCTGGAACGGCAGCTCTTCGAACAGCGCGACGACCGGCATGCGCCGCACTGGCGCAAGACGCTGCCCGCCGATGCCATCGACCAGGCGCGCGATCTCGCCACACGGATCACCGGCGCCACGGAGCCTTTGGTTTCAACCCTGGTCAGACGCAGTGCCGATGGGCGCGGGCTGACTGCCAAGTTCACACTTTCCGAATGGGCGGAACGCACCGGCCGCGCGCTGGAAGCGCTGGCCCGCGATGCGCGCGGCGATCTCTCCGGCCTCTGGAGCGGTGAAGCCGGTGATGCGCTGGCCGGGCTGCTTGCCGAGGTGATGGAAACAGAGGGTCAACTGGAAGCCGACGGTCCGCAATGGATCGATATCATGGCAGCGCTTTCAGCGGGCCAGGCAGCGAAACCCCGGGCGCTCGCCCATCCGCGCGTCTTCATATTCGGTACGCTCGAAGCCCGCCTCCAGAATGTCGATACGCTGATCCTCGGCGGCCTGAACGAGGGCTCCTGGCCGGGCCAGACGGCCAATAATCCCTTCATCTCGCGGATGATGAAGACGGAGATCGGCCTGGAGCCGCCGGAGCGGCGCATCGGCCAGCTCGCCCATGACTTCGAGATGGCGAACGGCACCCGGAAGCTGATCTATTCGCGTGCGCTGCGCCAAGGCTCGACGCCGACGGTCGCCTCCCGCTGGCTGCAGCGGTTGCTGGCGCTTGGCGGCACGGACTTCGAGGCAGGCCTGAGGGGGCGCGGCGAAAAATACGTGCATTGGGTCAATCTGCTCGACGAAGGCAAGCCGCAGGCACCGGCCCAGCGCCCCTCCCCGGTTCCGCCGGCCGAGCTGCAGCCGAAATCCTATTCCTTCAGCGAAGTCGGCCGTCTGCGCCGTGATCCCTATGCGATCTATGCCCGGCGCATACTGCGTCTCGATCCTGTCGATCCCTTCAATCGCGATCCGGGCGCGGCCGAGCGCGGGACGCTCTATCACGCGATCATCGACCGCTTCGTCCGTGAAGGGCATATTGCCGGGACGCTGGAGGGTGAATCGGCAATGGAGCGCATCCTGACCGAGCTTTTCGACATGGAGGAGCTGCCGGCCCATATCGATGCCGTCTGGCGCCCACGCTTCCGCGAGGTGGCCCGCGCCTTTCTAGATTGGGAAGCCGAGCGCCGCCCGGCGATCCGCCGGACCTTTACCGAAGTTCGCGGCAGCGTCGAGCTCGATACCGTCAATATCCGGCTGACCGGCGTGGCAGACCGCATCGACATAACCGGGCCGAAGGCCGCCGATATCATCGACTACAAGACGGGTTACAACCCCTCTCCTGCCCAGGCACGTACCCTGCTCGATCCGCAGCTGGCGCTTGAAGCGGCAGCCTTGAGCGCTGGCGCCTTCCGGGATGCCGGAAGTCTGGTGCCGCAGGATCTGCTCTACGTGCGGCTGCGGCCCGGCAACCGTTTCCGCGCCGATACCGTCAACAACGAGAATTCGGCACGCAGCGACAAAGCGAAATCGGCGCTCGACCTTGCAGAAGAGTCGATCGACCAGCTGATCAAGTTCGTTTCGCTGCTGCAGTCCGGCGAGCGCGGCTTCACCTCGCGGCTCATTCCCGCCCAGCAGTTCGATTTCGGTGGGGACTACGACCATCTGGCTCGCGTTTCCGAATGGTCGACAGCGGAAGACGAGGAGGCCGGTGGTGATGAATGACGTGACGGCCCTCCCCGAGAGCGACGATCCCGGCACCTGGATCAGCTGGACGACGATCCAGCAGGCGATCGCCTCCGATCCTCAACGCTCGGCCTGGGTGTCGGCCAATGCCGGATCCGGCAAGACGCATGTTCTGACGCAGCGCGTTATCCGCCTGCTGCTTGCGGGCGCCCGGCCCTCGGCCATCCTCTGCCTCACCTATACCAAGGCTGCGGCCTCCGAGATGTCGAACCGCGTCTTTGCCCGGCTGGCCGACTGGGCTGTCTTGCCGGATGAGGAACTCAGCAAGCGGATCGGCCAGATCGAAGGCGAGATGCCTGACAGGGTGAAGCTTGCCGAAGCTCGGCGGCTGTTTGCCAAGGCGCTGGAAACGCCGGGTGGATTGAAGATCCAGACGATCCACGCCTTCTGCGAAGCGCTGCTGCACCAGTTTCCACTGGAAGCCAATGTCGCCGGACATTTCTCGGTGCTCGACGACCGGGCAGCGGCAACGCTGCTCGCGGATGCCCGGCGCTCGCTTCTGACAGCAACGGCGCCGGAAGAGGATGCGACGCTCGCCGAAGCCTTCGCCTATGTTCTCAATCTTGGCGACGAAAGCGGGCTGGAAGCGCTGCTCGAAGAGATCGTTGCCAATCGCAATGCCATCCGCCGCTTCACGGCCGTTGCCGAAGCACAGGGCGGCATCGCCATGGCCCTGCGCAAAAGCCTCAGGCTTTCGCCTACGGAGACCGAGGCCGACATCGCTAGCCAATATTGGCCGCTTCCCGATCTCTCCGGCCTGACGCTCGACCTCTACATGTCGCTTGCGGCGCAGAAGGGCGGCGCCAAGGCACAGGAAGTCGCCTACGGGCTTCGCCAGGCGTCGAACGAACGCAATGCGGCCAAGCGCGCCGAGTTGCTGGAGAAGATCTTCCTCACGGTGAAAGGTGAACCGAAATCGGATTCGCAGTTCACCGTGAAGGCAATGCTCGCCGATGCGCCGGAACTGACGGCAGCGATCGCCGCGGCGCGCGACCATGTCGTTACCTGCCGCGACCGGCTGAAGATCATGCGGATGTTTACCGCGACGCATGCCGCGCTGGTTCTCGCCGAACGGCTGAACCGCGACTACGAAGACCTGAAGAAGCAGCGCAGCCATCTGGACTTCGAGGATCTGATCACCCGTACGGCCGATCTTCTGACGAAAAGCGGCGTCGGCCCCTGGATCCATTACAAGCTCGATCAGGGCATCGATCATATCCTCGTCGACGAGGCGCAGGATACCAGCCCGATCCAGTGGAGCGTCATCCAGTCTCTGGCGGAAGACTTCTTCTCCGGCGAGAGCGCCCGGCCGGTGGTGCGCACGCTGTTTGCTGTCGGCGACGAGAAGCAGTCGATCTATTCGTTTCAGGGCGCGCGGCCGGAGCGTTTCTCCGAAGAGAGCAAGCGAACGCAGCGCAAGGTACAGGCGAGCGGCCAGCAGTTCACGCCGGTGCGCCTGCCGCTCTCCTTCCGCTCGACATCGGATGTGCTGGCTGCAGTCGACCACGTCTTCCTGCCGCCGGAGAACGCCAGAGGGCTGAGCGCCGAGGGCGAGCCGGTCATTCACCGCTCGAGCCGCATTGGCCATCCCGGTGCTGTCGATCTCTGGGAGATGGTCGCGCCCGAGACGGTCATCAAGGACGAAGACTGGACGGCTCCCTTCGATGCGACGCCGGAAAGCGCGCCGCCGGCGATCCTTGCCCGGCGCATGGCCCATACGATCGAGAAGCTCGTGGGACGCGAAACGATCGTCGAGAAGGGCAAGGAGCGGCTGATCGAGGCCGGCGACATTCTCGTTCTGGTGCGCAAGCGCGACAGCTTCGTGAATGCGCTGACCCGAGCGCTGAAGCGCCGAAACAATATTCCGGTGGCCGGTGCCGACCGTCTGCGCCTGACGAGCCATATCGCCGTGCAGGATCTTCTAGCGCTTGGCCGTTTCCTGCTTCTGCCGCAGGATGATCTCTCGCTGGCGGCGGTGCTGAAAAGTCCGCTCTTCGATCTCTCTGAGGATCAGGTCTTTGCTCTGGCCGCCCTTCGCGGCGAGCATCAGAGCGTCTGGAGCCATCTGCAAAGCTTCGGTGCCGACGGTCACGACGCCTATGCGGAAGCGGAAAAGCGGCTGAAGCTGTTTCTCGACCAGTCGCGAGCGCTCTCGGTTCACGATTTCTACGCCCGGGTGCTTGGCGTGCATGGCGGACGCCGGCAGTTTCTTGCCCGGCTCGGCACCGAGGTCAGCGACATCCTGGACGAGTTCCTGACCTTTGCGCTCGATCACGAAAGCTCCGGCTTGCCCGGCCTGCAATCCTTCATCTCGACGCTGGAGCTCGAGGCGCCGGAGGTGAAGCGCGAGCAGGACAAGGGCCGCAACGAAGTCCGGATCATGACCGTGCATGCCTCGAAGGGTCTGGAAGCACCGATCGTCTTCCTGGTCGATAGCGGTGGCAAGGCCTTTACCCACACGCATATGCCGAAGCTGCGGCTGCTTGAGACGGCCAATAGCGAGCCGATGCCGGTCTGGGTGCCGGTCAGTGATCTTGCCAATTCGCGGACGCAGGCCGATGCCGCACGCATCCAGACGCTGGCGGAAGAGGAATATCGCCGGCTGCTTTACGTGGCGATGACGCGCGCGGCCGACCGGCTGGTCGTCTGCGGCTATCGCGGCGTGCGCGCCAACGCCGAGACTTGGCATGCGATGATCTCCGCTGCGATGAGCGACAGCCATCCGCATGTGACGGCGGTGGAGTTTGACGGGCCGGACGGTAGCTGGCCCGGCGTGACGTGGCGCGTACCGCAGGTCGAGCGCAGCTTCGAACGGGCCGAGCCGCGGGAGGATCTGCAGGACAAGCACGAGCTGCCCGCAGCGATGCTCCGGCCGCTGCCGCCGCAAAGACAGCTGCCGCGGCCGCTCAGCCCATCGGGCGCCGGAACGATCATCGATGAAGAGGCGGACGATCTGCTGGTCGCTTCGCCGCTTTTCAGCGAGCCGCCGCGATCCGACCGGTCGCTGGAGAAAGGCCGCCTGATCCACCGCATGCTGCAGATGCTCCCCGATATTCCGGCAGCGGAACGCGCCTCTGCGGCCGAACGCTATGTCATCAGGACAGCGCGGCACTGGCCTCAAGGCGAACGGGACCGGCTCGTCGATTCGGTTCTGAAACTATTGACGGAGCAGAGCCTGCAGCCGGTCTTTTCGGCGCATGCGCAGCCGGAAGTCTCGATCATGGGAACGCTGACGCTTGAGGACAAGCAGTATGCGGTTTCCGGGCGGATCGACAGATTGGCCGTGCTCGACGACCGCATTGTTATTCTGGATTACAAGACGAACCGGGTGCCGCCGGAGACGGAAGAGGCCGTTCCCTATGCGCACAAGGCGCAGCTTGCGATCTATCGCGAGATCCTGGCGCCGCTTTATCCCGGCAAGCCGGTCGAATGCGTGCTGGTCTATACCGAGAACGCAGCCGTTCACCGGCTGAGCGAGCGCACCCTAGAATTGGCGCTTGCGGGACTCAAGACAAAGTGAAATACCGGTCATTGAAATTGTGACGCCGCACCATCACATGTGGGTCAACAGCAAATTCCCCGCAAAGGAGCAGCCTATGGCTACCGTGAAAGTCGATATCAATAACTTCCAGTCGGAAGTTCTGGAATCCGCAGAGCCCGTCGTTGTCGATTTCTGGGCTGAGTGGTGCGGCCCGTGCAAGATGATCGCCCCGAGCCTCGAGGAAATCTCGACCGAGCTCGCCGGCAAGGTGAAGGTCGCCAAGCTCAACATCGACGAAAACCCGGAACTGGCTGCCCAGTTCGGCGTTCGCTCGATCCCGACGCTCGCAATCTTCAAGGCTGGCGAAGTCGCTGACATCAAGGTCGGCGCCGCTCCGAAGACGGCTCTGTCGAACTGGATTTCCAGCGCCGCTTAATGCGCGTTGATATCTCAAAGAAAAAGCCCGGTTTCGACCGGGCTTTTTCATTTCGGCGGTGTGCCGTTGTCCGAGAGCACGTCGCCTACGAGGTAGAGCGACCCGCCGACCAGAATGCGCGGCGGCGGCTTTGCCGGATCGAGGATTTCCTTGATCGCATCCAGCGCTTCGCCGACCGTCGACATCGGCTCGGCAACCAGACCGGCATCATAGGCCGCGTTAGCGAGAATGACCGGGTCGATCATCGCATCGCTACCGCGGATCGGGACGCAGAAGACCTTTTCGGCCAAACCCGCGAATGCCTTGAAATAACCGACCGGATCCTTGGTGTTGATCATGCCGGTGATCAGATAAAGCGGCCGCGGCTGCTTTTCCTCGAAATTCGCCATGGCCTCGGCAATGACTTCGCCGGCGCCGGGATTGTGCCCGCCATCAACCCAGATTTCAGCACCAGCGGGCGCATTCGCCATCAGCCGACCATCGGTGAGCCGCTGCAGACGACCGGCCCACTCGACGCTTCCCAGTGCCTTTTCCATCATCGCTTCCGTGACGACGAAGCCCGCAGCCTTGACGGCGCGGATGGCAGCGGCGGCATTGGCATATTGATGGCGGCCCGGGAGGCGCGGCAGCGGCAGGTCGGCGAGGCCGAACTCATCCTGATAGACCAGGCGGCCATATTCTTCATGAGCCATGAAGTCCTGGCCGTAGACGGCGGTCGGGCAATGCAGCCGCTCGGCAGTCGACATCAGCACTTCGAGGGCGGCATCATAGGGCTGCTGGCCAATCACGACGGGATGCTTCGGCTTCATGATGCCTGCCTTTTCGGCGGCGATCAGCTCGACGCGATCGCCGAGATAGGGCTGGTGATCGAGCGAGATCGGCATGATGACCGAGACAGCCGGATCGGAGATGACATTGGTCGCATCGAAGCGGCCGCCGAGGCCGACTTCGATGACCGCGGCATCGGCCGGATGCTCTGAAAAGAGCAGGAAGGTGACGGCGGTCAGGATTTCGAAAACGGTGATCTTCTGGCCGGCATTGGCTTCAGCGACGCGGCGGACGGCACCGGCAAATACGGCGTCTTCGACGAGCTCGCCGCGGCCGCCCTTGACGCCCATACGGTAGCGCTCGTGCCAGTTGACCAGATGCGGAGAGGTATGGACGTGGACGCTATAGCCCCCCGCTTCAAGCAGGGCACGGCAGAAGGCCGTCACCGATCCTTTGCCGTTGGTACCGGCAACGTGGATAATCCGCGGGAGCTTGTCCTGCGGGTTTCCGAGAATTTCGAGCAGGCGGGTGATCCGCTCCAGCGAAAGATCGAAGCCCTTGGGGTGCAATTCCAAGAGCTTGTCGATTTCCTGTGCTGCCTCGCTCACGACGGTCTGACCCCTAGGTATCATTCGGCCCTCCGCTGAGGCAGGTTCTGGATCGATCAGGCGCTCGCTGCCAGGGCGACCGCGCTGCCATTGGTTGCAACGGTGTTTGCCGGCTTCTTGGTCAGGATCTTCAGGACGCGCGCCAGTGTATCCGGGATATCGTGGCGCTTCACGACCATGTCGACCATGCCGTGTTCCAGCAGGTATTCCGAGGTCTGGAAGCCTTCCGGCAGCTTTTCGCGGATCGTCTGTTCGATGACGCGCTTGCCGGCGAAGCAGATTTCAGCGCCCGGCTCTGCCAGATGCATGTCGCCGAGCATGGCGTAAGACGCCGTGACGCCGCCCGTTGTCGGGTTGGTGAGAACGACGATATAGGGCTGGCCTGCTTCCTTCAGCATGTCGACGGCAACGGTCGTGCGCGGCAGCTGCATCAGCGAGAGAATGCCTTCCTGCATGCGGGCGCCGCCCGAAGCCGGGAACATGACGAGCGGGCACTTTTCGGCGATAGCGCGCTCGAATGCCTTGACGATCGCTTCACCGGCAGCAATGCCGAGCGAGCCGCCCATGAAGTTGAACTCATGAACGACGGCGACGAGCTTCAGACCGCAAACCTTGCCGACGCCGGCGACGATCGTGTCTTCCTGCTCTGTCTTCAGGCGGCTGTCGCGCAGACGGTCGGTGTATTTCTTGGAATCGCGGAACTTCAGCGGGTCCTGAGCCACCTTCGGCTGGACCAGCGCTTCATATTCGCCGTTGTCGAACAGGTCGGCAAGGCGTGCCTTTGCCGGCATCTTCATGTGATAGCCGGAAGCAGGGATGACCCACTTGTTGTCTTCCAGATCCTTGTGGAAGACCATCTCGCCCGTTTCCGGGCACTTGATCCAGAGATTTTCCGGAACTTCACGGCGGCCCAGCATGGAATTGATCCGCGGGCGGACGTAATTGGTGATCCAGTTCAAATCAAAAACTCCTGATTGACTACAGCCAATGTGGGGACACTATTCGGCAGCAACAAGGCGCGCCGAACGCGTTCCGGATGAAAGACCGCGGACGAGCGTGGCAACGGCCTGAACCGTATCAGCTGTCGCTTTTCCGTCCTTGGTCAAGCTTGTGGCCACCTGATTGACGATGGCGGTGCCGACGACGACGCCATCAGCCGAGCCGCCGATGACTTTTGCATGATCGGCCGTCTTGACGCCAAAGCCGACGCAGACAGGCAGATCGGTGTGCTGCTTGATGCGCTTTACGGCGCCCGAGACCAGCGACGGATCGGGCAGAGCCGAGCCGGTGATGCCGTTCATCGAGACATAATAGACGAAGCCCGAAGTGTTCTTCAGAACGGCCGGCAGGCGCTTCTCATCCGTCGTCGGCGTTGCCAGGCGGATGAAGTTGATGCCCTTGCGGATCGCCGGAATGCAGAGCTCGTCATCCATTTCCGGTGGCAGGTCGACGACGATCAGGCCGTCGATGCCGGCGGCGAGTGCATCATCGAGAAACTTCTCGACGCCGTAGATGTAGATCGGGTTGTAGTAACCCATCATGACGATCGGCGTCGCGTCATCGGACTTGCGGAAGTCGGCAGCGAGCTGCAGCGTCTTCTTGAGCGTCTGACCGCCCTTCAGCGCGCGCTGGCCTGCAAGCTGGATCGCCGGGCCATCGGCCATCGGATCCGAGAAGGGCATGCCGAGCTCGATGATATCGGAACCGGCTTCCGGCAGCGCCTTCATGATGCCGAGCGAGGTTTCGTAATCCGGATCGCCGCCCATGAAATAGGTGACCAGCGCCGGGCGGCCCTCGGCCTTCAGATCGGCAAAGCGTTTGTCCATACGTGCGGTCATGACTTAAGCACCCATTCCGAGAATCTTGCCGACAGTGAAGATGTCCTTGTCGCCGCGGCCGGAGAGGTTCATCAGGATGATCTCGTCCTTGCCCATCTTTGGCGCGCGCTTGATGACTTCAGCCAGCGCATGCGACGGCTCGAGCGCCGGAATGATGCCTTCGAGGCGCGTCAGCGTCTGGAAGGCTTCCAGCGCTTCGTGGTCCATGATCGGAACATATTCGACACGGCCGATATCGTTCAGGTAGGAATGCTCCGGGCCGATGCCGGGATAGTCGAGGCCGGCCGAAATCGAATGGCCTTCCTTGATCTGGCCGTCGCCGTCCTGCAGCAGATAGGTTCGGTTTCCATGCAGAACGCCGGGCGAACCGGCGGTGATCGAAGCACAATGCTCGTCGCCCTGCAGACCCTTGCCGCCGGCTTCGACGCCAACGATCTTGACGCCTTCGTCATCGAGAAACGGATGGAAGATGCCGATCGCATTCGAACCACCGCCGACGGCCGCGACGACGAGATCCGGCAGACGCCCTTCGGCCTCAAGCATCTGCTGCTTGGCTTCGGTGCCGATGACGGCCTGGAAATCGCGAACCATTTCCGGATAGGGATGCGGACCAGCAGCGGTGCCGATCAGGTAATAGGTGTCTTCGACATTGGTAACCCAGTCACGCAGCGCCTCGTTCATGGCGTCCTTCAGCGTGCCGTGGCCAGCCGTCACCGGCTTCACTTCGGCGCCGAGGAGCTTCATGCGGAACACGTTCGGCGCCTGACGCTCGACGTCGGTGGCACCCATGTAGACGACGCAGGGAAGGCCGAAGCGGGCGGCAACCGTTGCCGAGGCAACGCCGTGCTGGCCGGCACCGGTCTCGGCGATGATGCGGGTCTTGCCCATGCGTTTGGCCAGCAGGATCTGGCCGATGCAGTTGTTGATCTTGTGCGAGCCAGTGTGGTTCAGCTCTTCGCGCTTGAAGTAGATCTTTGCGCCGCCGAGTTCAGCTGTCAGGCGTTCGGCGAAGTAGAGCGGGCTCGGGCGGCCGATATAGTGCGTGCCGAGATGCTTGAGTTGCGCCTGGAATTCCGGGTCGTCCTTCGCCTTGTCCCACTCAGCCTGCAGGTCGAGGATCAGGGGCATCAGCGTCTCGGCGACGAAACGGCCGCCATAGATGCCGAAACGGCCGTCTTCATCGGGGCCGGAACGGAAAGAATTCGGTTTAGGCGTATCGTTCACTCTCAACTCCCTGAAACGGTTTCGGGCTCACACGCCTTCTCGACCGCATCGAAAAATCTGTCGATCATCACGACGTCCTTGGTACCCGGGGCACTCTCGACACCGGAGGAAACGTCGATACCCGGCGCCTTGGTGATCGCCATGGCTTCGGCAATGTTATCCTTGTTCAGCCCTCCGGAAAGCATGTAATCCACGCTGTCGTCAAGCCAGCTGAGCAGGCTCCAGTCGAAGGAAACGCCGTTACCGCCGGGCAATTCAGAGCCCTTCGGGGGCTTGGCATCGAACAGGAACCGGTCGGCAATACCGATATAGGCTTCGACGCGCTGCAGATCTTCGGAGGTACGGACCGAGAAGGCCTTCATGACCGGAAGACCGTAAACGGCCTTTATGGTCAAAACGCGTTCCGGGCTTTCGTCGCCGTGCAGCTGAATCATATCCGGGCGCAAAAGCGCAACGATTTCATCGAGATCGTCGTTGGTGGGGTTCACCGTGACGGCAACGATCTTGGCCTTGCCACGGGCTGCCTCGGCAAGCCTTCCGGCGACGTCCGGCTCGATATAGCGCGGGCTCTTTTCGAAGAAGATGAAGCCGATATGGGTCGCGCCGCGCGCCAACGCGCGGTCAATCGCCTCGGCAGTCTTGAGGCCGCAGATTTTGATGTCCGGTTTCATGGCAGCGGAGTGACACGAAAAGGCTGCTGAGTCGAGCCAATTTGCGACGAAGGCTTAATTTCCCGCGGTTTCCGCTCAGTCGAAATCGATGGCGTGAAGCAGGCTGCCGTGGCGCTTCAGCCAGCCCTTGGCCTCGTCCATATCCGGGCAGAGCTTTTCGCACAGCGCCCAGAACCGTGGCCCGTGGTTCATCTCCTTGAGATGGGCCACTTCATGGGCAGCGAGATAGTCGATGACGGAGGGCGGCGCCATGACGATGCGCCAGGAAAAACTCAGGTTGCCTTCAGAAGAGCAGGATCCCCATCGGCTGCGGGTATCCTTCATCGAGATGGACTTGATCGGCGCCTTGATCGAGCGGGCGTGGAAATGCGCCAGTCTCTCAAGATCGGCGCGAGCTTCCTTTTTCAGGAAGGTGGCGATCCGCCGGCCGAGATGCTCCGGCATGCCGCTGACCTTGAGGACATGGTAGCCATCGATGATCGCGGTTTCCGTCAGGCCGCGCAGGCTACCGGTATGCTGGATCCGGTGGCGAATGCCGCGGAAAAGGATCTCGCCGCCGTCGCGAAGGCCAGTCTCCGGCGAAAACTTTGCAAGTTTGGTTAGAAGCCAGCCCTGATGCCGGTCCAGGAAAGCGTTGACTTCGCGCTGCGCCAGGCCGCGGGGAACGGTCATCTTCAGCGCGCGGCCGCCGGGCTCGATGCGCAGCGTGATGCGCGTGGCGCGATCATGCTGCTTGATCGTCAGCGGCATCAGCCGGCCCGCCACGTCAAGCGTCCGCGTTTCGGGCGGCGCAGGCTTTCGGGCGGCAGGCCGCCGCGGCTTTGAAAGAAGCGGAAACATAGGGCTTTTCTATACGATTCGCGGCAAATCCGGGCAAAGAAAAACCGGCATCGGGGATGCCGGTTCGATCCTCATTTCCGGGCACTGGTTACGGCGTCTGGAACTCGGCGACCGGGCCGTTGTCGTCGCGCTTGGCGTTCTTGCGATCGCGCATGAAGCGGTCGAACTCTTCCTGATCCTTGGCGCGGCGAAGTTCGCGCATGTAGTTGTCGAACTCCTCGCGCATTTCGTCGAGCTTGCGGCGCTCTTCTTCGATGCGGTCGAGCTCAGCCTTCCTCCAATCGTCAAAAGCGACGTTGCCGGTGGTGAAATGCGGGCGGTAACGGTCACGCGAGCGGCGGCAGCCTGCAAAGAAGCTATCTGCCGTGCTGTTGGCATCGCGCTTGAAGCCGCGAAGGCGTTCGCCGAAGATGATATAGGCAAGCATGGCCAGGCCCAGGGGCCAGAAGACCACGAAGCCGAGCACCATCAAGGCAATGGTAGCCGGAGTCCAATCCGGGCGGAGCAATGCTGACTGGTTCATCGTGCGGTATCCTCGCTTTCTGCACCCGGCAGAATACCGAATGCTGAAAATCGATGTGGTTACCGCTACCCGCGCCTTCAAGGCGATTTCCGGCAAAATCGGACAAAGCCTTGAGCGGGCTTGATTAATTCAGCATCCGCTAACTCAGGCGGATTTGCCGCCCTTGATGACGCGCTTGACCGAAGGCTTCGACGAGCGGGAGTGCTCGTTGACGAAGCTGACGATGCGGGGCGCGATCTCGCGGCGGAAGCGGGAGCCGTTGAAGACACCGTAATGGCCGACATCGGGCTGCAGGTAGTGCATGCGCATGTTGTCGGGGATGTTGGTGCAGATCGTCTGGGCGGCCTTGGTCTGGCCGACGCCGGAGATGTCGTCATTCTCGCCTTCGACGGTGAGCAACGCGACATTGCGGATTGCCGAGGGATCGACGAGCTTGCCGCGATGGACAAGTTCGCCCTTCGGCAGCGCGTGCTTGATAAACACCTGATCGACCGTCTGCAGATAGAATTCTGCCGTCAGATCCATGACTGCCAGATATTCGTCGTAGAAATCACGATGCTTCTCCGGCTCACCGTCGTTCTTCACGAGGTGCATGAAGAATTCCTTGTGCGCAATCACATGGCGGTCGAGATTCATCGACATGAAGCCCGACAGCTGCAGGAAGCCCGGATAAACGGGACGCATGAAGCCCGGCTGCGGCCAGGGAACATTCATGATGACGTTATCGGCAAACCATTCCAACGGCTTGTCTTTTGCGAGCTTGTTGACGGCCGTCGGGTTGATGCGGGTATCGATCGGGCCGCCCATCAGAGTCATCGACGCGGGCGACAGCGGATCGTTCGCCTCTTCCATTACCGCAGCGGCCGCAAGGACCGGCACGGAGGGCTGACAGACGGCGATGACATGCGTGTCCGGGCCGAGGAAATGCAGCATCTCGATGACGTAGTCGACGTAATCGTCGAAATCGAAAGTGCCCTCGGTCATCGGCACCATGCGGGCGTCGATCCAATCGGTGATGTAGATATCGGCGCTCGGCAGCAACGCTTCGACCGTGCCGCGCAGCAGCGTTGCATAGTGGCCGGACATCGGTGCGACGATCAGGATGCGCGGATCGGGATGGGCGGCAGGAAGATTGCGGGAGAAATGCAGGAGATTGCAGAAGGCGCGCGACCAGACGATCTCTTCGCGAACCTTCACCTTCTTGCCGCCGATCACGGTCTCGGGCAGGCCGAACTCCGGCTTGCCGTAGCGGCGGGTGGTGCGCTCGAACATTTCGAGGCTGGCGGCAATCGTTCGGCCGAAGGGGGTCTGGGACCAGGGATTGAGCGGATTGGCATAGGCAAGCCGCATCACATCGGCGGCGGCCCGGAAGGGCGCCATTGCGGCATGGTTCAGTTCATAGAGCTGGTAAAACATCGGATGCGCCACCTTTCTTTACCGGAAAAGACGGCGCCATTGGGGGCAGGCACACACTTCTTTCCATCGTCTCTGCTGGCACTTCAACGCAGATTAACAGGCTTTTGTTGCATAGCAACATAGGTATCCGCACTGCAAAAGAAAATGCCGGGGCATCACATCCCCGGCATCATGATGCTCTTCAATCGTTAAGAGACCGCTGTTCAACGATCGGCGACGAATGTCTGCTTCTGGCTGCCGAGGCCCTCGATGCCGAGTTCGACGACATCGCCGGCTTTCAGATAGCGCGGCGGCTTCTGGCCCATGCCGACACCAGGAGGCGTGCCGGTCGAGATCACGTCGCCCGGATGCAGCGACATGAACTGGCTGAGGTAGGAAACCAGGAAAGCCACTCCATAGACCATGGTCTTCGAGGAGCCGTCCTGCATCTTCTGGCCATTGACGGTCAGCCACATGCCGAGGTTCTGCGGGTCGGGGATTTCATCCTTGGTGACCAGCCAGGGGCCGATCGGGCCGAAGGTGTCGCAGGACTTGCCCTTGGTCCACTGGCCGGAGCGCTCGGTCTGGAAAGCTCGCTCGGAGACGTCGTCGCAGACGCAGTAACCCGCAACATAATCAAGGGCTTCGGTTTCCGACACGTATTTTGCCGTCTTGCCGATGACAACAGCGAGCTCGACTTCCCAATCGGTCTTTTCAGAACCGCGTGGGATGATGACGTTGTCGTTCGGGCCGACGATCGCCGAGGTGGCTTTCATGAAGATGATCGGCTCCGGAGGAACCGTTGCGCCGGTTTCGGCAGCGTGGTCCGAATAGTTCAGGCCGATGCAGATGAACTTGCCGGTGCCGGCAACGCAGGCGCCGATGCGGCCCGGCGCGAGTTCGGGCAGGCTCTTGGGGTCGAGTGCCGCGATCTTCTTCAGGCCATCCGGCGAAATCGCAGCGCCGCCGATATCCGCAACATGCGCCGAGAGGTCGCGGATCTTGCCATCGGCATCGAGAATTGCAGGCTTTTCGCTGCCGGCTTCGCCAACACGCATCAGTTTCATGGGGGTGTCCTCCTCATCGAAAAGCAGTGGGAAGGCACCTATGACCCAGTTAACCCGCACTGTCATTACGGGTTTTCAGTGAAGCGGTACGGCGCGCTTAAAAAATCTCCGTGAGATCGGGACCAACAGGAACGATCCGCGTCGGATTGAGCTTCTCGATCGAGTAATAGCCGCGCTTGATATGGTCGATGTTCACAGTCGCCGCCACGCCCGGCCAATCCAGCATGCGGCGGCAGAACGCCTTCAAAGCGGGATAATCCGAAACACGGCGCAGATTGCATTTGAAGAGACCATGATAGGCGGCATCGAAGCGTACCAGGGTCACGAACAGGCGGATATCGGCTTCGGTCGGGTGATCGGCGAAGAGGAATGATCGTCCTTCGAGCTGTGGGGCAACCCAATCGAGGCAATTGAAGACGTCGGCGAAGGCTTCCTCATAGGCGATCTGCGTCGTCGCGAAGCCGGCGCGATAGACGCCGTTGTTGAGGTTCGGGTAGATCCGCTCATTGAACGCATCGATTTCCGCGCGTTTGGCAGCCGGGTAAAGATCGGCGTCATTCCTGGCGAGATTGCCGAAACCGCTATTGAGCATGCGCAGGATATCGGCGGATTCATTGTTGACGATCGTCTGCTTCTGCTTGTCCCAGAGAACGGGAACGGTCGCGCGGCCGGTGAAATCAGGTGCAACTTTCGTATAGATTTCATGCATGTAGGTCGCGCCGTTGACGGTGTCGGCGGTCGCGCCCGGATAGTCACCGAATTGCCAGCCCTGTCGCGACAGCGCCGGTTCGACGACGGAAACGGTGATGACATCCTCAAGCCCCTTGAGAGCCCGGCCCATCAGCGTGCGCGATGCCCAGGGGCAGATATAGGCGACGTAAAGATGGTAGCGCCCGGCCTCGGCCTTGAAGCCCGCCTCGCCGGTCGGCCCGGCCGAGCCATCCGGCGTGATCCAGTTGCGGAAACTCGAGGTCTGGCGGACAAAGCCGCCCTTCGCATCGGTCGCCTGCACCGGCTGCCAATCTTCGGTCCATTTTCCATTTACCAGCACGGCCATGCCTCCTGATCGTCACGTTGCCGCTTAGCTACCGCTTATTCGCACGCGTGGGAGGCCCAGAATTTTGAAACAGACTGTGCACGCTTCGCTCAGCGCGGCGCTTGCCAAAGGGTGGAGGCCGGAAATATGACGGTAGGCGACAATGGACAGGAGCCCCCACCCATGACCACAAGCAACAGCCGCGAATCCCAATTTCCGATCGATGCCATGTTTCTCGACCGCTGGTCGCCGCGCGCCTTCACCGGCGAAGTCATCAGCGAAGAGCAGCTTCTGACCATCCTCGACGCCGCCCATTGGGCGCCCTCCTCCGCCAACCAGCAGCCCTGGCGCTTCATCTACGCGCTGAAGGGCTCCGAGCATTTCGAGACGCTGCTTGGTTTGCTGGTCGAGGCCAATCGGGAATGGGCGAAGAATGCTTCAGCGTTGCTCTTCGTCGTTTCCCGCGGCTTCAGCGGCGAGTTCTCCGAAGGCAAGAAGAGCTACACGCATTCCTTCGATGCCGGTACGGCCTGGGGCTATTTCGCCCTGCAGGCGCGGCTTTCCGGCTTCTATGCGCATGGCATGGGCGGCATCAAACACGACGAGATCATGAAGACTTTCGAGATCCCGGAAGGCTACCGCGTCGAAGCCGGCATCGCATTCGGCCGTCTGGCGGACAAGAGCGTGCTTTCCGAACGCAACCAGGCGCGGGAATTTCCGAGCCAGCGCAAGCCGCTCTCGGAAGTCGCCTTCAACGGCAAGTTCATCGCCGACTAAATCATTGGCGTAGAAACAAAAAAGGCCGCGCAGCTGTCGTTGCGCGGCCTTTTGCTTGTTTGAATTCGATCAAATATCGAGGTTTGCGACGCTCAGCGCGTTGTCCTGGATGAACTCGCGGCGCGGCTCGACCTCATCGCCCATCAGGCGGGCGAAGAGACCATCGGCATCGGTCGCATCGGCGACCTTGACCTGCAGCAGCGAGCGGACGTTCGGATCGAGCGTCGTTTCCCAGAGCTGTTCGGCATTCATTTCGCCAAGGCCCTTGTAGCGCTGCATCGTCAAGCCCTTGCGGCCGCTGGCGAAAATCGCGTCCAGAAGAGCGCGCGGGCCGGCAATCTCGGTATCGCCATCGCGGCGCGAGAGCTTCGGCGGAACGTCGTAGATTTCCTTGAGGCGCGACGAGATCTGATCGATGTGGCGCGCGTCCTGCGAGCCGATCAGAGCCATGTCGAGGATAACGACTTCCTTAACGCCGCGGACCATGCGCTCGAGGCGAAGACCGCCTTCGCTCGTCAGGCCGCCTTCCCAGCCGCGTTCGGTTTCTTCGGCGATGATATCGAGACGCTTGGCAACGTCGGACGCCAGCTGCTCGGCGCGGGCGCGATCGCTGACGGCCTCGGCATTCAGCGCACCGGCAATCGCCGCCTGTTCGACGACGGCGCGGTTATAGCGGGAGTGCAGACCGTCGATCAGCGTGCGAAGGCGTAGCGCGTCCGAGATGACTTCGCGCATATCCTGGCCGACGCGAACTTCACCGCTGGCAAGCCTCAGGGCCGCATCTTCGAGGCCCTGGCCAATCAGGTATTCTTCGAGAGCGCCTTCGTTCTTGACGTACTGCACCGACTTGCCGCGTGCCACCTTATAGAGCGGCGGCTGAGCGATGTAGAGATGCCCGCGCTCGATCAGCTCCGGCATCTGGCGGAAGAAGAAGGTCAGCAGCAGCGTACGAATATGGGCGCCGTCGACGTCAGCGTCCGTCATGATGATGATCTTGTGGTAGCGCAGCTTTTCCGCGTTAAATTCGTCCTTGCCGATGCCGGTGCCGAGCGCGGTGATCAGCGTGCCGATTTCCGCAGAAGACAGCATCTTGTCGAAACGGGCACGCTCGACGTTCAGGATCTTGCCTCGCAGCGGCAGGATCGCCTGGTTTTCGCGCGAACGGCCCTGTTTTGCCGAACCGCCTGCCGAGTCACCTTCGACGAGGAAGACTTCGGACTTGGACGGATCGCGCTCGGAGCAATCGGCCAGCTTGCCGGGCAGCGAGGCGATATCGAGGGCGCCCTTGCGGCGGGTCAGTTCGCGTGCCTTGCGGGCAGCTTCACGGGCTGCAGCGGCTTCGACGACCTTGCCGACGAGAACCTTGGATTCAGCCGGATGCTCTTCGAGCCAGATGCTGAGCGCCTCGTTCGAGAGGTTTTCGACAACCGGTCGGACTTCCGACGAAACCAGCTTGTCCTTCGTCTGCGACGAGAACTTCGGATCCGGCACCTTTACCGAGAGAACGGCGGTCAGGCCTTCGCGGCAGTCTTCGCCGGTCAGCGCGACCTTTTCCTTCTTCAGAATGCCGGAGCTATCGGCATAGCCGGTGACCTGGCGGGTGAGCGCCGCGCGGAAGCCGGCAAGATGGGTGCCGCCATCGCGCTGCGGAATGTTGTTGGTGAAGCAGAGGACATTCTCGTGGTAGCTGTCGTTCCACCACATCGCCACTTCGACCGTGATGCCATCCTTCTCGTTGCGGAAGAAGATCGGCTTTTCGATCAGCGGCTTCTTGGCGCGGTCGAGATAGTGCACGAAGGCCTCGAGACCACCGTCATAGAGCAGCTCTTCCTGCTTGACGTCGGAATGGCGCTTGTCGGTGAGAATGATGCGCACACCCGAGTTGAGGAAGGCCAGCTCGCGCAGGCGATGTTCCAGCGTCGGATAATCGTATTCGGTCTTGGTGAAGGTCTCGGGGCTTGCGAGGAAGGTCACCTCGGTGCCCGTCTCGTCGCCCGCATCACCGGTCACGGCAAGCGGCGCGTCGGCCACGCCATGGGTGAAGCTCATCTCGTGGACCTTGCCCTTCTGGCGGATCTTGAGCTTCAGCTGAACCGAGAGCGCGTTGACAACAGAAACGCCGACGCCGTGCAGACCACCGGAAACCTTGTAGGAATTCTGGTCGAACTTACCGCCGGCATGGAGCTGGGTCATGATGACTTCGGCAGCCGAAACGCCTTCGTCATGCATGCCAGTCGGGATGCCGCGGCCGTTGTCGGTGACCGTGACCGATCCGTCGGGATTGAGCGTGACGGTGACGAGGTCGGCATGACCGGCCAGCGCTTCGTCGATCGCGTTGTCGACGACTTCGTAGACCATGTGATGCAGGCCGGAGCCGTCGTCGGTATCGCCGATATACATGCCGGGGCGCTTGCGGACGGCATCGAGGCCCTTCAGGACCTTGATGGAGTCTGCGCCATACTCGGCGGTAACGCCGTTTTCCGTCGCGGGTGTATCGGTCATACTGTCTTTGAATTTCCCTGTTGTAACAGCTGCAATGACCCTTGCGAATCACTGGTGTTTTTCATTCCGGAATATAGGGTTTTTGCACGCCATTCCCAATGCCGGAGCCCTGAAGTCAGGCATAAAGCAGGGGATTATGACGCTTTTCCGTCCGCTTTTTTGCCTTTTTCAAGCAGGGCTGTGAGCTCTGCCAAAACAGTCGCGTCAAGGCTGCGGATTTGACCTGCCAGGCGGTTGGCAAAAGCCGTGTATTCGGGCGGCAAACCCGCGGTATCGATGACCACGCGCGGATCTGAAGAGCGGGCAAGCAGGAAGAGCTCCTCGGCTTCATCCCAGATGATGTTGAAATATCCGGCGATCCGCTGCAGCAGATCGAATGTCGGCAGGCCACGCTTTCCATGTTCAAGCGCCGAGAGATAGGCCGGGGAAACATTCAGCGCCGCCGCCATCTGCTTTTGCGAGACACCCTTGCGCACCCGCAATTTGCGCACCGCTTCTCCGAACGGCGTGGTCATGAGCGCTCTCCGCGCCGGGCCAGGCGGATGTAAAGCGCACCCTCGCCGCCATGATGCTGCGCGGCGGTCTCATAGGATGAGATCAGATAGCGGAATTCCGGCTTGGAGAACCAGAACGGCACCGCCCTCTTCAGGGCGCCTTCGCTGCCGAGCGAACTGCCCTTGCCGGTGATGACGAGCACATGGCGCATGCCGCGTTCGTGCGCACGGATCAGGAAGTCGAGAAGGATGACATGCGCCTCGCTCTGGACGAGGCCGTGGAGGTCGATGCGCGCCTCGAGCGCAAGGCGCCCCTTGGCGATCTTGCGCTTGACCGGGCGCTCCAGCGGATGATGGACGCCGGACGTTTTCTTTGCGGCCGGTGCCTGCGGCGCCTGTTCGGCGATTGGCGCAGCTTTGCGCTGCTGCTCGGCCTTTTCAATCTCCGCTTCGGCGGCGGCGAGGAAGGCGTCGAGCTCCGTCAGTTCCTCAGCCTTGCCTGACATCGGCCGGGTGCTCTTGGCTACCCTCCCCCAGAGAATGCGTTCGTCAGTGCTGAGCTTGCGATCCTTGGCCATCAGAGAAATCTCTCCGCGGCTTCGTTGGGGATCAGGATGACGAAGTCGGCATCGTTGCGCACCGTTCCGGCCTGTTCGCCGGCTTCATCGCCCGAGCCGGTGAAGATGTCGCCGCGGGCCGGGCCGACGATTGCCGAGCCGGTGTCGAGCGCCAGCATCAGCCGTGCGAAGGGCTTTCCGTCATCGAGATGGGTGAGGCTTTCCGAGCGGATGAAGAAGGGAAAGCCAAACGTATGGATCAGCCGGTCGACGGCCAATGAGCGGCCGGCAAGCAGCGGCACCTTTGCAGCGGCGATCGGTCCGGCTTCGATCCCCTCGACCTCGGCTTCCCGGAAGAAAATGTAGGAGCGATTATGCCAGAGGACTTCATCCACCTGCTCCGGATGGGCATTGAGCCAGGCGCGGATCGACTGCATCGAGATCCGCCTGCGATCGATTTCGCCGCGCTCGATCAAGAGCTTGCCGACCGCGGAGAACGGATGGCCGGCCTTGGCGGCATAGGTGATGCGGCCGATAGTGCCATCGGGATAGCGCAGGCGCGCGGCACCCTGGACGTGGACGAAGAAGATATCAACCTTGGATTTCGCCCAGGCGATCTCGAGGCCGCGGCCATCGAGAAACCCTTCATCGATCATCTGCCGGTCGGGATAGGCGCTGATATTGCCATCCGCCAATCGGCCGAAGGCATAATAGGGATCCATATCAGCGGGACGATTGCTGTCGTCGAGATCGATCAGATCCTCCGGGCGGCGATAGAAGGGAAAGCGGTAGACTTCATCCGGCACCGCTGAGACCGCGATCTCGGGCTCATAGAAGGCGGTGACAAAGCCGGGCTTGCCGTCGCTCTTGCGGATCAGAAACGGCTGGCAGTTTTCTTCGAAGAAACGGCGCGCCGAGGCGCCGTCCGCGATATCAGCGGTTCGTGCCTTATCGAGAAGCGCGGAGAGATCCGCCGCCGTCAGCCTGAGCGATCCCGTGCGGTATGGTTTGACCGCGATATGTTTGCGGCAGGCGTCCATGACTTCAAAAAGGCTGGAAGGATCATCATCCTTCCAGCCCTTCAATTCATCGAAGCTGATGGGGTGCAGCGTAAAATCTGCCTGACCGTCACTCATGTTCCGATTCGGTTGCCACAAGTTTCCAGTTCGGATCGCGCGAACGCGTGTCGCGGGCGAAGGTCCAGAGGTCGTTTACCTCGGCAACGTTCTCGGCGTCGCCTTCGATCAGCTTGTCGTCCTTGTCGTAGGTCGCCGAAATTAGCTGGCTGATGATGCGGATCGTGATCTGCGCCTCGCTGCCCTTCACTTCCGCATGGGTTATTTCCGCCTTGTCGATGCCGACGAAGGTGGATTTCACCTTTTCGCCCTTGGCCTCGCGATCGGCGATCGCTGCATCGAAGCCGTCATAGACTTCGCGCGAAAGCAGGTTCTTCAGCGATTTCCGGTCCCCATCGGCATAGGCCATGACGATCATCTCATAGGCCATCTTGGCGCCGTTCAGGAATTCCTTCGGTGTGAAGGACGGATCCGCCTTGTTGAGCTCGCGAAGCGATTCGTTGAGCGCAGTTCCAGCCGGAGCGAAGGCATCGATCGCAGCAAAGCGATCTTCCTCCTCGCCATTGCTGTCGCGGCGCGGCAGCGTCACCACCTTGCCGGCATCTGCCGGTTCGGGGCCGGCCGCATCGCGCGGCGTATAGAGATCACGTGGCGGCTTCTCGTTTCCGGTGCGGCGGCCAAGGACGCTGCGCAGCTGGAAAAAGATCAGAACTGCCGCTACCAGGAAAAATAACGTGATGAAGTCGTTTGAACTCATATTGTCCCGCGATTGCCGTTAACATCCCAAATTTGTACTCCCATATAGTCCGCATAGACAGATGATTCAAATAGGAGCCCGTCAGGTTGCGGGTGGAGAGACGATGCGATTGACAATGCTTCCCGGTTTCATGCTGCTTTTGCCGCTGGCAGAGATAGCAGGCTTCGTGATCGTCGGCCGCGCGATCGGCGTTTTGGCGACGCTGGGACTGGTGGTTCTCGGCGTCGTCATCGGCATGGCGATCCTGCGCCGGCAGGGCTTGGGCATCCTGCAGAAGATGTCGGCAGAGGGACAATCCGGCGTGGTTCCCGGCCGCGAATTGTTGAAACCGGCAATGTTTGTGATTGCCGGCCTACTGTTCATGATCCCCGGTTTCATCTCGGATATCCTGGCGATCCTGATCTGCATTCCCGCCGTTCGCGATCTCGCATGGAAATATGTGAGCCGCAGGTTCGTGGTCGTCGGCGGCCGCAACGGCTTTACCGCATCCGCGGGTCCTGACTTCCGCAATCGCAATCCATCCGCTGGCGGCAAGGTCGTCGACCTCGACGAAGACGATTTCAAGCGCGAGCCGAACCAGAACTCGCCGTGGTCCGGCAAGCGGCTCGGCGACTGAAAGCGACCTTCGCCCAGGGTTGTAAGCGTTTCCTCGAAATGGTAGATGGCGGCACGATCAAAATGCCCTTTCGAGGAAAACCCAATGGCTGATGAAAACAACGGCGCCGGCGCAGTAAGCCCGAGCCTCACCATTCTCGCTCAGTACACGAAGGATCTTTCCTTCGAAAACCCGGGCGCGCCGCGTTCGCTGCAGGCCCGCGAGACCGCGCCGGCGATCAATATCAGCGTCAACGTCAATGCCAACCCGCTGTCCGACACCGACTTCGACGTCGTTCTCTCGCTGAACGCCGAAGCCAAGGATGGCGACAAGACGGTATTCCACACCGAGCTCGTCTATGGCGGCGTTTTCCGCATCGCCGGCTTCCCGCAGGAACACATGCTGCCGGTTCTCTTCATCGAGTGCCCGCGCATGCTCTTCCCGTTTGCCCGCCAGATCATCGCTGACGTGACGCGCAACGGCGGCTTCCCGCCGCTGATGATCGACCCGATCGATTTCGCGCAGATGTTTGCTCAGCGCGTTGCTGAAGAGCAGACCCGCGCCAAGGTTCAGACGAACTGATCACATTTTGCTGATTGAATGAAAATGCCCGGTCAAAAGCCGGGCATTTTTAGTTTGGCCGATCGTATTTCGACCAGATGCCCTTGGTGCCGAGCTTGGCAATCAGCGCATCATGCGCTTCGGCTTCCGCAGTGTTGAGGCGCGGCGCCAGCGGGCGCGGCCTTTCGAGAACGGTCAGGATTACGTCATCTGCTTCGTCTGCATCATTTGCCGAACCGGCCGATGCGGCGACGCCGAGACCGAGCGCCGTCTGACGCCCACCGATCATCTCGATATAGACCTCGGCCAGCAGTTCGGAGTCGAGAAGTGCGCCGTGCTTGGTGCGGTGCGAGTTGTCGATACCATAGCGGCGGCAGAGCGCGTCGAGCGAGTTCGGCCCCATCGGATGCTTGCGCCGTGCAAGCGACAATGTATCGACGACACGCTCCGGCAGGATCGGCGGCATGCTGAGGCGGGCGAGCTCGGCATTGATGAAGCCCATGTCGAAGGTCGCGTTATGGGCGATCCACTTGGCGTCACCGAAGAACTCGATGATCTCCTCGACAACGTCGGCAAAGGGTTTTTTGTCCTTCAGGAACTCGTCGGTGATGCCGTGGACGGCGAGTGCATCCGGGTGAACCTTCTGGTCGCCGGGATTGATATAGATATGGAGCGTCCGGCCGGTCGGGAAATGATTGTTGAGCTCGATGCCGCCGATTTCGATGATGCGGTCCAGACGGTTGTCGAGGCCGGTGGTTTCCGTATCGAAGATGATCTCACGCATTCCGGAAGTCTCCCTTGCCGATTCTGTCTTTGATATCGGCAATGATCTCGTTCACTCTCGCCTTTGCCGCTTCGATGCCGTGACCGGTATCGATGATGTAATCGGCGCGCGCGCGCTTTTCGGCGTCGGGCATTTGCCGCGAGAGAATCATATTGAATTTTTCGTCCGTCATGCCGGGACGCGCAAGCACCCTCGCCTTCTGAATCTGTGGATCGCAGCTGACGACGACGGTTAAATCGACGCGCGCGTTGCCACCGGTCTCGAAGAGTAGGGGGATATCGAGGAGCACCATGCTGACGCCGGCCGCCCGATGTTTTTCCAGGAACATCGTTTCCCGCTGGCGCACGAGCGGATGGACGATGGCCTCGAGCGCCTTGAAGCCATCTGGCCGCGCTGACAGAAGCCGAGCAAGTTCTGCCCGATCGACCGCGCCGTTCTTGGTGCTTCCCGGAAACTCCGCTTCGACAGCAGGCACGGCTTCGCCTGCATAGAGATCATGCACGACGGCATCCGCATCGTTGACCGGAATGCCGGCTTCGGCAAAGAGCTTTGCCGTCGTCGACTTTCCCATGCCGATGGAACCCGTCAGCCCGATCTTCAGCATCAATGCTTTTCCATGTCAGCGATAATCAGGGCGCGGAGCGCTTCATCGACAACCGGCGTCTTGCCGAACCACTTGGCAAAACCGGGCACAGCCTGATGCAAAAGCATGCCCAGACCATCCACCGTCGCAAAGCCCTGCTCTTCTGCCTGGATCAGCATCGGGGTGCGCAGCGGCACATAGACGATGTCGGTGACGACGGCGCTTGATGCCAGCGGCGAGAAATCCATCTGCGGTGCCGCCTCGCCGTCCATGCCAAGCGACGTCGTATTGATGAAGAGGCCGGCGCCCTTCATGACTTCGCCGAGTGCATCGGTCGGGTGCGCATGGACCGCCGGGCCGAAGCGATCAGCCAGTTCCTGCGCCCGGCTGATGGTGCGGTTGACGACATGGATGTTTTTCAGACCGCGGTCGCGGATCGCCTGGATGACCGCGCGGCTGGCGCCGCCGGCGCCGAAGATCACCGCCGTGTCCGTCTGATCCCAACCGGGATGACGCTCGTCGAGATTGGCTGTGAAGCCGCGGCCATCGGTATTGGTGGCGTGCAGCTTGCCCTCCTCCAGCCAGAGCGTGTTCGAAGCGCCAAGTTCTTCCGACAGCGCATCCGGCCGGTCCGCCAGCTGAAAGGCGAGTTCCTTGTGCGGGATTGTGACATTGCCGCCGATGAAACCGGAGCTGCCATCCTTGATGCCGGCGATGAAGGCGCCGAACTGTTCCGGCGCGACCTCATGGGCGCGGTAGCTACCAGCCAACCCGAGGCTTCTCAGCCAGTGGCCATGGATCAGCGGCGAGCGCGAGTGCTTGACCGGAAAGCCCGTGACGAACGCGTTCGGACCGAATGTTTCACGTGAATCATCCATTAATGGCACCCAATTCCCTCAATTTGGCGAGCAGCGGCAGCAGCGGAAGGCCAATGATCGTGAAGTAATCACCGTCGATCTTCTCGAAAAGCTGGATGCCCTCGCCCTCCAGCTGATAGGCGCCGACGCTTGACATGGCCTTGTTTCCGACCCGCTGAAGATGTTGATCGATAAAGTCCGCGCCCAACGATCGCATCGTCAGCGACGCATGGGCGACATGATCCCACAGCAACTCGCCATCGCGGCATAAGGCGATCGCGCTGTTCAGCCGATGTGTTTTGCCGCTGAGTTCCGTCAGGTGATTGGCGGCATCCGCCATATCCTTCGGCTTGTGAAACACTTTCTCGCCCAGCGACATGGTCTGATCCGAACCGATGACCAGGGCGCCGGGAAAGCGGCCGCTGACTTCATCCGCCTTGGCGCGGGCGAGAACGAGCGCCACTTCATCCGGCGAAGCACCGTTTTTCTCCAGCGGCGCTTCGATCGCCCGTTCGTCTATCTCGGCGGCATGCGCCTCGAAGGTCAGGCCAGCATTCTGCATCAGCATGCGGCGGAACGGGCTGGATGAAGCGAGGATCAGCGTCGGTGTCATCGGGTTCCCTGATAATTCACAGATCGGATGCGATTAGCGCAGCTTCGGGCGAAGGGCAACGATCGCCGCCGCCGTCTCTTCGATCGAGCGGCGCGTTACATCGATGATCGGCCAGTTGTGCTTGGCGCAAAGCGAGCGGGCATATTTCAGCTCCTCGGAAATGGCGGCCCTGTCGATATACTCGCCCCGATCGAAACCGGGTGTGGCACCGAGCACTCTATTCTCGCGGACCTGGGAGATGCGATCGGTCGTCGCGATCAAACAGACGATCAGCGGCTTGGTCGCCGAGAAGACGGCTTCCGGCAGTGGCACGCCATAGACGATCGGAATGTTTGCGGTCTTGATGCCACGATTGGCGAGATAGATGCTGGTGGGGGTTTTCGACGTGCGGCTGATGCCGACGACAACGACATCGGCGTCATTATAATCGTCCGGCATCTGCCCGTCGTCATGATCCATGGTGAAATTCAGCGCTTCGATACGCGCGAAATATCCGGCATTCATCACATGCTGCGCGCCGACACGGCGGCGCGACGGCGCGCCAAGATAGATCTGGAACGCGGCCATCACGGGCTCGAGCACATTGACCGAGGCGACACCCATTTCGGCGCAACGCTCGTCGATCAGCGTCGCGAGCTCGCGGTCGACAATCGTATAGAGGACGATGCCGGGCTCGTGGTCGATGGCATCGAGAACTGGCAGCAACTGCTTGCGATTTCGGATGAGCGGATAGACGTGCTCGATTGGCTGGGCTGATTTGAACTGCGCCGAAGCCGCGCGCCCGGCCGAGATGAGAGTCTCCCCTGTTGAGTCAGATATGAGATGCAGATGGAAGAAGTTCGTCCGGTTCTCCACGTTATTTTCCGCCACCTGTTGATAAGACTGGATGACCAAGAGCTAAGGGAGCGGCGGGGTTCGAGGCAAGGGAAAACGTGCCTGCTTATCCACATTCGGAATTTTCCGGACAGCGAAAAGGCCGGCTTGTGGAGGATGTGGATGATGAAGAGAAGCCAGACACTCGTCCACTGATTGTCCACAGAAGGGCGATAAAGCGGAAGCATTAAAGCGATTGGATTCGTTTCGAGATTCCGTTTGGTCCACAGGTTATAGCCCAAATGGCTGATTTCTTTCCGCGCCGTCCGAGCAAACGCGACAAATCGCATCGTTCGTGGATGGATTTTAATCCTTGATAGACACCGACTCTAAGAAATAGAAACCTTTTAAAATATCTTTGATTTTAGATAGGGAAGAAGCGCTTGAGCGAAACGCGCCGGAAAATCATGAGAGTTCTCGACGGTGAAACTCTCTCCCCTCCTCCGATCTGGCTTATGAGACAGGCAGGACGATATCTGCCGGAGTACAGACAAACGCGCCAGAAGGCCGGAAGTTTCCTCGACCTCTGTTATTCTCCTGACCATGCCGTGGAAGTGACGCTCCAGCCGATCCGCCGTTATGGCTTCGACGCAGCGATCCTGTTCTCGGATATCCTGGTCATTCCCGACGCGATGAAGCGCAACGTGCGTTTCACGGAAGGCCACGGTCCTGAGATGGATCCGATCGACGAGGCCGGGATTGCCAATCTCAATGACGAGGAGATTGTGTCCTATCTCAAGCCGGTGCTGGAGACGGTTTCGAGGCTGCGGGCTGAGTTACCCTCAGAAACGACGCTGCTCGGCTTCTGTGGCGCTCCCTGGACCGTTGCGACCTATATGATCGCTGGGAAGGGTACGCCTGATCAGGCACCCGCCCGCCTGTTCGCCTACAAGCATCCGAAAGCCTTCGAGCAGCTGTTGATGCTGCTTGCTGATGTTTCGGCCGATTACCTTGTGGCGCAGATCGATGCCGGCGCCGATGCAGTGCAGATTTTCGATTCCTGGGCCGGTGTTCTCGGCGAGAAGGAATTTGCGGCCTATGCCGTGAAGCCCGTCGCGCGCATGATCGCTTCGATCCGGGCACAGCGTCCGCAGGCCAAGATCATCGCTTTCGCCAAGGGTGCGGGCTATCTCCTGAAGGACTACCGACAGAAGACCGGGGCGGACGCGATCGGCCTCGATTGGTCGGTGCCGCTGGAATTTGCGCGTGAGCTGCAGAAGGATGGCGCGGTTCAGGGCAATCTCGATCCGATGCGCGTTGTCGCCGGTGGCCGGGCGCTGGAGGAAGGCATCGACGAAATCCTCGAGAAGCTCGGCAATGGGCCGCTGATCTTCAATCTCGGTCACGGCATCACGCCGCAGGCGGATCCCGAGAATGTGCGGCTGCTGGTCGAGCGGGTGCGCGGATCGCGAGGTTGAGCATGGAAAAGCAGACTGGAGCCCGGCCCGGAGCCTATGCACGTCGGCGCGCGCATTTCGCCCTCGCCTTCTTTGCCGTTCTGGCTGTCGGGCTCTTTGCCTGGAACCCGGAGAACCTCTATCTCTGGATCAAGGCGCTGCACATCATTGCGGTCATCTCCTGGATGGCCGGCCTGTTCTACATGCCGCGGCTTTTCATCTATCACACGGATGCAGAGCCCGGCTCAGAGCAGTCGGAAACCTTCAAGGTGATGGAGAGCAGGCTTCTGAAGATCATCATGAACCCGGCGATGATGCTGACCTGGATCTTCGGGCTTTATCTCGCCTGGTCCGTCTATGGCTTCCAGGGCGGCTGGCTGCATGCCAAGATCGGGCTTGTGGTGCTGCTAACGGCTGTTCACATGTTCTTCAGCCGGGCCGTTCGCGACTTTGCGGCGGATCGCAACCGCCGCTCGGCGCGCTACTGGCGGTTCATGAATGAAGCCCCGACGCTGCTGATGATCCTGATCGTCATTCTGGTTGTCGTGAAGCCTTTTTGAGGTCTGGCGGAAGCCGAGGTTAAATTTGCTTCATTTTAAGCAGCCCCCTTGCGGCGCCTTATCTTAGTCGCTATTTTCCGCGCATCTCATCTTCGTGGCATGTGTTTTGAGTTCAGTCGTCTGCGAGCCCTTTCGCAACACCGAATACGACCCGACATAGCCTTCCCCCTTTTGAAATACAGAGTAATGGTCACTTCATGGCTGAAATGAAGCTTCAGGAACTTAAGAGTAAATCCCCGACCGATCTTCTGGCGTTTGCCGAATCGCTCGAGGTCGAAAATGCAAGCACAATGCGCAAACAGGAATTGATGTTTGCAATCCTGAAGGTCCTCGCCAGCCAGGACGTCGAGATCATCGGCGAAGGCGTCGTCGAAGTGCTGCAGGACGGTTTTGGCTTCCTGCGCTCTGCCAACGCAAACTACCTGCCGGGTCCTGACGATATCTATATCTCCCCGTCGCAGATCCGCCGCTTCTCGCTGAAGACAGGCGATACCGTCGAAGGTCCGATCCGCGGACCGAAGGAAGGCGAGCGCTACTTCGCGCTGCTCAAAGTCAACACGATTAATTTCGACGATCCGGAGAAGATCCGTCACAAGGTTCACTTCGACAACCTGACGCCGCTTTATCCGAACGAGCGCTTCCGTATGGAGCTCGATATTCCGACCTCGAAGGATCTGTCTTCGCGCGTCATCGATCTCGTCGCCCCGCTCGGCAAGGGCCAGCGCGGTCTGATCGTTGCTCCGCCGCGTACCGGTAAGACGGTTCTCTTGCAGAACATCGCGCATTCGATCACTGCAAACCATCCGGAATGCTACCTGATTGTTCTCCTGATCGATGAGCGTCCGGAAGAAGTGACGGACATGCAGCGCTCGGTGCGCGGCGAAGTCATCTCGTCCACCTTCGATGAGCCGGCCGTTCGTCACGTCCAGGTCGCCGAAATGGTCATCGAGAAGGCTAAGCGCCTTGTCGAACATGGCCGCGATGTCGTCATCCTGCTCGACTCCATCACCCGCCTCGGCCGCGCCTACAACACGGTTGTTCCTTCCTCTGGTAAGGTTCTGACCGGTGGTGTCGACGCTAACGCCCTGCAGCGCCCAAAGCGCTTCTTCGGTGCCGCCCGTAACATCGAAGAAGGCGGCTCGCTGACGATTATCGCAACGGCGCTGATCGATACCGGCAGCCGTATGGACGAAGTCATTTTCGAAGAGTTCAAGGGTACCGGCAACTCGGAAATCGTTCTCGACCGCAAGGTTGCCGACAAGCGTATCTTCCCGGCGATGGATATCCTCAAGTCCGGCACGCGTAAGGAAGACCTGCTGGTGCCGCGCCAGGATCTCCAGAAGATCTTCGTGCTCCGCCGCATCCTGGCGCCGATGGGCACGACCGATGCAATCGAGTTCCTAATCGATAAGCTGAAGCAGACGAAGAACAACCCTGACTTCTTCGACTCGATGAACACCTAATCCGTTAGCCGGATTCATCCATACAAGCCGGTCGCATCTAGCGGCCGGCTTTGTTATTTTGGGAGCCGGAGAGAGCAAGCGATGACGCGACAAACGATCTATGCCCTGTCGAGTGGCGGCCTTCCCTCGGGCGTCGCTGTCGTTCGCATCAGCGGTCCGGCGACGGCTGCAGCGCTTCAGCATCTGATCGGCACCCTCCCCTCTCCGAGGCAGGCCAGCCTGCGAACGATTCGAAACCGGAACGGTGACCCGATCGATTCGGGTCTGATCCTATTTTTCCCGAGCCCCGCATCGTTCACCGGTGAAGACTGCGCCGAACTGCAGATTCATGGCGGCCGCGCCGTTGTTCAAAGCCTGCTTCAGTGCCTGAGCGAAATTCCCGGGCTGCGTCTTGCCGTAGAAGGTGAGTTCTCGCGCCGGGCATTCGAGAACGGCAAGCTTGATCTCGTTGAGATCGAAGGCTTGGCCGATCTGATTGCTGCCGAGACCGAGATGCAGCGGCGCCTGGCCGTGGAGCACAGCTCAGGACACCTTTCCAAGCTATACGATTCGTGGGCGGAACGATTGACGCGTTGCCGCGCGCTGATTGAGGCGGAACTGGACTTTGCTGACGAGGACGATGTTCCCGGCTCGGTTTCGGATCAGGTATGGGCAGAGGTCAACCGCCTAAAGTCCGAGATATCTGCGCATCTTGCAAATGCAGATGCCGGCGAGATCATCCGGGATGGTTTCAAGGTCGTCATCGCCGGCGCGCCGAATGCCGGCAAGTCGTCGCTGATGAATGCCCTCGCCCAGCGCGACGTGGCCATCGTTACCGACATAGCCGGCACCACCCGCGATGTGCTCCAGGTCGATCTCGATATCGGCGGCTTTCTGGTGAAGCTTTACGATACGGCTGGACTTCGCGAGACAGAGGAACGCGTCGAGCGTGAGGGTATCCGCCGCGCCGAAAACCTTGTTGCCCAGGCGGACTTGGTGCTGTATTTGCATGACCAATCGTCTGGCCTGGGTGCGGAGCATGCTGTTAGCGGCGATGCGCGTGTCAATATCGGGACAAAGGCGGATCTTGCTGTTGCGTCAGATGCGTTTGATGTGTCCATATCGGTGCAGACGGGCGAAGGTCTGGACGAGCTGAGGGTGCTGATCGGCGATCGCATCGCTCGCACGGTGCGGCCCGAGAGCTTGGCTTTGCCGAGCCGGCTGAGACATAAAGATTCGCTTGCGGAATGTTTGCGAGCCATCGGGATTGCCCTGTCCGCGGGCGAGCTTGACCTAAGGGCCGAAGAGCTGCGGGTCGCGGCGAATGCACTTGGCAGGATCACCGGCCGGGTCGATGTAGAGAATCTCCTTGACGTGATCTTCTCCGAGTTCTGCATCGGCAAATGATTCACGTGAAACACTGGATGGCCGCAAGTGCGTGAGTTTCACGTGAAACGCGGCGAGTATCGGATGCTGAGAGCATGAAGTACGATGTCATCATCATTGGCGGTGGCCATGCAGGCGCGGAAGCGGCAAGCGCTGCTGCCCGTCTCGGCGCCAAGACCGCGCTCGTAACCCATCGCCGGGATACGATCGGCGTGATGTCTTGCAATCCCGCGATCGGCGGGCTTGGTAAGGGACATCTGGTTCGCGAGGTTGATGCGCTCGATGGCCTTATGGGCCGTGTTGCAGACGCCGGCGGCATTCAGTTCCGCATGCTCAATCGCAAGAAGGGCCCGGCGGTCCGCGGCCCGCGGACGCAGGCGGACCGCAAACTCTATCGCGAGGCTATGCTGCGCGAGATCGAAGCAATCGAGAACCTCGATATCATTGAAGGCGATGCCTTTGATCTCAGGGTTGAGGATGGCGTTGTTACCGGCGTCATTATGAAAGATAGCCGGATTCTGGAATGCCGCGCTGTTGTCCTGACGACGGGCACATTTCTTCGCGGCCTTATCCATATCGGCGATAAGAAGATCCCAGCCGGACGCGTCGGTGAGGAACCTTCCGTCGGCCTGTCTGGTACGCTGCTGCGGCTCGGCATCAAGCTTGGCCGCCTGAAGACCGGCACGCCGGCTCGGCTTGATGGCCGCACGATTGACTGGGCGTCCGTCGGCCGGCAGGCCGCCGATGATGAGTTGATCCCCTTCTCGTTCATGACAGATCGCATTACCAATGCGCAGGTCGAATGCGGCGTGACGCGGACCACCTCTGCGACGCACAAGATCATCGCCGATAATCTCAACCGCTCCGCAATGTATTCCGGCCAGATCGAAGGCGTGGGGCCGCGCTATTGCCCGTCGATCGAGGATAAGATCGTCAAGTTCGGTGAGCGCGACGGCCACCAGATCTTCCTCGAGCCTGAAGGCCTGGATGATCATACGATCTATCCGAACGGCATTTCCACCTCCCTCCCCGCCGAGGTGCAGGAAGAGTTCATCCGGACAATCCCCGGTCTTGAAGCGGTGTCGATCCTGCAGCCGGGCTATGCGATAGAGTACGATCACGTCGATCCGCGCGAGCTCACACCATCGCTGGAGCTCAAGCGTTTATCGGGGCTGTTTCTTGCCGGTCAGATCAATGGAACGACCGGTTATGAGGAAGCCGCGGCGCAGGGCCTCGTCGCCGGCCTCAATGCAGCGCGCCTTGCAGGTGGTTCCGATCCTTTCGTCCTGAGTCGGACGAACTCCTACATTGGCGTGATGATCGACGATCTGACATCGCGTGGCGTCGCCGAGCCTTATCGGATGTTCACCTCCCGAGCGGAGTACCGGCTATCGCTTCGTGCCGACAATGCCGATGTGCGACTTACGCCGATCGGGTTGGAGATTGGCTGCGTGAGCAGCGGACGCGCGCAGCGGTTCGCTGCTTACAATGAGCAACTCGATGCGGCGCGCGCGATGCTTCAATCGCTGGACACCACGCCGAACGAAGCGCGACGTGCCGGCCTCATGATTAATCTCGATGGGCAGCGCCGAACGGCCTATGAGCTTCTTTCGTACCCGGACTTCAGGCTGGCGGATATCGCGAAGATTTGGCCAGACATTGCCACGCTTGATGCCAGGATCGGTGAGGCGATGGATATCGAGGCATCGTATGCAGTGTATATGAAGCGGCAAGCTGTTGATATTGCTGATATAAAACGCGATGAAGACCGTCTGATCCCTGCGGATTTCGACTACTCGCAGCTTTCGGGTCTTTCGAATGAGTTGAAACAGAAGCTGCAGCGCGCGGAGCCATACAGCATTGCGCAAGCGGCGAAGATTGACGGTATGACGCCAGCGGCCATATCGTTATTGCTCGTCCATCTGCGGCGCGCTGATATGGCACGCGCTATCTAATACACGCGAAAAGAGTCCTTGAATGAAGCTGAACGGTCAAAGTGTTTCACGTGAAACACAGGCGCGACTCGAGCATTTTCTGCAACTTTTCCAGAAGTGGGCCAAGACCATAAATCTGGTGGCGCCCTCCACACTCAGCGATGCATGGGACCGCCACATCGTCGATAGCGCCCAAATCTACCAGCTGAGCCCCGGCGCGAAGACCTGGGTGGATTTGGGTAGCGGTGGCGGCTTTCCGGGTGTCATTACCGCTATCCTGATGGCTGAGCAGGCCAATGGTTGGGTGCATCTTGTCGAGAGCAACAACAAGAAGGCCTCGTTTCTGCGGCTTGCGCTGCGCGAGACCAATGCGCGCGGCTCTGTCCACGCAGTCAGAATCGAGGATGTCTACAAGGTAGTGCCTGACAGTGACGCCATCTCGGGCCGTGCGCTAGCCGATCTAGACAAACTGTTGGAATTCTCAAAGCCATGGATGGATCGGAATGAAAAATGCCAGGCTTTCTTCCATAAAGGCCGGGATTACCGATCCGAGATTAAGAAAGCGCATGGCCGCTGGCAGTTCGATCTGGTAGAACATACCAGTGTCGTCGAGAGAGATTCCGTTATTCTCGAAATCTCCAAACTCCGGCACTTGGTTTAACGATTTTGGATCATCGATGATGGCTGGCGAGCGAAACCGGATTATCACCATAGCAAATCAGAAGGGCGGCGTCGGCAAAACGACGACGGCCATCAATCTGGCGACTGCGCTTGCCGCGATCGGTGAGCGTGTTCTGATCGTCGATCTTGATCCGCAGGGCAACGCCAGCACAGGACTTGGTATCGATCGCAAGGATCGCCGGGTCTCATCTTACGACCTGCTGGTCGGCGAAGCGAGCGTTCGGGAAACCGCACAGCAGACTGCCGTGCCCAATCTTTTCATCGTGCCATCGACCATGGATTTGCTCGGGATCGAGATGGAGATCGCGCAACAGTCCGACCGCGTCTTCAAGCTGAAGAAGGCTCTCGCGAGCGAGGAAGCCTTTGAGTTCTCGTACATCATCTTGGACTGCCCGCCGTCGTTCAACCTGCTGACGATGAACGCGATGGCCGCTGCTCACTCGGTTCTTGTGCCGCTGCAGTGCGAATTCTTCGCGCTTGAAGGTCTCAGCCAGTTGCTCGAAACCGTCGATCAGGTTCGCCGGACGGTTAATCCGAGGTTGGACATCCAGGGTATCGTGCTGACAATGTTTGATGCCCGAAACAATCTGGCGCAGCAGGTGGTCAACGACGTCAGGACGCATCTCGGCGAGAAGGTCTACCATACGTTGATTCCGAGGAATGTTCGCGTTTCTGAAGCGCCCTCCTACGGCAAGCCCGCCATTCTCTACGATCTGAAGTGCGCCGGCAGTCAGGCCTATCTGCAGCTGGCGTCGGAAGTGATCCAGCGCGAACGCCAGCGCCTCGCAGCTTGAATTGTAAAGTGAGTTGAGACCATGAACGACGATGTTTCGAAGAGGCGCCTTGGGCGCGGACTTGCTGCGCTGATCGGCGAGATGGATCAGCCGGTTCCAGTAGAGGGCGAGAAGCCGAGCGTGAGCGCCGATCGCCAGGTACCGATCGAGTTCGTGAGCCGCAATCCGCGCAACCCGCGCCGCTTCTTCGATGACACCGAGCTGCATGACCTCGCGAGTTCGATCCGCCAGCATGGCATCGTTCAGCCGATCGTCGTTCGCACGATCGGCGAAGGCCGCTTTGAGATCATCGCCGGTGAAAGGCGCTGGCGTGCCGCTCAGCTTGCTGGCCTGATCGAGATCCCGGTTCTGGTTCGCGATGTCGACGACAAGACGGCGCTGGAGATCGCCATTGTCGAGAACGTCCAGCGTTCCGATCTCAATCCGCTTGAAGAGGCGCTGGGCTACGAGCAGCTGATCGCCGAGTATGGCTATACGCAGAACGATCTCGGCGAAATCATTGGTAAGAGCCGCAGCCATGTTGCGAATTCGCTTCGGCTGTTGAAGCTTCCCGATCAGGTTCGCGATCTCCTTGCTGCTGGCAGCCTTTCGGCAGGCCATGCGCGCGCCCTGGTGTCGACTTCGGATCCGGCGATGCTGGCGAAGACGATTGTCGCCAAGGGCATGTCGGTGCGCGATGCCGAGCGCCTGGCGCAGAACGATATCAAGGCGCAGTCGGAGCCCAAAAGTTCCGGCCCACGACTGGATCAGAAAGATTCGGATACGCTGGCGCTGGAACGCACGCTGTCCGACGCGCTTGGCCTCGACGTGACGATCAATCACAAGGCCAGTGGCGGGCAGATCAAGATCGCCTATAAGTCATTGGAACAATTGGAAGAAATCTGCCGGCTTCTGGAACGCCGCTGATCAGCCCTTGCGGCCGGATTGCAGCGTTGTCGATAGCAGGGTCTGGAGGGCGATGCTGTCTTCCAGGCTCTGACGCTTGCGCGTCTGCAGGATGGCTGCGTGAAGACGGTTTGTTTCGCGGGCGATTGCTTCCGCTGACCACGTTCTCAATGCCTGCTCGATGATCGGCTTGCGCCTGAAATGCAGGTGGCGGCCGAGGGTCTGCATCACTTGCCCGGCCTGCAGCCGCTTCTCATCCATTTCCGTCCGCATCGTATCCAGAAGCTGGAACTGTTTCAGACATGCCTGGATGACGAGGAAGATTGCCGTCTTCGAGGCGGTGATCTTCTGCATGGCATGCAGAAATGTCGTCGTGTTGCCGCTCAGGATCGCGTCAACGGCATCATCGACCGAGATGGCGCTCGCGTCGCCGATGATCTCATCGACGTGGTGCTCTTCTATCGTATCCATTCCACGGCAATAAAGGGCGAGCTTGCGCACCTCGTTGCGTGAGGCGATACGGTCACCGCCGATCAATTCCACCAGTGCCTGGCGTGCTGCGGGGGTGATGCGCAATCCTTCCGCAGCCAGTTCGTTGTCAATCAGCGCGTTCAGGGCGCGCGCGTCGTCAGCATAGCATGGGATAACCGCGACCGTACGGGCGCCTTCCACCACCTTGCGCAGAAGCGAACCCTTCTTGAGGTCACCGGCTTCGACGATAACCGATGTTCCCTCGGGGGGCTTGGCGGCGAGCAACTGAAGCGCATCTACGAGATACTTCTCATTAGCGGCGCCTCTGATCCAGATCAGTTTTTCGCCGCCAAACAGGCCGATCGAGCCTGCCTCGTCCATCAACCGTCCGGGATCTTTCTGGAGGTCGCCGATATCGAGCTTGATCAGCGAAAAGGGATCGTCGAGCGCGACGCCGCTCTTGGCGGCGATCTGTGAGGCGCGCTCGGAAACCAGCCCCCGGTCGGGACCATAGATCACAAAGAGGCTGTAGGCCGCGGCGGAGCGCTGAAGGAAGCCTTCGAACTCATGCGACTTGATTTCCGCCACAGCCCTGCCCTCAGCGGCCGAGGGCCGCGGCGATATCGAGGCCTACGAATTCTGCAGCTTCGCGTGCGGCGCGGTTTTCCGCGTCGCGAACAGCACGCTGCTTAGCGAATTCCTGGCCGGGATAATCCAGCAGGGCAGTTGCATAGCGATTGCCCGCCTTGATGACCTGGCTATCCTTGGTCGAGCGCAGCGTATAGTCGACGCTGACCGTGACGCGGCCGGCGCGGGCAGTGTCCGATGACTGCACGAGCAGCGTGTCGGTAACGCTCGAGCGGACGTGGATTTCGGCTTCATATTCCGGGTTTTCCGCCTCGCCGGCTCCGCGGCCGGCGATGAAGATCAGCCGGTTGCGGACTTCCTGCTCGACGCGCGAGGTCGCCTCGGAGAAGCCGACCGACGAGAGCTTCGCGGTGACCCCGGAGGATTCCGAGTAGAGCGGACGGACCTGGCAGGAGCTCAGCAGTGCCGCGGAAGCGATGATGATGCCGAGAGCGGCGCGGCGGCCGAGCTTCGAAGCGAAATCAGACGACAATGTTCACAATCCTTTGCGGAACCACGATAATCTTCTTCGGCGCCTGGCCGTTCAGGGCGGCGGTGACCGCCTCCAGAGCAAGCACTGCTTCGGTCACGGCATTCTGATCCGCGTCGCGAGAAATTGTCAATTCAGCACGCTTCTTGCCGTTGATCTGGACCGGCAGAACGACATCATTCTCGGTTGTCAGCGCCTCGTCATAGGCCGGCCATGCAGCTTGCGCCAGCAGGCCGGTATTGCCGAGTGCTGCCCAGCATTCTTCAGCCAGGTGCGGGGTCATCGGGGCCACTAGCTGGACGAGGATCTGCGATGCTTCGCGAACGGCAGAACGGTAGGCCGCGTCGCCTTCGCCGGCCGCAACCTTTGTCAGCGGCGACGCGAGCGCATTGACGAGCTCATAGATGCGCGCCACGGCCTTATTGAACCAGAGCTTGTCATAATCGTTCTGGACGGCCTTTAGCGTCTTGTGAGCGGCCTGGGAGATTGCCAACGCCTCGCCATCCTTAGCCGGATTCGCAGGCACCGCTGCCAGCGCTTCCGATGCTTCGGAAATCAGGCGGTACAGACGCTGGGCGAAGCGGTGGGCGCCTTCGACGCCTGCTTCGGACCAGATGACGTCGCGCTCCGGCGGAGAATCCGACAGCACGAAGAAGCGGGCCGTGTCGGCGCCGTAGGACGCGATGATATCGTCGGGATCGACGACGTTCTTCTTCGACTTCGACATCTTTTCGATTGAGCCGATCGATACTTCATCGCCACCCTCCAGCAGGAAGGCACGGCGCTTGCCGTCGACTTCCTCGATCCGGATATCCGCAGGCGCCACCCAATCGCCGTGCGAACCCGTGCCGCGGCGGTAGGTTTCGTGCACCACCATGCCTTGGGTGAAGAGGCCCTTGAAGGGTTCCTTCACGTCGACATGACCGGTCTCGCGCATGGCGCGGGTGAAGAAGCGCGAGTAGAGCAGGTGCAGGATCGCGTGCTCGATGCCGCCGATATACTGATCGACGGGGAGCCAGCGATTGGCGGCCTTCGGATCGGTCGGCTGCTTTTCCCATGGCGCGGTGAAGCGGGTGAAATACCAGCTCGAATCGACGAAGGTGTCCATCGTGTCCGTCTCGCGGCGCGCGTCCTTGCCGCAGTGCGGGCAGGCAACGTGACGCCAGGTCGGGTGACGGTCGAGCGGATTGCCCGGCTGGTCGAAGGTGACGTCTGACGGCAGCTGAACCGGCAGGTCCTTCTTCGGAACCGGCACGACGCCACAATCATCGCAGTGGATGACCGGGATGGGGCAGCCCCAGTAACGCTGGCGCGAAATGCCCCAGTCGCGCAGGCGGAAGTTCACCTTGCGCTCGCCCTGGGCCGCGCCGCCGATCTCGGTCGAAGACAGCTTGTCGGCAACGATCTCGAATGCCTCGGTCGTCGTCTTGCCGTCGAGGAAACGCGAGTTGATCATCACGCCATCGCCGTCATAGGCGGTGTCGCCGACAGCGAAGCTTGCTGCGTCGCCATCCTTCGGCATGACGACGGGCACGACAGGAAGATCGTACTTGCGGGCGAAATCGAGGTCGCGCTGGTCGCCGGACGGGCAGCCGAAGATGGCGCCCGTGCCGTAGTCCATCAGCACGAAATTCGCGACGTAGACAGGCAGCTCCCAGGACGGATCCAGCGGATGCTTGACGCGAATGCCGGTGTCGATGCCCTTCTTTTCGGCGGTTTCGAGCGCGGCCAGCGAGGTGCCGGCGCGGCGGCATTCTTCGCAGAAGGCGTCGATCGCGGCGTTCCTGGCGGCGGCTTCCTTGGCCAGCGGATGGTCAGCGGCGATCGCCAGGAAGGATGCGCCGAACAGCGTGTCGGGACGCGTCGTGTAGACGGTCACCTCGGTCTCGCCGGCAGGCGCAGTCTCAGCGACGATTTCCCAACGGATCGTCAGGCCTTCCGACCGGCCGATCCAGTTCTTCTGCATCAGGCGGACCTTTTCCGGCCACTGATCGAGCGTATCCAGTGCATCCAGCAGATCCTGGCTGAAATCGGTGATCTTGAAGAACCACTGCGTCAGTTCGCGCTGCTCGACCAGAGCGCCCGAACGCCAGCCGCGGCCGTCGATGACCTGTTCATTGGCCAGAACGGTATTGTCGACCGGGTCCCAGTTGACCTTCGACTGCTTGCGGTAGACCAGGCCCTTCTCCAGGAAATCCAGGAACAGGTGCTGCTGGTGCTGGTAATATTCGACGTCACAGGTCGCGAACTCGCGGCTCCAGTCGAGCGACAGGCCCATGGCCTTCAGCTGCGACTTCATCGAGCCGATATTCTGATAGGTCCAGGACGCCGGGTGAACGCCACGTTCCATCGCCGCGTTTTCCGCCGGCATGCCGAATGCGTCCCAGCCCATCGGGTGGAGAACGTTGTAGCCGCGGGCGCGCTTGTAGCGGGCGACGACGTCGCCCATCGCATAGTTGCGGACATGGCCCATGTGAATGCGGCCCGACGGATACGGGAACATTTCAAGGACGTAGTATTTCTCGCGCGGATCGGCATTGTCGGTCTCGAAGACCTTTGCCTCGTTCCATTTCTGCTGCCAGCGGGGCTCGGCGTCGCGCGGATTATAACGTTCGGTAGCCATGGTATTCGAATTTCCGGAAAATCAGGGGAAGTTGGTGGTGACCTTCACCACGAAACCACCGTAGCGTCAAGTTTTGCGGGTGCTGCAAATGCCCGATCGGGCGCAGGAAAGGCCGTTTTCGGGCCGGTGGGTCTTGGCAAGCACGCATGCCGCGTTTAGTGCTCTGCCGTCATCACCTAGCATCATGTCGGGGGTAAGCGATGGAACTTCAAGAGCGGCTGAACGAGGTGCGTTCACGCATTGCCGAAGCAGAGGCCGGGATCAAGCGTCCGGCGGGCTCGGTGCAGCTTGTTGCGGTGTCGAAGACCTTCGATGCCGATGCCATCCGCCCGGCGATTGCCGCCGGTCAGCGGGTCTTCGGCGAGAACCGCGTGCAGGAAAGCCAGGGCAAATGGCCCGAGCTGAAAAGCGAGACGGCGGGCCTCGAGCTGCATTTGATTGGGCCCCTGCAGTCGAACAAGGCGGAAGATGCCGTTGCGCTTTTCGATGTCATCGAGACTGTCGACCGGGAGAAGATTGCCCGGGCGCTTGCCGATGAGATGAAGCGGCAGGGCAAAACGGTTCGTCTCTATGTTCAGGTCAATACAGGATTGGAGCCGCAGAAGGCGGGTATTGCGCCAGACGATACCGCCGCTTTCGTCGATCTCTGCCGCAACGAGCTTGGGCTGGCGATCGAAGGGCTGATGTGCATTCCGCCGGCGGAGGAAAATCCGGGGCCGCATTTCGCCCTGCTTGCCAAGCTTGCAAAGGCTTGCGGGCTGACAAAGCTGTCGATGGGCATGTCGGGAGATTATGAAACGGCGATTGCTTTCGGCGCCACAAGCGTGCGCGTCGGCTCGGCAATTTTCGGCGCTCGCTAAGCTCGTCTTTCGTCGGGCTTCCTGTCCGCACCTCCCTCCCCTAGATTGGCTCTATAGCTTGCATGTCCTGGGGAGGAGCAGATGCAGAGCCACTATCACAGCGTCTATGACAGCTGGAAAGCCGATCCCGAGGGTTTCTGGAAGAAAGCAGCAGAGGCGATCGACTGGTTCAGGGAGCCGGAGCAGATATTTTCTGCCGGTGACGGCGTCTATGGCCGCTGGTTCGATGGCGGCGAGACCAATACCTGCTTCAATTGCCTCGATCGCCATGTTGCCGCCGGACGGGGTGGCGAGAGTGCTATCATCTTCGACAGCGCCATGAATGGCGCCAAGCGGCGCTTCACCTATGGAGAGGTGCTCGATGAGGTGAAGGCGATTGCGGCGGCGCTGAGCGCACTCGGCATCGGCAAAGGCGACCGCGTGATCCTCTATATGCCGATGGTGCCAGAGGCGATCTTCTCGATGCTGGCCTGCGCCCGGCTTGGGGCCGTGCATTCCGTCGTCTTCGGCGGCTTTGCCGCCAGCGAGCTCGCATCGCGTATCGATGATTCGGGTGCCAAGCTGGTCATCACGGCGAGCTGCGGTCTGGAGCCCGGCCGTGTCGTTGCCTATAAGCCGCTTGTCGATCAGGCCATTGCGACTGCAAAGATCAAAGCTGCCCATTGCCTCGTCCTGCAGCGGCAGGAGCTTGCAGCCGATCTGACAGAGGGGCGCGACCTTGATTTCGCCGGGACGGTGGATCGCTATCGCGGTGCGGATATCGGCTGTACGCCGGTGCTTGCGACCGATCCACTTTACATCCTCTACACATCGGGAACGACCGGCCAGCCGAAAGGCGTCGTGCGCGACAATGGCGGCCATATGGTCGCGTTGCATTGGTCGATGGCGAATATCTATGGGCTGAAGCCCGGCGAGGTCTTCTGGACGGCATCCGATATCGGCTGGGTGGTCGGCCATTCCTATATCGTCTATGCGCCGCTGCTGGCTGGGGTAACGACGTTGATCTATGAGGGCAAGCCGGTGGGCACGCCGGATGCCGGGGCATTCTGGCGGGTCGTGTCGGACTACGATGTGCGGGTGCTTTTTACGGCGCCGACGGCATTCCGGGCCATCCGCCGAGAGGACCCCGATGGCGAGCTTGCGGCACGCTATAAGAAAGCGAAGTTCCGGGCTCTGTTTCTTGCCGGTGAGCGCGCCGATCCGGAAACACTGAAATGGGCGGAGCAGACGCTTGGCGTGCCCGTCATCGATCACTGGTGGCAGACAGAGACCGGCTGGCCGATCGCTGCCAATCCGATCGGGCTCGGCGAGTTGCCGGTCAAGCACGGATCGCCCTCGATGCCGATGCCCGGCTACGATATCCAGGTGCTCGACGATGCCGGTCATCCGGTTGCCGCGGGCACGCTCGGCAATATCGTTGTCAAGCTACCGCTGCCGCCCGGATGCCTGCCGACGCTGTGGAATGCCGATGCCCGGTTTCGTTCGGCCTATCTCGATGAGTTTCCGGGCTACTATAAGACGGCCGACGCCGGCTATATCGATGAGGATGGTTATCTCTTCATCATGTCACGCACCGACGACATCATCAATTGTGCCGGGCATCGTCTTTCGACGGGTGCGATGGAAGAAATCTGCGCTAGGCACCCCGATGTTGCCGAATGCGCCGTGGTCGGAATCGCTGATTCGCTGAAGGGTCAGGTGCCCTGTGGACTGCTCGTGCTGAAGAAGGGCGTGCGGCGCGAATCACCGGAGATCGAATCAGAAGTCGTTAAAATGATTCGTGAAGAAATTGGTCCGGTTGCCGCCTTCAAAACTGCCATCACCGTCGAAAGGTTACCAAAAACGCGCTCCGGCAAGATTCTGAGGGGCACGATTCAGAAAATTGCGGATGGTCTTCCCTGGAAAATGCCTGCGACAATTGATGACCCGGTAACACTTGAAGAAGTCGCAGAAGCCTTGCGCCACAGGGGTTTTGGCTCCCGAACCATATAGGATATTTGCTATTTGGTAAGAATCGTTGACGAGATGTGACCATCGTTGACGACTTGTTAACCATGTTCTCATTAGCTTTCCCTCAACGGACACCTGAGCTCAGGTGAAGCATGAAGCACCGCCACCGCCGGCCTCTGCCGGTATGCTCCTTCATCCTCACGAGAAGTGGAAAAAGCGATGTCAAGCATCCTGACTAACACGGCTGCGATGTCAGCTCTTCAGACCCTGCGCAGCGTCAACCAGAGCCTGCAGACGACGCAGGCACACGTTTCTTCCGGCCTCCGCGTTGCCAAGGCCGCCGACAATGCCGCCTACTGGTCGATTGCGACGACGATGAAATCCGACAACAAGGCGCTGTCGGCCGTCTCCGACGCGCTGGGTCTCGGCGCCGCCAAGGTCGATACCGCCTATTCGGCAATGGACAACGCCATCGACGTCGTTACCGAAATCAAGGCGAAGATCGTTGCCGCGACTGAAAAGGGCGTCGACAAGTCGAAGATCCAGGAAGAAATCACCCAGCTCCAGGCGCAGCTGAAGAGCATTTCGGAGTCGGCCTCCTTCTCCGGTGAAAACTGGGTTGCGGGCAACGGCACGAAGAGCGTCGTCTCGACCTTCGTTCGCGATGGCTCGAATGGCATCTCGGTCAAGATGACCGACTACATTCTCGACAGCGGTTCGACGGGCAACGTCCTGTTCGGCACGACGACCGGCGGTGTTATCGACACCTCGACGGGCATTCTCGGCACGTCCAACGGCTCGGTCGGTTCGGTCTACTCGATGAACATCAGCAACCTGTCGTCCGACGATATCGCCTCGGCGCTGAACAATGTCGAGAACGCACTGAAGGCGATGACGAGCGCCGGTTCGCAGCTCGGCTCGATTTCGACGCGCATTCAGCTGCAGGAGAATTTCGTCTCTACACTCAGCGACTCGATCGACTCCGGTGTCGGGCGATTGGTGGACGCGGATATGGAAGAGGAATCGTCGAAACTGACGGCACTGCAGACGCAGCAGCAGCTTGCGATCCAGTCGCTGTCGATCGCCAACTCCGCTTCGCAGAACATCCTGTCGCTGTTCCGCAGCTAAGCGGCAGCAAGCGGCCAATAAAAAACCCGCCGGAGCGATCCGGCGGGTTTTTCGTTTGGAGAGAAAGACGATCAGAACTGATCGTCTTCGTCCTCATCCTTGGAAGACGACTTCAGCGATTTCAGCTTTGCGAAGACCGCATCGGCGTCGATTTCGCGCTCTTCTTCACGCTCGTAGCTCGGCGTCAGGCGCTCGGTCTCCTGAGCGGATTCGAGCGTTGCGCCCAGTTCGGCTGCGGTCGGCAGCGGACGGCCCTTGGCTGCCTTTTCGACTTCCATGTCGAGGTCGATCTGGCTGCAGAGGCCGAGCGTTACCGGGTCCATCGGCGTCAGGTTTGCGGAGTTCCAGTGGGTGCGCTCGCGGATCTGCTCGATCGTCGACTTGGTGGTGCCGACGAGACGCGAGATCTGGGCGTCCTTCAGTTCCGGATGGTTGCGAACCAGCCAGAGAATGGCGTTCGGGCGATCCTGGCGCTTGGAAACCGGCGTGTAGCGCGGGCCGCGGCGCTTCGATTCCGGAACGCGAACCTTCGGCTCAGAAAGCTTCAGCTTGTGGTTCGGGTTGCCCTCGGCGCGCGCTATTTCGTCGCGGGACAGCTGGCCGGTTGCGATCGGATCCAGGCCCTTGATGCCCTGCGCAGCTTCACCATCGGCGATCGCTTTGACTTCCAGAGGATGCAGCTTGCAGAACTGTGCGATCTGGTCGAAAGACAGCGCCGTGTTGTCGACGAGCCAGATGGCAGTCGCTTTCGGCATGAGCAGTTGTTGAGCCATGGATATAGTCCTTCTGTCGTCCGCGCCGGTGTCGCGGTCCGTGGATTGTCACCACAATGTCCGGGAAATATTGGCGCTATATAACCGGAGTGACACAGAATTGCAATTGATCCGGAATGAAATGACCTTTGTCTAATTGCCGGGCCGTTTTGACCTGCTATGAATGCCCTGAATTGAGTCCCGGGCGCTGCTTCGTGCGGCGAAACCGGTGCCCGCGTGAGGAGGAGTTTCCATGTCGGAGAAGATCTATCCGGTTACCAAACCGGTGAAGAGCCATGCCCTGATCGACAAGGCGAAATACGAGAAGTGGTACGAGGAGAGCGTCGAGAATCCGGACAAGTTCTGGGGCAAGCACGGCAAGCGCATCGACTGGTTCAAGCCCTACACCAAGGTCAAGAACACTTCCTTCACCGGCAAGGTTTCGATCAAGTGGTTCGAAGACGGCCAGACCAACGTCTCCTATAACTGCATCGACCGTCACCTGAAGACGCATGGCAACCAGACCGCCATCATCTTCGAAGGCGACAATCCCTATGTCGACAAGAAGATCACCTATAACGAGCTCTACGAGCATGTCTGCCGGATGGCGAATGTGCTGAAGAAGAACGGCGTCAAGAAGGGCGACCGGGTCACCATCTACATGCCGATGATCCCCGAAGCGGCTTATGCGATGCTCGCCTGTTCGCGCATCGGCGCCGTACATTCGGTCGTCTTCGGCGGCTTCTCGCCGGAAGCACTGGCCGGCCGTATCGTCGACTGTGAATCGACCTTCGTCATCACCTGCGACGAAGGCGTGCGCGGCGGCAAGCCGGTACCGCTCAAGGAAAATACCGACACTGCGATCCATATCGCCGCCAAGCAGCATGTCATCGTCGAGAAAGTTCTCGTCGTGCGCCGCACCGGCGGCAAGACCGGCTGGGCGCCGGGCCGCGATCTCTGGTACCACCAGGAAGTCGCTACCGTGAAGGCCGAATGCCCGCCGGTGAAGATGAAGGCGGAAGATCCGCTGTTCATCCTCTACACCTCGGGCTCGACCGGCAAGCCGAAGGGCGTGCTGCACACCACCGGCGGCTATCTCGTCTATGCGTCGATGACGCATGAATATGTCTTCGATTATCACCCCGGCGATATCTACTGGTGCACGGCCGATGTCGGCTGGGTCACCGGTCACTCCTATATCGTCTACGGACCGCTTTCGAACTGCGCGACGACGCTGATGTTCGAGGGCGTGCCGAACTTCCCGGATCAGGGCCGTTTCTGGGAAATCATCGACAAGCACAAGGTCAACATCTTCTACACCGCACCCACGGCGATCCGCTCGCTGATGGGCGCCGGCGATCATTTCGTCACCCGCTCGTCGCGCTCCTCGCTGCGGCTGCTCGGAACCGTCGGCGAGCCGATCAATCCGGAAGCCTGGGAATGGTATTATAACGTCGTCGGCGACAAGCGCTGCCCGGTCATCGATACCTGGTGGCAGACGGAAACCGGCGGTCACATGATCACGCCGCTGCCGGGTGCGACCGATCTGAAGCCCGGTTCGGCCACCGTGCCGTTCTTCGGCGTCAAGCCGCAGCTGGTCGACAATGAGGGCAAGGTGCTCGAAGGTGCGGCCGACGGCAATCTCTGCATCACCGACAGCTGGCCGGGCCAGATGCGCACCGTCTATGGCGACCACGAGCGCTTCATCCAGACCTACTTCTCGACCTACAAGGGCAAGTATTTCACCGGCGACGGCTGCCGCCGCGACGAGGATGGCTATTACTGGATCACCGGCCGCGTCGACGACGTACTGAACGTTTCCGGCCATCGTCTCGGCACGGCCGAAGTGGAATCGGCTCTCGTCTCGCACAATCTCGTCTCGGAGGCCGCCGTCGTCGGCTATCCGCATGCGATCAAGGGTCAGGGCATTTATTGCTACGTGACGCTGATGGCCGGCAACGAGGGTTCGGACGAACTGCGCCAGCAGCTGATCAAGCATGTCCGCACCGAAATCGGCCCGATCGCGTCGCCCGACAAGATCCAGTTCGCGCCGGGTCTGCCGAAGACCCGCTCCGGCAAGATCATGCGCCGCATCCTGCGCAAGATTGCCGAGGACGATTTCGGATCGCTCGGCGATACCTCGACGCTCGCCGATCCCGCCGTCGTCGACGATCTCATCGCCAATCGCCAGAACAAGGCGAGCGGCTGATCTCAAAAGCCGCTCCCATCCGGAGCGGCTTTTTCAATTGCTGCTGGCGCAGGCTATACGGGGCTTGCGCCCGCCATCATATCCGGCGGCAAGGCCAGCACTCAGCATCTCCTGAGCCGGATTCCTGCCGTCTTGCATGGCGACATCGGCGACGATGCGGCCGAAATATTTGTCGCCGCTGATATTGGTCAGCCTGATGTGCGGCGAACTGGCCGCCATTTCATCCAGCACGGAACGTGCCTGTTCGGCTGCTTGCCTGATAGCGGGGCATTTCGATTTCATTTCCGGTGCGTCGATGCCGCGGATGCGGACATAGACTTCAATGCGCTGCTGCGGCCAGGGGGCCGCTTCCACCAGAAGCGTGTCACCGTCGATGACGCGAATGATCTCCGCAGCGACCGGACCGGCAATCTGCTCGGCGCTCTCCGCTGTAAGCGGAAAGGCAGACATGGCGACAAGAATCGAAATCATCGTCCTCATATAGAGGAATAAATTCCGATAATTTGCCACTGTCAATAGGAATATTTACTTAAAAATCGATGGCGCGGCCGTTGATCTCGTAGTCGCCGAAGCGGGCGGGTTCGGCGCCGCCGCGGCCGCCGATTTCCGGGGGCAGGTTCATGGGTGTCGCGCTGCGCCGGCGCTCTTCAGCTTCGGCGAGCGCACGTTTGGCGGCAGGCGAAAGGGGCTTGCGCGCTGCGGCGCTTTCCGCGGCTGGGCCTTCGGTGTTGTCGTTGTCAGCTGATTGCATGGGGCTATCCTGCCGGAAATATTGAAAGTGGCGGGCGAATAACCAAATCATAGTGCCTGGAAGGGCCGATTGAAACCCTTGAGCCGCCACATAGGAGATGGAGACCCTCGATGAACCTCGTTCGTACTGCCATGTTGCTTGCCTTCATGACGGCCCTGTTCATGTTCGTCGGATTCCTGATCGGTGGCCGCGGCGGCATGATGATCGCCTTCCTGATCGCCGCCGGCATGAACTTCTTCTCCTACTGGAATTCGGGAAACATGGTGCTGTCGGCCTATCGCGCCCAGGAGGTCGATGAGCGCAATGCGCCTGAATTCTACGGCATTGTTCGCGATCTGGCACGAAATGCCGGTCTGCCGATGCCCAGGGTCTACCTCTATGACAATCCGCAGCCGAATGCCTTTGCGACCGGCCGCAATCCCGAGAACGCCGCCGTTGCCGCCTCGACCGGCCTCCTCCAGGTTCTGTCGCCGCAGGAAGTGGCCGGCGTCATGGCGCATGAGCTCGCCCATGTTCAAAACCGCGACACGCTGACCATGACGATCACTGCGACACTCGCCGGTGCGATCTCGATGCTCGGCAATTTCGCCTTCTTCTTTGGCGGCAATCGCGGCAACAACAACAATCCGCTCGGCTTCATCGGCGTTCTCGTCGCGATGATCGTGGCGCCCTTGGCTGCCATGCTGGTGCAGATGGCGATCAGCCGCACGCGCGAATATTCGGCCGATCGGCGCGGTGCCGAGATTTGCGGCAATCCGCTTTGGCTCGCCTCGGCGCTTGGCAAGATCGCCCGCGGCGCGGCGCAGGTGCCGAATTATGACGCGGAGCGCAATCCGGCGACGGCGCATATGTTCATCATCAATCCGCTCTCCGGCGAGCGCATGGACAACCTGTTTTCGACCCATCCGAACACTGAAAACCGCATCGCCGCGCTGCAGGAAATGGCCCGCGGCGGCATGAATGTCTCGACTGCACCGGTTCGGACTGCTAATCCGTCGCGGAAATCGCGCTCTGTTCCGGATACCGGCCTTGGCCGCGGTGATTCCCAACCGCCTAAAGGTCCGTGGTCTTGAATTCGAACGGCAAGAAGCCAGCCAATAAGAACAGCAACAAACCGGGTGAACGCCCGCCGACAAAGCCCGGTCTGCAGGCGCGCTCTGCTGCCGCCAAGATTCTTGCTGCGGTCGTCGACAAGAAGCTGCCGCTCGATGGCGCTCTCGATCACGAGCACGGCAATCCGGCCTATAAGGCGCTCGGCGAAAGCGACCGCGCGCTTGTCCGCGCGATCCTGAATTCGGCGCTCCGGCATCTGCCGCGTATCGATGCAGCGATTGCCTCGCTTCTCGATTCCCCGCTGCCGGATGGCGCCCGCGCTCTGCATCACGTTCTCGTCGTCGGTGCGGCGCAGATCCTTTATCTCGACGTGCCCGATCATTCGGCCGTCGACCTCGCCGTCGAGCAGGCGAACAACGATCCCCGCAACCGCCGCTTTGCCAAGCTCGTCAACGCCATCCTGCGCCGTCTCGGCCGCGAGAAGGAAGCGATCCTGGCCTCCGTTGCCGATGTTCCGGCCATGCCGGACTGGTTCCTGGCGCGTCTAAGCAAGGCTTACGGCAGGCAAGCGGCGCTCGCCATTTCGGATTCCCAGCTGGAACCCGCGGCAATCGACCTGACCGTGAAAGCCGATGCCGCCGCCTGGGCAGAGCGTCTGAACGGCGCCGTGCTGCCGACGGGCGGTGTGCGGCTGGCCGCCTTCGATGGCAGCATTCCCTCGCTTGAAGGCTTCGAGGACGGCGCCTGGTGGGTACAGGATGCTGCAGCCAGCATCCCTGCGAAACTGTTCGGCGATCTCACCGGCAAGCGCGTTGCCGATCTCTGCGCTGCGCCGGGCGGCAAGACGGCCCAGCTGATCCTTGCCGGCGGCAAAGTCACGGCCATCGACCAGTCCGAAAACCGCCTGAAGCGGTTGCGTTCCAATCTCGCAAGGCTCGGGCTGGAAGCGGAAACGCTGGTCACGGATCTCACCAAGTTCCAGCCTGAAGAAGGTTTCGATGCGATCCTGCTCGACGCTCCCTGCTCCTCGACCGGCACGACCCGGCGCCACCCCGATGTGCTCTGGACCAAGGGACCGGAGGAGATCGAAAAGCTGGCCGGTGTCCAGGAGCGGCTGCTGCGTCACGCGCTGACGTTTCTGAAGCCTGATGGCGTCATCGTCTTCTCGAACTGCTCGCTCGATCCCGCCGAAGGCGAGGATGTGATTGCGCGTGTTCTGGCCGATGTGCCCGGTATTGCCCGGGTACCGATCGAGGCGGCATCCTGGCCGGGCCTTGAGCAGGCCATCAGCCCGCTTGGCGATTTCCGCACGACCCCCGTCATGCTGCCGATGACTGATGGGATCGCTTCGGGGCTGGATGGTTTCTATGCCGCGGTGTTGCGACGTGTTGCCTGATTGCAAGGCAGCTTCTTATATTTCATCTTTGTCACGAATTAATGCAGCCCACCCGGTGAAAGCGGCTCTCGTTCACCTATTCTTAATCACGAGGGTCAATAGAAAATAAATTATGCAATCCGGCGGGCGTTTTTGGACTTTGTATGTTCGGGAGGCTTGGCGGCGCGTGTCGCGCCGTGCTGCTCTGCTGCGCCTGCGCGCCTTCCGTCATACCATTCAGGCGCCGGAGCGCCTGATCGTTGCGCCGACCGATCTGCGCGCCATCGATTCCCATGTCGCCGACGAGATCATGAATGGGCGCTTTCCGCTGGCGGGGCGGATGCTCGAGACCAACGGCAAGTCGCCCTTCGCTTTCACTTTGCCCTCGCGCGCCTTCGCCAATCGCCTGCATGGCTTCGGCTGGCTGCGGCATATGCGGGCCTACAAGAGCGATCGTGCGTCGCTGATCGCCCGGTCGATCGTCGATAGCTGGCTGTCCCTGCATTCTGGCCGCATCGAAGGCGTGGCCTGGGAAATCGATGTCACGGCGCAGCGGGTGATCGCCTGGCTGTCGCATTCGCCTGTCGTGCTACACAATGCCGACCGCGGTTTCTATCGCCGCTTCATGCGCTCGCTTGCCTTTCAGGTGCGGTATCTGCGGCGCATGGCGCCTTATGCGCCTGCGGGCGAAGTGCTCTTCCGTCTGCGGATTGCGCTCGCCATGGCGTCGATCTCCATGCCGATGCGCGCTGGTGCGCTGCGCAAGGCCGCCTTGGCGCTCGACAATGAATTCGATCTGCAGATCCTTCCCGATGGGGGACACATCTCGCGCAATCCGCGCGCCGGGCTTGAACTCCTGCTCGATCTGCTGCCGCTTCGCCAAACCTATGTGAATCTCGGCCACGACCTACCGCAGAAGCTGATCTCCGGCATCGATCGCATGTATCCGGCGCTGCGGTTCTTCCGGCATCAGGATGGTGATCTTGCGCTCTTCAACGGCGCCACTTCGACGCTCGCCAACGAACTGATGTCGGTGCTGCGCTATGACGAGACCGCGGGCCAGCCATTCAAGGCGATGCCGCATTCGCGCTATCAGCGGCTGGCGGCAGGAAAGACCGTCGTCATTGCTGATACCGGCACGCCCCCGGTGGGTTTGTTGTCACGCACCGCGCATGCCGGTTGCCTGTCTTTCGAGATGTCGTCCGGGCGCCATCGCTTCATCGTCAACTCCGGTTCACCGAAATTTGCCGGCAAGCGCTATGTGCAGATGGCACGCACCACGGCGACTCATTCGACGGTGACACTGAACGATACGTCCTCCAGCCACTTCTCGCCCTCGGAATTCCTCGGTCACGTGATGACCGATATGGTGGATACCGTGACGGTAGAGCGTGCCGAGACGGAAGACGGACGTGACGGGCTGAAGATGGTTCACGACGGCTATCTGCGCGACTTCGGCGTGCTGCACGAGCGCGAGTTGTCGATGAACTCTGCGGGCGCTATCATCGCCGGCCGCGACCGGCTGATCCTGCCGGGCGAGAAAGTCAGCGACGAGCCGCTGAAGGCGGCGGTGCGCTTTCACATCCACCCGTCGATCAATCTGAAACAGAACGACCGGGAATCCATCCTGCTGACCGCGCCCGATGGCGAGAGCTGGCTGTTTTCCTCTCCCGGCAACGAAGTGCTGATTTCGGAAGACATCTTCTTTGCCGATGCCTCCGGCATCTGCGGTTCCGATCAGATCGAAATCGACTTCGATTTCGCTGAAAAGCCGGAAATTCGCTGGTTTCTGTCCCGCAAGAGCTAGTCGGCATTTACGCGGCGGCAGCGCTCGTGCTAACGCGGCGCCATAATCCTATACGTCCCTCGCCGGATGTCTCCCGAAGCCCGAACGGAGAAGGTTCATGGCCGTCATTTCCAAGAAGATCCCCGCCCCCGACAAGGTCAAAGCAAAGACCGCGCTGCTGTCCGTCTCCGACAAGACCGGTATCGTCGAGCTTGCCAAGGCGCTGTCGGAAAAGGGCGTTCGCCTGCTCTCGACCGGAGGCACGCACAAGGCGATTGCCGCTGCCGGTCTCGATGTCACCGACGTTTCCGAAGTCACCGGCTTTCCTGAGATCATGGATGGCCGCGTCAAGACGCTGCATCCGACGGTTCACGGCGGCCTGCTCGCTATCCGCGACGATGCCGAGCATCAGGACGCGATGAAAAAGCACGGCATCGAAGGCATCGATATCGCCGTCATCAACCTCTATCCGTTCGAGGAGGTTCGGGCTGCCGGCGGCGATTATCCGACGACCGTCGAGAATATCGACATCGGTGGCCCGGCGATGATCCGCGCTTCGGCGAAGAACCATGCCTACGTCACCATCCTCACGGATCCGGCTGATTATGCCGAGTTGCTGCAGCAGCTTTCCAATGATGCCGGCCAGACGAGCTACAGCTTCCGCCAGCGCATGGCCGCCAAGGCCTATGCCCGCACGGCGGCTTACGACGCGATGATCTCGAACTGGTTTGCCGAAGCGCTGGCAATCGATACGCCGCGCCACCGGGTGATCGGCGGCGTTCTCAAGGAAGAGATGCGCTACGGCGAAAACCCGCACCAGAAGGCTGCCTTCTACGTGACCGGCGAGCAGCGCCCGGGCGTTTCGACTGCCGCTCTCCTGCAGGGCAAGCAGCTCTCCTACAACAATATCAACGATACCGATGCGGCCTACGAACTCGTTTCCGAGTTCCTGCCGGAGAAGTCTCCTGCCTGCGCCATCATCAAGCATGCCAATCCCTGCGGCGTGGCAACAGGCCCGACGCTGCTCGAAGCCTACAAGCGGGCGCTCGCCTGCGATTCCGTTTCGGCTTTCGGCGGCATTATCGCGCTGAACCAGACGCTGGATGCGGAAACGGCCGAAGAGATCATCAAGCTTTTCACCGAAGTGATCATCGCACCTGATGTGACCGAGGAAGCCAAGGCGATCGTCGCCAAGAAGCCGAACCTGCGCCTGCTGTCGGCCGGTGGTCTTCCCGATCCGCGCGTTGCCGGTATCACTGCCAAGACGGTTTCCGGCGGCCTGCTGGTTCAGACCCGCGATAACGGCATGGTCGAGGACCTCGAGCTGAAGGTCGTCACCAAGCGTGCGCCGACGGCCCAGGAACTCGAAGACATGAAGTTCGCCTTCAAGGTCGGCAAGCATGTGAAGTCGAACGCCGTCGTTTACGCCAAGGACGGCCAGACCGCCGGGATCGGCGCCGGCCAGATGAGCCGCGTCGACTCTGCCCGTATCGCCGCGCTGAAGGCCGAGGAAGCGGCAAAGGCGCTTGGCCTGCCTGTTCCGATGACCAAGGGTGCGGCCGTCGCCTCCGAGGCCTTCCTGCCCTTCGCCGACGGTCTGCTGTCGATGATTGCAGCAGGCGCTACCGCGGTGATCCAGCCGGGCGGCTCGATGCGTGACCAGGAGGTCATTGACGCGGCCAACGAGCACAATATCGCGATGGTCTTTACCGGAATGCGGCACTTCCGCCATTGATCAAGAAAGCCCCGGCCCCGAGCCGGGGTTTTTCGTTCAGGCCTTCTTCCTGTCAGCCGGATAGGGTGTGAAGAACAGCAACGCCAGGCCGCCGATCAGGAAGATCACCAGCGTTGCCATGCCGAGCCGGGCGGAGCCGCTGGAATAGGTAACGATCGAGAACATCAGCGTTGCCATGAAGCTGGTGGCGCGGCCGGAGAGCGCATAGATGCCGAAATAGCGTCCGGCCTCCTCCAGGCTGACGCTGCGTGCCAGATACGAGCGCGATGAAGCCTGCACCGGGCCGAAGGCAAGGCCAATCAGCAATCCGTAGAGAATGTAAGCCTTTTCGGCGGCGGTGCCGAAGAAGCCCCCGGAATCGGCAACGGGCAGCTCGATCAGGCCGAAGAGCGTATAGCCCGGTCCCGTCGAGATGATCCCGACAGTGGCGATGAGCAGCATGATCAGGCTGATGACGATCGTCACCTTCGAGCCGATGCGGTGATCGATGCGGCCGGCAATGATGCAGCCGAAGATCGCGACGACATTGAGGATGATGCCGTAAAGGCCGATCTCGATGGTCGCCCAGCCGAACATGCCGGCGGCGAAGGTGCCGCCGAGGATCAGCAGGCCGTTGACGCCGTCCTGATAGATCATGCGGGCGAGCAGGAATTTCAGGATGCCTTTGCGGTGTTTCAGTTCGCCGATCGTGTTGCGAACCTCAGCTAGCCCCACCTTTACCGCGCGGCCGAACGGTATGCCTTTCGGCGCATCAGGCGTGAAGAGGAACATCGGGATGATGAAGATCAGGTACCAGACCGCGGAAATCGGTCCGGTGACGCGGGCGTCCTCGCCGGTATGGGGATCGAGGCCGAAGAGCGGGTCGAAGCCAAGCAGCGTCTTGCCGGTTTCGAGGCTGCCGGCGAGCAGGGTGACGACGGCGATCAGCACGATCATGCCGCCGAGATAACCGAGGCCCCAGGCGGTGTTGGAGAGTCGTCCGACTTCGTCCTTGCCGACCAGCCGCGGCATCATCGAATCGTTGAAGACGATCGAGAACTCGGCGGCGATCGAGGCCAGGATCATGAAGATCATCGGGTAGATGACAGGTGAGCCGGGTGCCGCAAACCAGAGGCCGAAGAGGCTGGCGATCTTGATGACCGCGAAGAAGCCGATCCAGGGCTTTCTGGCGCCAGATTGGTCGGCGATCGAACCCAGGATCGGTGAAAGCACAGCGATGATCACCGAGGAGATCGTCGCCATGTTGCTCCACATGGCCTGGGCATGGACGGGATCGGTGGTGAGCCGGGAGACGAAATAGGGACCGAAGATGAAGGTGGTGACGACGGTGAAGAACGGCTGCGCCGCCCAATCGAAAAACATCCAGCCCCAGATACCCGCCTCCGGCGCTTTCTGCGGCGCCGGAGTTCCCTCTCCCGTCCAGTCGATTCTGCTCACACGTCCGCTCCCATTGTCGCGGCGGACTGTGTCACCTCGTCCGGTCGCGCGCAAGATCGGTCAGGAGACCTGCGGCAACGGTGATCCGGGCGAGATTCGGTTCGCCGCTGTCGCCGAGGCTGGATAGCTCTTCGGTGATGCGGTTGATGCGGATACGATCGACCGCGTGCCAGGCCTGAACCGGCAGCTTTTCCTTGCCGTGCTCCGAGAGCGCCGAGATGACGATGTCGCGGCGCGCGCTGGCGATCTGGTCGATACTGCGGGCCAGAGCCAGGTTCTCGTAGTGATCGGAAGTGACGATCCGGTTGCCGGCGGCAAGTAGGCGGCCGATGCGGAAGGTCTGCGATACTGCGAAATAGCTCTCGGCTGCGCGTGCCAGCGCTTCGCCGGTCCGCTCGGCGATCTGCATGATCTCCGGCACCAGTGCAAAGCCCGGAAGGCCGGCGATATCGGCTGCCAGCTTCTCGGGAAGACCGGCTTCCTGAAACTCCGTCTGCCGTGCTTCGAACTCGGCGGGCGCCTGCGCCGCGAAAGACGGCTTCAGCTTCTTCAGAGCTGCCTGCAGCCGGCTAACGGTTTCGGCGATATCGCCCTTGGCCATGCCGGTTTTCAGCATCAGGCGGGTCAGGACCGTGAAGCTATGGCCGATCTCTTCGTAGATGCGGTTCTGCATCTGGCCGGAAATCTTGCCATCCAGCGCATCGGTCTCGCTCCAGAGGCGTGTCAGATCGAAGCCATCGCGGGCGATGATTGCGGCACGGACGACTTCGGCTGCGGAGGCTGCTGTTGCGTCTACCATGCTGACGGCAAAGGCCGGACCGCCGCGATTGATCGCTTCGTTGGCCAGAACCGTTGCGACGATTTCGCGCTTCAGGCGATGGCTGTCGATGTCAGCGGCGTTGGTCTTCTGCATCTTCGCCGGGAAATAACCAGACAGCGTCGAGGCGAAATAGGGATCGTCAGGCAGGTCGCTGGCGATCAGCGCGTCGAAGAGCACGATCTTGGCGTAGGAAAGCAGGACGCCGATTTCCGGGCGGGTCAGCGGCTTTCCGGCGGCATAACGCTCGGCGAGCGTTGCATCGTCAGGCAGGGTCTCGACCTTGCGGTTCAGCTGCTTTGCACCTTCGAGCACGGTCATGAAGCGGGCGAGCTCCAGGCCGTTGGCGGTGCCCTTGCGCTCGGTCAACGAGATGGCGAGCGACTGCAGATAGTTGTTGCGCAGCACGAGGCTCGCGACTTCGTTCGTCATGGAGGACAGCAGCTGGTCGCGCTTGGAACGCGTCAGGCGGCTGTCATGCATGGCGTTGGCGAGTGCGATCTTGATGTTGACCTCGACATCCGAGGTGTTGACGCCGGCGGAGTTGTCTATGGCGTCGGAATTGCTGCGGCCGCCCTTCAGACCGTAGGCGATACGGCCCTTCTGGGTGACGCCGAGATTGGCGCCCTCGCCGATCACCTTGGCGCGGACATCGTCGGTGGCAATGCGGATCGGGTCGTTGGCGCGATCGCCGACTTCGGTGTCGGTTTCGGCCGCGGCTTTTACATAGGTACCGATGCCGCCGAACCAGAGCAGGTCGACCGGGCTCTTGAGGATCGCGGTCATGATCTCGAACGGTGTCGCCACGGACTTGTCGATGCCGATCGCAGCGACAGCTTCAGGCGTCAGGGTTACCGACTTTGCGGCACGGGAGATGATCATCGCGCCCTTCGACAGAACCGACTTGTCGAAATCCTGCCAGCTGGAGCGCGCGAGATTGAACAGGCGCTGACGCTCGGCGAGCGTCTTCTCCATATCCGGATCGGGATCGATGAAGATGTCGCGGTGGTCGAAGGCGGCGAGCAGCCGGATCTTCGGAGAGAGCAGCATGCCGTTGCCGAAGACGTCGCCCGACATGTCGCCGACGCCGGCGACGGTGAAGGGCGTCGCCTGGATGTCGATATCCATTTCGCGGAAGTGGCGCTTCACGGTCTCCCAGGCACCACGGGCGGTGATGCCCATCTTCTTGTGGTCGTAACCGGCCGAGCCGCCCGAGGCAAAGGCGTCGTCCAGCCAGAAGCCGGCTTCCTGCGCCAGCGCGTTGGCCGTGTCGGAGAAGGTCGCGGTGCCCTTGTCGGCGGCGACGACGAAATAGGGGTCGTCGCCATCGATGCGAACCGTGTTGGCCGGCGGCACGATATCGGCGCCGGAGATGTTGTCGGTAATCGACAGCAGCGTGCGGATATAGGTCTTGTAGGCTTCGCGGCCGGCGTTGAAGATCTCGTCGCGGCTGCCGCCGACCGGGAGCTTCTTCGGATAGAAGCCGCCCTTGGCACCGACGGGGACGATGACGGCGTTCTTGACCTGCTGTGCCTTCACGAGACCCAGCACTTCCGTGCGATAATCCTCGGCGCGGTCGGACCAGCGCAGGCCGCCACGGGCGACCTTGCCGAAGCGCAGGTGAACACCCTCGACCTCGACGCCGTAGACGAAGATTTCGCGGAAGGGCAGCGGCTGCGGCAGGCCATCGACCAGATGCGGGTCGAGCTTGAAGGCGAGCATCGCCTTGGTCGAGCCATCCTCGTTGCGCTGGAAATAGTTGGTGCGCAGCGTGGCGTCGACAACGTTGATATAGCGGCGCAGGATGCGGTCGTCGTCGAGGCTCGGAACGTTGGCGAGCGCCGTTTCGATCGACTGGTGCAGATCGGCAAGCTTCTTCAGCCGCGGCTTCTCGGCGACCGCCGGATCCATGGTTTCATGGAAGAGGCGGAAGATCGCTGCTGCGATATCAGGATATTTGTCGAGCGTAGCGGCGATATAATCCTGCGAATAGGCAATGCCCGCCTGGCGCAGATAGCGCGCGTAGGCACGCAGCACGTTGGTTTCGCGGGCGGAGAGGGCCGCCGAGAGGATCAGGCGGTTGAAGCTGTCATTGTCGATCGTGCCATTGAAGGCGGCAACGAAAGCTTCTTCCAGCGGCGCGCCGAAGCGGCCGAGATCGATGTCGGCGCCGCTGCGGGCTTCGAGCTCCATATCGTGCAGCACGACGATGCTGGTGGCGCCATCGGCAGCGGGGACTTCGATATCGAAAGTCCTTTCGCTGAGCACGTTGAAGCCGAGATTTTCAAGCAGCGGAACACGGCGCGAGAGCGGCAGCTGCTCGCCACTGTGGAAGATCTTCAGGGACAGGATGCGTCCGCGCTCATTGTCGTCGCGGTAATAGAACTCGATGCGGATCGGTTCGCCGGCTGCGCATGCGCTGATATCTGGAAGATCGCCGACGGCTTCATCCGGCGAGAAAGCTTCCTGGAAGGCGTTACTGACGCCGATCCGGGGTGCCTTCGGGCCTGCCAGCATCTCGAAGCGGCTGTCCCAGCGGGCGGTGATCGCCCGGATCGCTTCCTCAAGCTTGGCCTGGGGAATGCGCGGCGTCTTGCCGCCGGAGCGGCCGATGATGAAGTGGACGCGGGCGACGCCGCCTTCCGGGAAGGCCGGATAATAGGCGGAAACGCGGCCGTCATAGACGGTCTTCAGGTAAGTGCCGATCTTCTCGCGGACGATCGAGTCATATTCTTCGCGCGGCACATAGATGATGACGGAGACGAAGCGGTCGAAATGGTCGATGCGCGGCAGGACGCGCACGCGCGGCCTGTCGGCGAGGTCGTTGATCTGCTCGGCAAAGCTCGACAGCAGCGTCGTGTCGATCTGGAAGAGATCGTCGCGCGGATAGGATTCCAGCGTGTTGTCGAGCATGCGGCCGGAGTGGCTCATCGGGTCGAAGCCGAAATGCTCCTTCACCTTGGCGATCTTCGAGCGGATCAGCGGGATCTCGGACGCCCAGGACGTATAGGCCGTCGATGTGAAGAGGCCGACGATGCGGAGTTCGCCAGTGACGTTGCCATCCTTGTCGAAACGCTTGACGCCGACATAGTCCATATAGGCGCGGCGGTGGACCACCGATTTGACGTTGGCCTTGGTGACGATCAGGAAATCCGGACCGTCGAGGAAGGCGAGGATCTCGGGCGTCGTCGTCACCGCATCCTTGCCGGTGCGCAGGACGAGAACGTCGGGATTGGAGAGAATACCGAGGCCGGTGCCCTTGTCGCGCTCCACCTTGGCGCCGGCGCCCTTGCCGGAATAGACGTATTCGCGCATGCCGAGGAAGGTGAAGTTCTCATCGCGCAGCCAGGTCAGGAAGGCGAGTGCTTCGTCGCGGTCTGCCTTCTTGCGGCTGGAGCCATGTTCACGCAGCTCGTCGATCGCCGTATCGAGCTTGGACAGCATCGGCTTCCAGTCGGAAACCGCCTGATCGACCTGCTCCAGCACCGTCTTGATGCGCTTCTGCAGGTCGGCGGCCTGGGCCGATGTCAGCGGCGAAATATGGATCTGGATATGGCTGACGCGCTTTGCCGGATCGCTCGGCTCATCGGCCGAATACAGCTCAGGAGCCTTGCCGTCTTCGAGGACCAGAATGGGGTGAACCGCCATGAAGAGATCGCGGTAGGTGCTGGTCACCTCGCCCATCACGGACTCGTAGAGGAAGGGCATGTTGTGGTCGGTGATCGTCAGAACCGATACGGCAATGCCCGCGGGCTCGACATCCGCGATGGTGTCGATGCTGACGCGCGGCGTCTTGCCGTTCCAGGCCTGTAATTCGCGGGCGGAATGGACCGCCGACAGCGCGAGCATCTCTGGGGTGTAGCGGTCGAGATCGTCGCCGCTGGCGCGGCTGAAGAGAATTTCGGGCTCAAGAAATTTGTCGCCGGTCGCGGCCGCGATCTTCTTGGCGCTCCCGATCTGCTTTTCACGTTTCGGATTTTGTCTTACGGCCATTTCAGATGCTCCCCCCGAGTCGGTCGGTTTTGGGCAAAATATCAGAAGAGTTATCGAAAAAATCTCTAAAAGAGGCGGTTTGACGGCAGCTTTCGTTCATTTTCGCCCCTGTTTGGATCACTTTCCGGAAGAATTGACGCTTATCTCGAATAGCTAAAATAAGTCGTCTCCGGTTTTCTCCGTCCGCTTCGCGACCTTTCCACGCAGAGATGAAGAACGGTTGACAGCTGTGGCGCAAAAAGGGGATCAACGGCGCATCGGGTTCAGGACCATCATCATGCCAGAAAATACCGCTGCCGGAACGGTTATCGTCATCTCCAGTCACGTCGTTCGTGGTTCGGTCGGCAATCGCGCCGCCGTCTTCGCGCTTGAAACGCTCGGACATCAGGTCTGGGCTCTTCCGACGGTGGTTTTGCCCTGGCATCCCGGGCATGGCCGCTCCACACGGCTGACCTTTGCCGAAGCCGACTTCGATGCGGCGATCGATGACCTGATCCGCGCGCCCTGGGTGGGCGAGGTGAAGGCGTTGCTGTCAGGCTATTTCGGCAATGCGGCGCAGGCCAAGTCGGTGGCCCGGCTGGTCAGCTCGCTGCGGCAGGGCAATCCGGATCTTCTCTACGTCTGTGACCCCGTCATGGGCGATCTCGGCGGGCTCTATGTCCCGCAGGCAACGGCTGAAGCGATCCGCGACCACCTGATCCCGCTTGCCTCGCTCGCGACACCCAACCGCTACGAGCTCGCCTGGATGGCCGGCGCACCGCTCGATGACAACAATGCCGTCATGGAGGCGGCGTTGTCGCTCGGCCCGTCACGCATGCTGGTCACCTCGGCTGTTCCGATGATGAGCGGCGGGATCGGCAATCTCTATCTTTCCGGACGCCACGCGCTGCTTGCCGAGCATCGGGCGATCGACAATCCGCCGAATGGGCTCGGAGACCTCCTGGCTGCGCTCTTCATGTCACGGTTGCTCTCGGGCATGGATGACGAGAAAGCGCTGCAGCTGGCGACGGCCAGCGTCTATGAAGTGCTTGCTCGCGCCGTCAAACGCGGAAGCGACGAATTGACGCTTGCGAGTGATGCTTCCAGTCTCGCCACGCCGATGGCCATGGTGCAGATGAGCCGCCTCATGCATCCGGCGCAGCGGCGCAAGCAATAGCAACGACTCATTTTGCACTGCAGCAGTTGATCTTGCCCGCGCCAAGCGGTAATCGAAATGTCATGCAGCGTTTTCCTGGATCACTTCTCGACGGTTATCGCAACTTCATGAGCGGGCGCTATGCCGATGCGCGCGACCGCTACAAGACGCTTGCGGAAAACGGGCAGAGCCCAACCACGCTCGTCATCGCCTGCTGCGACTCCCGCGCGGCTCCGGAGTTGATCTTCGATGCCGGCCCGGGCGAGCTCTTCGTCATCCGGAACGTCGCCAATCTCGTGCCGCCCTATGAGCCGGACGGGCATTTCCATGCGACTTCGGCTGCCCTCGAATTTGCCGTACAGGCCCTCAAGGTCACCGATATCGTCGTCATCGGCCATGGCCGTTGCGGTGGTATCCGCGCTGCACTCGATCCGAGCTCAGAACCGCTCTCGCCGGGCGATTTTATCGGCCGCTGGATGTCGCTCGTCAAGGATGCCGCCGAGCAGATCGGCAGCAACGACGTTATGACCCAGACCGAGCGCCAGACGGCGCTCGAGCGTGTCTCGATCCGCAACTCGATCAACAATCTCAGGACCTTCCCCGAGGTCAAGGCGCTGGAAAAAGAGGGCAAGATCGCCCTTCACGGCGCTTGGTTCGACATCTCGACCGGCGAATTGTGGGTCATGGATGCCGAAACGCGCGATTTCATCCGCCCTGACGTATAGGCCTTCGCATATAGGTTTATGGGTTCTTTAGGGAATCCCGCTAGAATTTCATCGAAACACGTCTTCAACCTGCGGATTGCGGCGGCTTTCGATGAAGTTCGAAACGACCAACAAGATCATTCTCGCGGCCATCCTGCTGCCTTTCATCTTCATGATCGCCGAAGGCGTTCTGGTCGTACGCACGTCGTTCCGCCAGTATGTTTCGCTGGAAAAAGACTATCGTTTCGCTGATGTTCTGGCGCGCGGTGGCTCGATCGCGGCGAACGAGATCCTCGGCGAGACCGTTGCGACCAGGCAGTATCTCACCCATCCCGGTACCGACAATGCGGTCAGCATGCAGCAGAGCCGCGCGCGGCTCGATGAGGAGCGCCGGAAATTCCAGATGAGCCTGCCCTCGGCAGGCATGCTCGATGGCAATCTCCAGAACGAACTCTCCGATCTCGCACTTGCCTATAGCCGTATCATTTCGATCCGCGCCGCTGTCGACCGCGGATATTATGCCGGGGGCGATCCGGGCTATGTCTATTGGCAGGCAGCGCTGAAGCAGCTTGATGTCGTCGATGCGCTATCGCCGCTGATCCAGGATCCTGTCTTGTTGGAAAAATCGAACGAGCTGATGGGTATCCTGCTGACCTATTACGGTGAGCGGCTGCTAACATTCATCGGCACGCGTCACCTGAGCGAGCACGGCTATTCGCTGCGCTCCAGCGACCTCTATGTGCAGGGCAAGATGATGCAGGCCGAGGGTATGGACCATATGGTCTTCCACTCGACGTCCCCGCTCGTCACGTCGATCACTGATTACATGAAACTGCCGCAGCAGGTTCGTGCCGACGCGGTGACCGATGCGATCCTGACCCGCGAAGCGCGGCCTCCGCTGGAGGTCCGCAACGATTGGGCGGCGGCGCAGGCTGACCGCATTGCTTTCCTCAAGGAGAAGATCACCGAGGCGACTGCGGACATCCATCGCACCGGCGAAACGCTGGCGCAGCGCTCGCATCTGCATGTGATGCTGGTTTTTGTGCTCTGCGGCGGCTTGCTGCTGCTTGCTGGCGTTGTCGCGACATTGGCGACCAAGGGTCTCGGGATGATCTCGCGGCTGACACGGGAGCGTGAGGTTTTGGTCGGTGAGCTTCGCAGTGCGGCGCAGACGGATCTTCTGACCGGGCTTTATAACCGCCGTGGCTTCGAGGCGGCTGCAGCTGCCCTCTTCGAGCAGGCCAAAAGCGGGTCACGATGGATCTCGGTGGTGCTCTTCGATCTCGATCATTTCAAGAAGATCAACGATATCCATGGTCATGACGTCGGCGATATCGTGCTGCGCCACGTTGCGGCTGTCGCCAAGCATAATTTCCGCCAGTTCGATCTGCTGGTGCGCCATGGCGGGGAAGAGTTTCTTGCGCTGCTGCCTGATGTGACGCCGGATGAGGCGGCGGCCGTTGCCGAAGCCGTGCGTGAGGCGATAGAGCGTGCAGTCATCATATTGCCGGGCGGAGAAAGCCTGGTGGTAACCGCGAGCTTCGGCTGCGCCGGTCGCACGCAAGCCGGCGGTGGTCATCATTTCGAAGATCTGGTCAAGCGGGCGGATATGGCGCTCTATGCCGCCAAGGCTTCCGGACGCAATTGCGTCGTGGCGGGCTCACTGGTGCCGCAACCGATGGCACGAGCCGAAGCCAAATGAGAAAGGCGCCCATGAGGCGCCTTTCGATTTCGTCTGCAATCAATCTGTCGCCGCGGCTTATTGGCCGTCGATCTGCTGACCGATATAGGCGATTGCCTGCTGGTAGACCGTTGCTGCATTCCAACCCTGGATGGCGACGAAGTTCGGCTCGCCCGGCTGGTAGCCTGCGCCGGCGCGCCAGCCGTGACCCTTTAGGAAGTTTGCGGTCGATGCGAGAGCGTCGGCGCGCGAGCCGACCATGTCGACGCGGCCATCGCCATCGCCATCGGCGCCGAAGCGGACGACATTGCGCGGCAGGAACTGCGTCTGGCCGATTTCGCCGTGCGCCGCGCCACGCGCCTGCGGGCTCAGATAGCCTTCGGAGACGAGCTGAAGGGCAGCGTAGAGCTGGTCGGTGAAATAGTCGGAGCGGCGGCAGTCATAGGCCAGCGTCGAGACCGCAGACATGGTGTGCTGCGTGCCCATATAGCTGCCGAAGCCGGTTTCCATGCCCCAGATTGCGATCAGCGGGCCGGCGGGGACGCCGTAACGGCGCTCGATCGAGGTGAAGAGCGCCTGGTTGGAGCGCTTCATGCCCTTGCCGCGGGAGATGATTGCTGCGCCGCCGCGCTTCTGCATGAAGGCGTCGAAGGAGAGCTTGAAGCTCTTCTGGCCGCGGTCGGCGGCAATTGTCGGGCGATTGTAGGCGACGTTGGCGAAGGCGCGGTTGAGAACCGACTGGCTGACGCCCTGCGCTGCAGCTTCCTGCTTGAACTGCTGCACCCAGGCATCGAAGCCGGCGCCGTTGTTGCCGCATTGCGCAGCATTGGCCGCTGCCGGAACTACATGGAAAGCGCCCACCGCCGCGATGGCCGCCACCAAGAACTTTGTCATGCGCATGAGAAACCCCGATCTCGATCTGCAGTCGCTGGAATGCCGGGCAGAATGCCAGCCGGGGGTGATTTTGTCACGATCACCTTTTAGCGAGATTGGCGGTCTGCGGCGCGATAGCCGTCTGTCTGTTAAGGAAAGCCCCGCAAGTCTGACGACATGCGGGGCTGATAGCAAGCTATGGTTAATATTCGGTATCAGGCGGCCTGCTTGCGCGGCTTGACGAGGCCGCGGTTGACCAGGAGTTCGGCGATCTGAATGGCGTTCAGAGCCGCGCCCTTGCGCAGGTTGTCGGAAACGACCCACATGTTGAGACCGTTCTCGACAGTCGCATCTTCGCGGATGCGCGAGATGTAGGTCGCGTCTTCGCCGGCGGATTCGTAAGGCGTGATGTAGCCGCCGTTTTCATGCTTGTCGATGACCTGGCAGCCTGGGGCGTCGCGCAGGATATCGCGGGCCTGGTCGGCAGTAATCTCGTTTTCGAACTCGATGTTGACCGATTCCGAATGACCGATGAAGACGGGGACGCGAACCGCGGTGCAGGTCACCTTGATCTTCGGGTCGAGCATCTTCTTGGTCTCGGCCAGAACCTTCCACTCTTCCTTCGTGTAGCCGTCTTCCATGAACACGTCGATGTGCGGGATGACGTTGAAGGCGATGCGCTTGGTGAACTTCTTGTTCTCGATCGGATCGGCAACGAAGACGGCACGCGTCTGGTTGAAGAGCTCGTCCATGCCGTCCTTGCCGGCGCCGGAAACCGACTGGTAGGTCGAGACGACCACGCGCTTGATCTTGGCAGCGTCATGCAGCGGCTTCAGGGCCACGACGAGCTGGGCGGTCGAGCAATTCGGGTTGGCAATGATGTTCTTCTTGGTGAAGAGCGAGATGGCGTCGGGGTTCACTTCCGGCACGATCAGCGGCACTTCGGCGTCGTAGCGCCAGGCCGAGGAGTTGTCGATGACGACGCAGCCCTGCTGGCCAATCTTCGGCGACCACTTCTTCGAGACGTCGCCGCCGGCGGACATCAGGCAGATGTCGGTGTCGGAGAAATCGTAGTTTTCGAGGTTGGAAACCTTGAGCGTGCGGTCGCCGTAGGAAACTTCCGTGCCCTGGGAGCGGGCGGAAGCGAGCGCCACGACTTCATCGGCGGGGAAGCCGCGTTCGGAAAGAATGTTGAGCATTTCCCGGCCGACGTTTCCGGTTGCTCCCGCGATTGCTACTTTGAAACCCATTTTAAGCTCTCTTTCTCTTCTCTCCTCTTGTCCGGTGAGGGGGGAAGGCGCGAAATCCTCGCGACTTCCTGTCCCCAGCCGGGCCGGGGAGAGAGCGGCAGGCCAGAGACGTCAGACGGTTTTCGTCGTCGTTTTGGCCTTGGTTTTGGAAGAAACCGGAACGGCAATATCCATCCCGGCACTCAGTGCCCGGTCATTGCATGCAGCAATGGCGTGTTCGCGGCGAACCATGGATAATTCCTTTTCCGCCGTTGCTCTTAAAAGGTTTTCCACAGGAGTCAAGGTTTTTGCGCTGGCCCAACGGCCTCCCGGCGGCTGCGGCAGATTGTCATAGCGATGTCATCGACATGTCATCCCCGGCGGCTATCCCCGGCCCGTTGTTTATTGACTGCAACGAAAACGGGGGTTTTCCATGCGTATGATTTTTGCCGCTCTGGCGGCCACAACGATTCTTGCCGGTGCCGCACAGGCGGCCACCGTCTATCCGCTTGACCGTGCGACGATTCTCGCCGGCTCGCCGTTCGATTTCAAGGTCGAGCTCGGCAAGCAGGTCAAGGCTGAAGACATCAAGATCACGGTCAATGGTCAGGACTACAAGACGGTTCTCGGGGGCGAGGCCAAGTTTGTAGAGCTGGAAAAGGGTAAGGAAGACAAGGCACTCGGTTCCGCCATCATCCTGCGCGGCCTGACGATCGCTGTGCCCGGCGAGTACAAGGTCGAGGTTTCGGCCGGTGACGAGAAGAAGTCGGTCACCTGGAACGTCTACGGCACCGGCACCGCGCCGAAGGCCAAGAACGTCATCTTCCTGATCGGCGATGGTCTTTCCGTTGCGCATCGCACTGCTGCCCGCATCATGTCCAAGGGCATGACCGAAGGTAAGGCCAATGGCCGCCTGAACATGGACGATCTCGACCGTATGGCCTTCATCGGCACCTCGGCGACGGATTCGATCACGACGGACAGCGCCAACACGATGTCGGCCTACATGAGCGGCCATAAGGGCGCCATCAACTCGCTCGGCGTCTACGCCGACCGTACGCCCGATACGCTCGACGATCCGCGCGTCGAAACGCTCGGCGAAGCGCTGCGCCGCCAGACCGCCAAGTCGATCGGCATCGTCACCACTTCGGAGCTCCAGGACGCCACGCCGGCTGCCGTCGTCTCCCATACCCGCCGCCGCGACGATAAGGCCGAAATCACCGGCATGCTGTTCGACGTCAAGCCGGATGTCGTTCTCGGTGGTGGCTCGGCCTACTTCCTGCCGCAGGCAACCGCGGGCTCGAAGCGCAAGGACGACAAAGACTATGTCAAGATGTTCCAGGACGCCGGCTACAAGCTTGCGACCGACAAGACGGAACTTTCGGCAGCTGCCGGCGCCAACGACGGCAAGATCCTCGGCCTGTTCCACACCGGCAATATGGATACGACGCTGGACCGTGAATTCCTGAAGAAGGGCACTGTCGGCAAGTTCCCGGCACAGCCGGGTCTCGTCGAGATGACCAAGGTCGCTCTCGATACGCTGTCGAAGAACCAGGAAGGTTTCTTTCTGGTCGTCGAAGCTGCGAATATCGACAAGATGACTCATCCGCTCGACAACGAGCGCGCTGTCGTCGACACGATCGAGTTCGACAAGGCAATCGGCGTTGCCAAGGAATTTGCTGCCAGCAACCCGGATACGATGATCGTCGTCACCGGCGACCATACGCACGGCATCACCATCGTCGGCACGGTCGACGACACCGTTGAAGGCACCGACATGCGCGAGAAGGTCGCTGGTCGCGGCTTTACCAACTATGTCGACGCAAACAACGACGGCTATCCTGACAATATCGACGTTTCCAAGCGTCTCGCGATGTTCGTATCGAACTATCCGGATCATTACGAAACCTTCCGTCCGAAGCTCGACAATCCCTATACGCCGGCTGTTCAGAACGAGAAGAAGGACTTCGTCGCCAACGAAGCTTACAAGGACGTTCCCGGTGCCGTCTTCGTTCAGGGCAACCTGCCGAAGAGCCAGGCTTCCGGCGCTCACACCGTCGACGACGTGGTGCTGCAGGCGGCCGGTCCCGGCGCCGAAGGCTTCAAGGGCTATATGGAACAGAGCGACGTCTATCGTGTGCTGGCCGATGCCTTCGCGCTCGGCGCGAAGCAGACCAACTGATCCATCGCGGGGGACACCGTCCCCCTCTCTTTGCCAATCACGTTCCCGGCTGTCACGGCCGGGAACCCATTTGATGGAGATCGGCATGAAAAAGCCTTTGGCCCCGCTTCTCAACCGGCGCGCATTCATGGCCGCCGCCGGACTGCTGCCCTTTGCGGCGTCAATGTCGCACGCGGCGGATACAGCGCTCAGCTTCGACGAGCTCTACGGCAAATTCGGTGTGCTCGGCCTGGAATTCTCGAACAAGGTCAAAACACTGGCAGGCCAGGAGATTTCGATGCACGGCTTCATGGCGCCGCCGCTGAAGGCTGAGGCTGCGTTCTTCGTGCTGACCGAAATTCCGATGTCGCTCTGCCCGTTCTGCTCATCCGACGCGGACTGGCCCGACAATATCGTCGTCGTCTATCTCGACGAGAAGCAAACATTTGTGCAGCCGAGCCAGACGATCGAAGTCCGCGGCACCCTGGAATACGGTTCCTGGAAAGATCCGGAAACCGGGTTTGTGAGCCTCCTGCGCCTGCGGCAGGCCGAGTATTCGATCGCCTGATGCTGGCTCTCGAGATCAACGATCTGTCCGTGGTCTTTCCGGGCTTGAGCGCGCCTGCGCTTGAGATCGGGCGGTTGTCTCTTGCGGCCGGAAGCCGGGTAGCGATTACCGGTGCTTCGGGCTCCGGCAAGAGCACCTTCGTCAATATCGTCACCGGCCTTGAGCGCGCCGGAAGCGGATCCGTCCGCTGGAATGGCGAGGATATCTGCCGCCTCTCCGAGAGCCGCCGCGACCGTTTCAGGGCCGCGAATATCGGTTTGATCATGCAGGACTTTCATCTCTTTCCCGGGATTTCGGCGGTCGAGAATGTTCTCCTGCCAGCGCGGCTTTCGGGTGTCGCCGATTCTTCACTGATCGCCCGCGCTCACGAATTGCTGGCGCGCACCGGCCTGTCGCGACCCGGTCAGAAAATTGAGACGATGTCGCGCGGCGAGATGCAGCGTGTGGCGATCGCGCGCGCCCTGCTGCGCAAGCCCGGTGTCATCGTGGCCGACGAGCCGACGGCGAGCCTCGATGCCGAAACCGGGCACATTATCGGCGATCTGCTGCTCGATCTTGCGATCGCCGAAGGCGGCACGCTGATCGTCATCTCGCATGATACGCGCCTTTCGGACCGGATGGATCGCCGCATCCTGCTGCGCTCCGGACGGATCGCCGACGACACCCTGATGGACGAGGCTGCGGCATGATCCGTTTCATTCTGGCCGACCTCCGGCGCCTGTGGGCCGGTTCGCTCGTCGTCGTGCTGCTCGTGGCGCTGGCAACGGCGCTCGGCGTCAGCGTCATCCTGCAGGAGCGCGCGCTACGTCTCGGCAGTGCTCGTGCTGCTGACAAGTTCGATCTCGTCATCGGCGCCGGCGGCAGCGAAACGCAGCTGGTGCTGTCCTCCATTTTCCTCCAGTCGTCACCCCTGCCGCTGATGCCGGGTGAGGTGCTTGCCAAGCTTGCGGCAGACCCGCGCGTCGCCTGGCTTTCGCCCGTCGGTTTTGGTGATTCCTTCTCCGGCTATCCGGTCGTCGGCACGAGCACCGCGCTTCCTGCGGATCTCTCGGGCGGGTTCAGCGAAGGCAAAGGTTTTGCTGCCGAAACCCAGGCGGTGGTCGGCGCGGTTGTCACGCTGCCGCTCGGGGCCGAGATCAAGCCGATGCACGGCACTAGCGAAACCGGTGGCCATACGCATACGGAAATCGTCTATCGCGTTACCGGGCGGATGAAACCGACAGGAACGGCCTGGGATCGCGCCATTTTCGTTCCGATCCAGGCTGTGTGGTATATCCATGGGCTGGAGGCGCATGGCGAAGCGAAGCATGACGAGGCTGGTCATGAGGGACATGATCATGAGCCGGAGTCCGGCCACGAGCTCGATGTTGACTGGTCTGCGGAGACACCCGCCGTTCCCGCAATCCTGGTCAAGCCGAAGACGATCGCGGATGCCTACAAGCTGCGGCAGGATTACCGTAATGGCAGCACCGTCGCCGTCTTCCCGGGCGAAGTCCTGACGAACCTTTATGCGACGCTCGGCGATGCGAAGCGTGTTCTCGTTGCCGTCGCTTCCGGCGCCCAGGGACTGGTTGCGGCGTCGCTTATTCTGGTGACGGTCATCCATATCGGCCAGCGGCGGCGCCAGATCGGGGCTCTCCGGGCCTTCGGCGCGCCGCGGCATGCCATCTTCGGGATCGTCTGGGGCGAGTTCTTCGCGCTGATCGCGATCGGCATCGCCGGTGGGTTTGGCTTGGGTTATGGCGCCGCGCTGATGCTGTCAGGGCTTTTCAGTGCAAGCAGCGGTATCACGGTGCCGGTCGGCTTTGCGCGCCAGGATGTGTTTCTTGCGCTTTTGTTGCTCGGCTTCGGAGCGCTGCTTGCGGCTCTACCCGCCGTTCTTGCTTACCGGCAGTCTCCAGCGCAGGCCTTGCGCGCCTGAGGCGTTCGCGGGCTGCGACAATCTGTGCAAACGCATTAGACTAAAGTCATAATCCCAAAGCCGCTCTCTTTATCCGAATCCTTTTCTGCCACACTCTTCACAGGCGAGCCGCGTCCAGGGGCATACTTTGAGGAGAGTTTGGGACGCGCCTTGCTGCTCATCACTCTGTGGAGGACAGACAATGGCAAATGTCGCAAGCGCCGAAGGCGCGAAGGCCGGTCCGATGACCGGCGAGGAGAAGAAGGTCATCTTCGCCTCGTCGCTCGGCACCGTTTTCGAATGGTACGATTTCTATCTTTACGGTTCGCTCGCCACCTATATCGGCGCGACCTATTTCACCCAATATCCGGAAGCGACGCGTAACATCTTCACGCTTCTCGCCTTTGCGGCGGGCTTCCTTGTCCGTCCGTTCGGTGCGCTGGTGTTCGGCCGTCTCGGCGATCTCGTCGGCCGCAAGTACACGTTCCTGGTCACGATCCTGATCATGGGTTTTTCGACCTTCCTCGTCGGCATCCTTCCGGGTGCGGCGACAATCGGCATTGCGGCTCCGATCATCCTGATCGTGCTGCGCCTGCTGCAGGGTCTGGCGCTTGGCGGTGAATATGGCGGCGCGGCGACCTATGTTGCCGAACATGCGCCGAATGGCCGGCGCGGCTACTTCACCTCATGGATCCAGACGACGGCGACGCTTGGTCTCTTCCTGTCGCTGATCGTCATCATCTCTGTCCAGCAGATGCTCGGCTCGACCGCATTCGCTGCCTGGGGCTGGCGCATTCCGTTCCTGGTTTCGGTTTTGCTTCTCGGCGTTTCGGTCTGGATTCGTCTCAAAATGAACGAATCTCCGGCCTTCCAGAAGATGAAGGCCGAGGGCAAGGGCTCGAAGGCGCCGCTGACGGAAGCCTTCGGTACCTGGAAGAATGCCAAGATCGCCATCATCGCGCTGCTCGGTGCCACGATGGGTCAGGCAGTCGTCTGGTACGGCGGCCAGTTTTACGCGCTGTTCTTCCTGCAGAACGTTCTGAAGGTGGATCTGCAGTCGGCCAATATCATGGTCGCGATCGCACTTATTCTTGCAACGCCGTTCTTCGTCATTTTTGGCAGCCTGTCCGACAAGATCGGCCGCAAGCCGATCATCATGGCGGGCCTGCTGATTGCCGCCATCACCTACCAGCCGCTGTTTAAGGCGATGACCTATATGGCCAATCCGGCCCTCTATGAGGCACAGGCTGCGATCCGCGCAACGGTGACCGCCGACCCGGCAGACTGCAAGTTCCAGTTCAACCCGACCGGTACATCGAAGTTCACCAGCTCCTGCGACGTGGCTACGGCGTTCCTAACGAAGAACTCGGTACCTTATGACGTCGTGCCCGGCCCGGCAGGACAACCGGCAACCGTCAAGATCGGCGAAGCGACCATTCCGAGCTTCGACGTCATCGCCGCCGGCGACAAGGCCAAGGGCATGACGGCCGCTTTTGAGAAGAGCACCAACATGGCGCTTCACGATGCCGGTTATCCGCTGAACCGTGGCGCCGCCAAGGTTCCGGATTCCAAGCTCGATGCTTTCATCGCTGCCAATCCGGAACTCAATCTCAACGCCGAGACGATCCGCGGCGGCGAGAAGGAAACGATGCCGGCCGACAAGCTGATTGCCGGCAAGCTGCTGACGGCGGAAGAAGCCAACGGCGTGACCGACATGGCGGTCTATACGGTCGCCGGTGGCGGCAGCTTCGCCATGGTTGCCGATCCGGCGCGCGTGAACTGGGTCGGCACGATCGCTGTCCTCTTCGTTCTCGTGCTCTACGTGACGATGGTCTATGGCCCGATCGCAGCACTTCTGGTCGAGCTCTTCCCGACCCGCATCCGCTATACCGGCATGTCGCTGCCTTACCATATCGGCAACGGCTGGTTCGGCGGCCTGCTTCCGGCAACGGCTTTCGCGATGAGTGCCGCCGCCGGCGATATCTACTACGGCCTCTGGTATCCGATCGTCTTCGCAGGCATCACGCTGGTCATCGGCCTGCTGTTCCTGCCGGAAACCAAGAACCGCGATATCCACGCTGACTAAAGATTTGGCGTACTGACGAAAACAGACCCGGCGCTCTCAAGGTGCCGGGTTTTTCTATGCCCGCAGCATGCGTTTTGGCACCGGCCAGCCATCCGCCACCCTGAAAAGGATGCCGTAGCGCGAAAAGACGATGGCGATCATCAGCGAAAACCAGCCGCCGAGCGCTAGGCCGGCGATCACATCGCTCGGGTAGTGGGCGCTGACCATGACGCGGGTCATGCCGAGCCAGAGGGCGCAGGCAAGGAAGACGACGCGGTAGCGCGGGAAGAGAAGCGACAGCGCCGCGAAGAAGGCGCCGATGGTCGTCGCATGTCCTGACGGGAAGCTTTCGAAGGCGGCGTGACCCGAAAAGGGCGAGAATGAGAAGATCCCGTAGTCATCGAAATGCTGCGGCCTGGCGCGGCCAATGGCGCGCTTCAGGATATTGGCAAGGATCCCCGACAGGGCGATCGAGATCAGCAGGTAGGCGCCGATCCAGCACATCTGCAGCGCCTGGATGCGGGTGCGCAGCGATCTGACGATACGAAGCGCCGCTAGGCCTTCGAAGAACAGAAAGGCGCTGACGATGATGATCCATCCGGACGTGCCGAAATCGGTGAGGATGCGGCCGAGGCGGCGGATGACGGGTGGCACCTGTCCGGCGCCGACGGGACCGTCGAGAAGCAGCATCGAGAGCAGGACGGCATTGCAGGTGATGAAAAGGCAGGTCTGCCACCGCAATTGCGGCATGCGACAGGTGCTCCGGCGCCAGCGCCTGTCGAGCGAGGAAAGTATCGCCTGCATCAAATCCGATCCGTTCGAAAATCAATCTCAAGAATGGACCGACGCTAGCATCCGGCGGCGACAGTTTTTTTACGAAGCCCTCAAAGGAGGCGGCTAAGCCGCGGTATCGGCCAGCCCTCGCGCCCGACCGAGAAGACAACGCCGAAACGGGCGAAGCCGGTGGAGAGCGCAAAGGCGAGCCAGGCTCCGAGCGCCAGTCCGGCGGCGACATCGCTCGGGTAGTGGACGCCGATGATGACCCGGGTGGCGCCGAGCCACAGACCAATGCCGATGAAGACAAGCCGGAAGCGCGGGAAGAGCAAGGCCAGCGACATGAAGAGCGCGCCGATATTGGCGGAATGTCCAGAAGGAAAGCTCTGGTGCAGGAAATCCCAGCTGAACGGCGTGAAGCTGAATATGCCCTCCTGCTCGTAGAGCAGCGGCCGGGCGCGGCCGATCAGGAACTTCAGCGGATTGGCGATGGCACTGGCAAGGATAACGGAGAAGCCGACATAGGCGGCCATCTGGCCGAAATAGGTCATCCGGAATCTGCGCCTCACTTTCCAGAGGCGGCGGCGGACGACATAGCCAGTGAGCAGAATGGTGGCGAGGCCGGCAAGGATCCAGGCGAGCCTGCCGATGTCGGTCACGTCACCGGCAATCGAGACCAGCGGTGGTGAAAGGCTTTTGACCGCCTGCCCCAGCGGCCGGTCGAAGACGAAGAAGGCAATTGCGACGGCGTTGATGGCGAAGAGCGCGAAAGCTTTCCAGGGAACCCGACGATGGATCGTGCGACGCGCCTCATAGCGCTTCTTCAGATAGGCTTTGCAGCCTGGCTTCGCTCCGGCGGTGTCGCTCATTCTGTCCCTTCGTGGTTGGCACGGGGGACATAGGGAGACGAGGCGGCGGCTTCAATGAAAAAGCCCTCCGCGTGGATGCGCGAAGGGCCTGAAAAGCGTTTCACGTGAAATATCAGGCAGAGAGCGCCTTGAATTCCGCGAGGATGGCATCGCCCATTTCGACGGTGCCGACCTGCTTGCAGCCTTCGCCCATGATGTCGCCGGTGCGGATGCCCTTGTCGAGAACGTTGGCAATCGCCTTCTCGAGGTTGTCGGCTTCGGTGACCATGTTGAAGGAGTAGCGCAGGCACATGGCGAAGGAGGCGATCATGGCGATCGGGTTGGCAATGCCCTTGCCGGCAATGTCAGGTGCCGAACCGTGAACGGGTTCGTAGAGCGCCTTGCGCTTGCCGGTCTTGCCATCGGGAGCGCCGAGCGAAGCAGACGGCAGCATGCCGAGCGAACCGGTCAGCATGGCTGCGACGTCGGAGAGCATGTCGCCGAACAGGTTGTCGGTGACGATGACGTCGAACTGCTTCGGTGCACGGACGAGCTGCATGCCGCCGGCGTCGGCCAGCATGTGCTCGAGCTGAACGTCGGCGTATTTTTCCTTGTGCGTCGCCGTCACCACCTGGTTCCAGAGCACGCCAGACTTCATGACGTTGCGCTTTTCCATGGAGCAGACGCGGTTCTGGCGGGTGCGGGCCATTTCGAAGGCAACGCCGGCGATGCGCTCGATTTCGTAGGTGTCGTAGACCTGCGTGTCGATGCCGCGCTTCTGGCCGTTGCCGAGATCGATGATCTCCTTCGGCTCGCCGAAATAGACGCCGCCGGTGAGCTCGCGGATGATGAGGATGTCGAGGCCCTCAACCAGTTCCGGCTTCAGCGAGGAAGCGGAAGCGAGCGCCGGATAGCAGATTGCCGGGCGCAGGTTTGCGAAGAGCTGCAGATCCTTGCGCAGGCGCAGGAGGCCTGCTTCCGGGCGCACTTCATAGGGAACGCTATCCCACTTCGGGCCGCCGACGGCGCCGAACAGAACCGCATCGGCGGCAAGCGCCTTCTCCATGTCGGCTTCGGAAATCGCCTGGCCGTGGGCATCATAGGCCGAGCCGCCGACGAGACCTTCGTCGGTGACGAAACCGGCCTTCATTGCATCGTTCATGTAAGCGATGATCTTGCGGACCTCGCCCATGGCCTCGGGGCCGATGCCGTCGCCCGGCAGCAGGAAAAGATTGCGCGCTGTCATGAAACCCTCCGCGGAAAAACAAGCTGCGGCTTCTTAGACCCCGGAAAACGGCATTTCAAGCAAGAGAGAGGCCGAATCGGTACGGTTTGCCGCGCTATCGATCTGTGCTGGACTGTTGACCCCTGCCCGTCTCCGCGCCAAGAAGACGGTCACGTTTCAAGAAATGGAATTCAGAATGTCCCCGTCTCCATTGCATCTCAACACCCCTCTCCTGCGCAGCGCTGCCGATTATAGCGCCAGCGGCAAGCCGCTCTTACTGAAGCTCGATGCGCTGCAGCCTTCAGGCAGCTTCAAGATGCGCGGTGTCAGCCGGCTGTGCCAGCATGAGGTGGAGAATGGCGCAAAGGAAATCTTCTGCGCCTCCGGTGGTAATGCGGGGATTGCCGCGGCGTTTGCGGGCCGGGCGCTCGGCGTTCCCGTTACGATCGTCGTGCCGGAGACGACGTCGGCCGAGGTTCGCCAGTCGATCGAGGCGACCGGCGCCTCTGTTCTGGTGCATGGCGCGGTCTTCGATGAGGCCAATGCCTATGCGATCAAGCTCTCGGAAGCGCGCAAGGCCGCCTATGTGCATCCCTTCGATCATCCGCTGCTCTGGGAAGGGCATGGAACATTGATCGATGAGGTCGTTGCGAGCGGCACCCGTTTCGACTGCGTCGTTGCCAGCGTCGGCGGCGGTGGTCTGCTGGCTGGTATCGTCGCGGGCCTGAAGCGCAATGGCCTTGGCGATGTGCCGGTGATCGCCGTCGAAACCGAAGGTGCGGCCTCCTTCCATGAAGCGCTGAAGGCGAAGGAGCGCATCACCCTGCCCGGCATCACCTCGATCGCCAATTCGCTTGGTGCCCGGCAGGTTGCGCAGCATGTCTTCGATCTGCCCAATCACCATCCGATCGAAAGCGTCACGGTGACCGATGCGGAAGCGGTTGCCGCCTGCCTGAAATTTGCCGATGCCCACCGCATTCTCGTCGAGCCCGCGTGCGGCGCGGCGCTCGCCGTTGCCGATGTGCATGCAGGCCTGCTGTCACGCTTCGAAAACCCGCTCATTGAAGTCTGCGGCGGCATCGGGGTGTCGCTCGGCAAGCTCAAGGCGTGGCAGGAACGGTTTCTCTGAGGGGCAAACAAAAAAGCCGGGCATTGCCCGGCTTTTTCGTCAGATGTTCTCGATAGCTCAGGCAGCCCAGGGGCGCGAAGCGGAATTCTTCTTTTCGAAGCTGTCGATCGCCGTGCCCTTTTCCATCGTGAGACCGATGTCGTCCAGGCCGTTCAGCAGGCAGTGGCGCTTGAAGGCGTCGAGGTCGAACTTGATCGAGCCGCCGTCCGGGCCGGTGATCTCGAGGTTTTCGAGGTCGACGGTGAGGATGGCGTTGGATCCGCGCGAAGCGTCGTCCATCAGTTTGTCGAGATCTTCCTGGCTGACCTTGATCGGCAGGATGCCGTTCTTGAAGCAGTTGTTGTAGAAGATGTCGGCGAAGCTGGTGGAGATCACGCAGCGGATGCCGAAATCGAGCAGTGCCCACGGGGCATGCTCGCGCGAAGAGCCGCAGCCGAAATTGTCGCCGGCGACGAGGATCTTGGCGTCGCGGTAGGCCGGCTTGTTCAGCACGAAATCGGCGTTCTCGGAACCGTCTTCATTGTAGCGGGCTTCGGCGAAGAGACCCTTGCCAAGGCCGGTGCGCTTGATGGTCTTCAGATAGTCCTTCGGAATGATCATGTCCGTGTCGATGTTGACGACGGGCAGGGGCGCGGCAACGCCGGTGAGCTTCACGAATTTATCCATGACCTAGGCTCCAAATTCAGCGGATGTACTTTCGTTGATCAGCATCTAGTCCAGTTTCCCGCCGAAATGAAGGAGAATCTTTCCAAAATGACGGCTGCGCGGCGTTTCACGCAGCCTGACCACTTTGCATAGGCGGCTATTTGGATGCTGCGTTGAGGCCCCATACGACGCCAAAGGGGTCGCGCAGCTGGCCGTAGCGATCGCCCCAGAACATCAGCTCGATCGGCATGACGACTTCGGCGCCGGCGGCCACTGCGCGGTTCCACCAGGCATCGATGTCGTCGATGACGAGCTGGATCGCAAAGCCTTCGTGACCCTTGAAGGGATGGCCGTATTCCGGATAGGCATCCGACAGCATCAGCGAGCTGCCGTTGATATAGAGATGCACATGCATCGTCCGGCCCTTCTCGTCGGCCGGCACGACATAGGCCTCTTCGGCGCCGAATGCCTTCTTGTAGAATTCTGCGGCCTTGAGCGCGCCGTCGACTGTCAGATACGGCAGCAGGCCATTCTTGACCGGCGGCATCTTGGCGGGTGCGGTTTCCATCGTGCTCATGTTCTTCCTCCGTCTCCTGATTTTGAAGGTCCGGCATCGAGGCCGTCCGCCTCAAGGACGTGAAGGTAGAGCGGGAGCCGACAGCTCCATAAAGAATTTTTCGTGAAGGCTTGGTGGCCGGTGCGATCAGAGATCGATGATCGTACCGCGGCCGTCGTTCCAGATGCGCATTTCGCGCTGCTGGGTCTGGGCCTTGGCGCGCACCGGAGCCGGTTTCATCTTCAGCGACAGGGCGCGTCCAACCATCAGCACGGTCAGGATGCCGCCGACGGCGAGCGTGACCGAGAAGGTAAACAGCGCAAGAGCCACAAACACGGTGACGCCTGCCAGCATGAGGAAGATGGAACGGATATTCTGCATAATTCTAGACCTCTCTTCGAAAGGAATGTGGTCCTTGATTTCCTTCTGTGCAAGGCAAGCGTGGCTTTTTGTTGTCTTGTCAGCCTTCACAAAGCTTGGCACACATTCGTGATGAGCCGAAATTCCCCCGCCCGTTCCCTTAGCCTGCGCCGCTCGGTGCTCAGCGTTCCCGCCATCAATGCCCGCGCATTGGAAAAGACCCATGTGCTCGATTGCGATGCCGTCATCTTCGATCTGGAGGATTCCGTCGCGCCGGAGAAGAAGGATGAGGCGCGGGCAAACCTGAAGGCGTTCTTCGCCGGCCCGGCGCTGGCGGGCAAGGAGAGGATCATCCGCATCAATGCCCTCTCCTCCGGCTTCGGCCCTGCCGATATGGAACTGGTGCGGGCTCTCGAGCCGGATGCGGTGCTGCTGCCGAAAGTGGACGAGCCGCAGGATGTGATGGCGATCAGCGACATGCTTGGCGATGCCGATGCCGCGGAAACGCTGCGGATTTGGGCGATGATCGAGACGCCGCGCGGCATCTTGAATTCGGCGGCGATCGCCGAGTTCGGGCGGACAGCCGGGTCGCGGCTCGATTGCTTTGTCGTGGGCTTGAACGACCTGCGCAAGGAAACCGGCGTTCTGCCGCAGCCGGGGCGCACCTATCTGGTGCCGTGGCTAATGCAGGTGATCCTGGCCGTCAGGGCCTATGGGCTCGATGCGATCGACAGCGTCTTCAACGATTTCAGGGATGCGGATGGCTTCGAGGCGGAATGCGCCCATGCCCGCGCCATGGGTTTCGATGGCAAGATGCTGATCCATCCGGCGCAGATCGAAAGTGCAAACCGGCATTTCGGGCCTGACGACGCCGCCATCCGCGAGGCCGAAGAGATTATCGCTGCCTTTGCCGATCCTGCGACTGAAGGTCTCAACGTCATCAATTCAAACGGCCGGATGATCGAGCGCCTGCATCTTGTCCAGGCGGAAAGTCTGGTTCATAAATCCCGCCGCATTGCTGAACGGAAATCATGACATGAAGCTCTACCGCCTTCTGACCGGCCAGGACGATGCCGCATTCTGCCACCGCGTAACCGATGCCCTCAACAAGGGCTGGTCGCTGCAGGGCTCTCCCTCGGTCACCTTCAATGCCGAGACCAAGCAGGTCATTGCGGCCCAGGCGATCGTCAAGGACGTCGAAGGCAAGGACTACCACCCGGATATGAAGCTCTCCGAGCAGTAAGATTTACCGGTCGGCCGCCTCTTCGGCGCTCGCCTCGATACGCTCCATGTCGTCATCGCTGAGGCCAAAATGGTGGCCGATTTCGTGGATGAGGACATGGGTGATGATATCGCCGAGCGTTTCGTCGTTCTCGGCCCAGTAATCCAGGATCGGGCGGCGATAGAGGCGGATGCGGTTCGGCAGTTCGCCGGTTTCCATCGTGAACCGTTCCGAAATGCCCCTGCCCTCGAAAAGGCCGAGCAGGTCGAATGGCGTTTCCAGCGCCATGTCCTCGAAAACGTCGTCGTCCGGGAAATCTTCGATCTCGATCGTCAGATTGGCGGTAAGCGAACGGAATTCATCCGGCAGGTGGCTGTAGGCCTCCATCGCCAAGGATTCAAATGTGCTGAGCGTCGGAGCATGGCGATCGCGCCAATCCTCGCTCTGGTCTATGCGGGCCATCAAAAACCCCTTTCTCTGCCGCCCATATAGAACCTTTGTGAAGGATTTTCGAGTGTGGAATCAATGGCAGGAATAAATTCACAACAAACGGCTGTTGACTCTTCCGGCAAGCTCTGGAATCCATAAGAACATAACAGGAACAATTCTGATCTGGAGTGAACGTCATGGCACAGACGGCCGTGACGCGCGAGCGGCTTTTTGCGCTCCGCGAAACCATTGCAAAGCTTGAAGGAAAACCGGTGCCGGCGCTTGCGGCAGCCGAACAGGAAGCGCTGGGTAAGGGAAATGCACCGCGAAAGAGGGATGAGACACCACGGTTTTCCTTTGGCATACCGGAGCTGGACGAGGCGCTCGAAGGTGGATTGCCGCTCGATGCACTGACAGAAATCCGCACGAAGATGTTTCTCGATGCTGGCAGCAGCAGCGGATTTGCGCTGGCGATCGCCGCAGCTTTGCAGCATCGGTCCGAGGAAAAAAATCCCGTCCTCTGGATCGCCGACAAGGTCAGTACGATCGAGGCAGGGGTGCCCTATGCCGTCGGGCTCAAGGATTTCGGATTGCGGCCGGAGCTTTTCCTGCATGCGAGCCCCAGAAAACTGGAGGATGCGCTCTGGCTTGCGGAAGCGGCGCTGGAAAGCGGCGCCTTCGTGACGACGATCCTGGAAATCCGCGGCAATCCGAAATCCTTCGGCCTTGCCGAGAGCCGGCGCTTTCATCTTCGGGCGAAATCGGCCGGCCGCTCCCTGCTGCTGCTGCGGCAATCAGGAGAGGAAGAGGCAAGCAGCGCACATTTCCGTTTTCTTGCCCGGCCCGCCCCTGCGCGGGAACGGACCCTGCCGGATGGTTCGATGCTGGGCGGTAGCATCGGCAATCCGGTCTTTCATCTCACCCTGGAGAAGAGCCGCAATCCGGCCCCCCTCTCCCTCTTCCTGGAGTGGAACCCCCATGACCGCCAGTTTCTCCCTGTCGAACAGCCAGTCGTCACTCGCTTTCCAGAGCAGCGGGCAGCGCATTCTGGCGCTGTACTTCCCGCATCTTTCGACCGACAGGATCGCCCGCAAGCGGTGGGGCCTCTCGTGGCGTTCGAAAGGGCGTCCTGAGGCCGCTCCGATCGTCTGCTCGGGTCGCTCCGACAACACAATGCGGCTGACGGCGCTGGACGAGAAGGCGGAAAAGCTCGGCCTCAAGAAGGGTCTCGGCGTCGCCGAAGCCCGCGCCATCCACCCGATCATCGATGTCGTGGAAGAAGATGCGCCAGCCGACAAACGCCTGCTCGAGGCCGTCGCCGACTGGTGTGACCGCTATACGCCGCTGGTCGCCCTTGACGGCAAGGACGGGCTCTTCCTCGACATAACAGGCTGCTCGCATCTCTTCGGCGGCGAGCGGGCGATGCTGAAGGATATCCTGTCTCGTCTTGCCGGCATGGGCTTCGATATCCGCGGCGCGATTTCCTCGTCACCGGGACTATCCTGGGCCGTCAGCCGTTTCGGCGAAGGCGGGGTGATTGCGGAGGACGAGGCGGAAGCGGTTCTCGAGCCCCTGCCGGTCATGGCGCTGCGGCTGGATGTATCGGTCATAGAGGCATTGCAGAAGCTCGGCCTGCGCTATGTCGGCGATCTTATGCAGGCGCCGCGCGCGCCGCTCACCCGCCGCTTTGGCGGCAGTGTGCTTTTGCGGCTCGATCAGGCATTGGGGCATGACGAAGAACCGGTCTCTCCCCGCCTGCCGGTCGCCAGCCTGTCGGCCGAACGGCGGCTTGTTGATCCCATTGCCGCCGAAGAAGAGATTATCGCTCTTGCCAGCCAGGTCGCCCATTGCCTGAAGCCCTCCTTTGAAACCCAAGGCGTCGGAGGCCGGGTCTTCGAGCTGGTCCTGTTCCGGGTGGATGGATGCGTCTTTCGAATTTCTGCGGGGGCGTCCCGGCCTTTGCGGGATCCGCAGCGCATTGCCGGTCTCTTTTCCGAACGCCTGACAGCAATCCATGAGGATATCGATGCGGGATACGGTTTCGAAATCCTGCGGATCAATGTTCTCCGGCATGAGAGCTTCCATAATGTTCAGGACGATTTCGAAGGGAATAGGCAATCACAGGTCTCGCTTGCCGTCTTCGTCGACAAGGTATCGGCCCGTCTCGGCGAGGAATGCCTGACCCGTTTCGAATTGCGCGAAAGCCATATCCCGGAGCGGGCGACCTTTGCCGTTCCGGCCATTCAAGTCCTCGACAGAGCGCCGGTGGAGGTAATGCCACCCGCGGCAAAGAGCGAGCGGCCTGCTCGCCTGCTTCCGGCACCTGAATTGATGGAAGCGTTTGCCGCCGAGGTTCCGGATGGCGCGCCAGCGCATTTCCGCTGGAGGCGCATTCGTCACCGTGTCCTGAAGAGTGAAGGACCGGAGCGGATCGCCATGGAATGGTGGATCGATGGCGTCGGCGCCAAGGAGCGCGACTATTTCAGCGTCGAGGACGAGCAGGGCTATCGCTTCTGGATCTATCGCGAAGGTCACTATGGGCCGGATACCCCGCAATGGTTCATGCATGGAATTTTCGCATGAGCCCGGCCTTCTTCGAGATAGGAGCGAAAAGCAACTTCTCCTTTCTGGAGGGTGCCTCCAAGCCTGAGGAGATCGTCACCCAAGCGGCCCTTCTCGGTCTCTCCGGCATCGGGATCGCCGACAGGAATTCCGTGGCCGGTGTCGTGCGCGCCTATGCTCAGACGAAGGTCCTCCGTGGCAAGTATAAGCGAAAGTTGGCGGGCCGGCTGGAAAAGGGAGAGGAGGCAGAAGAGATCCTGGATCCGGTGCCGTTTCAGCCGGGAGCGCGGCTCGTCTTCTGCGATCAGACGCCTGAAATCCTGGCTTACCCGAAAGACCGGAAAGGCTGGGGGCATCTCTGTCGTCTGCTGAGTGCCGGAAATCTGAAGAAGGGAGCGGTAAAGGGAATCTGTCTTCTGGAGGAGGCGGATCTCATGGAATGGGGCGATGACATGATGCTTGCTGTCGTGCCCGATCCCAAGCTCATCAAGGACAGCGGTGGGCGAGGCCTGTTCCTGGATTGTCTCCGCCGCCTCAAAGACCGGTTCCGTTCCAATCTCTTCCTGGCATTGACCCCATCTTACAACGGTCATGATGCGCTGACATTCGCGGCCTTTGCCAATATGGCGGCAGACATCGGTGTGCCACTGATCGCGACCAACCAGCCGCTTTATCATGCAAGAACGCGCAGGCCGCTATCCGATGTGGTGACCTCCATTCGCGAGCATGTACCGATCCCCCGGGCCGGTTTTCTTCTCGCGCCGAATGCGGAACGCTATCTCAAGGAAGGCCGGGAAATGGCGCGGCTCTTCAGGAACTACCCAGAGGCGATTGAGAACACCGGCCATCTTTTTGCTCAGCTGAAATTCTCCCTGGACGAGATCAGCCACAATTATCCGGAGGAAAACGCTCCCGGTGAAACGGCCTATGAAACGCTCGACCGGCTGACGCGGGCCGGTGCGGTGAAGCGGTATCACCCCGGGGAAGTTCCGGAGAAGATCCAGGATCAGATCGATTATGAACTCGATCTGGTCAGGCAGAAAAACTATGCATCCTATTTCCTGACGGTTCATCGGATCGTCCAGCATGCGCGCTACGACAAGAAGATCCTGTGCCAGGGGCGTGGTTCTGCAGCAAATTCCGTCATCTGCTATTGCCTTGAGATAACCGAAGTCGATCCTGCAAAAAGTACCCTGCTCTTCGACCGGTTCATTTCCATGGACCGGGATGAGCCGCCGGATATAGATGTCGACTTCGAGCATGACCGGCGCGAAGAGGTCATCCAGTTCATCTATGAGACCTACGGCATCAATCATGCCGGCCTGACTGCAGGGGTGACCACCTACCGGACGCGCTCGGCAGGGCGCGAAGTGGCCAAAGCCTTCGGTCTTTCCGAAGATGTTCAGTCGGCGATCGGCAGTCTGGTCTGGGGATGGTCGGACGATAGTCTGTCCGAGCGCGAGGCACGCGCCGCGGGTCTCGACATGTTCGATTCTATGACGAGAAACGTGCTGCAATATGCGTCCGAGCTCCTCTCCTTTCCGAGGCATCTGACGCAACATGTCGGTGGCTTCGTCATTACCCGCGATCGGCTCGATGAGATCGTGCCGATCATGAAGACCGCGATGCCCGGCCGCTACATGATCGAGTGGGACAAGGACGATCTGGATAATGTCCGGATTCTGAAAGTCGATGTTCTCGCACTCGGTATGCTGACCTGTTTGCGCAAGGCTTTTGCGCTGCTTGAGGATCACTATGGGGTCCGCAAAACGCTGGCCGATCTCGGCAACAGGGAGCACGGCGAAGAGGGGCGGCCGGTCTATGCGATGATGTGCCGGGCGGATACGCTTGGCGTCTTTCAGATCGAAAGCCGGGCGCAGATGAGCATGCTGCCGCGTCTTAGGCCCGACCGGTTCTATGATCTTGTCATCGAGGTAGCGATCGTCCGTCCGGGGCCAATTCAGGGCAATATGGTGCACCCTTACCTCAAACGGCGGGAACAGTTCAAAAGCGGCGCCAAGATCGATTATCCGAGCAAGGAACTGGAATCCGTGCTGGAGAGAACGCTTGGCGTTCCGCTCTTCCAGGAACAGGCAATGCAGATCGCCATCACGGCGGCGGGTTTCAAACCCGCCGAGGCCGACAAGCTGCGGCGCGCCATGGCGACGTTCAAGCGAACGGGCACGATCGGAAATTTCGAAAGCCGCTTTATCGCGGGGATGGCTGAGAGAGGGTATGATCGCGAATTCGCCCAACAGTGCTTCAATCAGATCAAGGGTTTCGGCGAGTATGGCTTTCCGGAAAGCCACGCGGCTTCCTTCGCCCTGCTCGTCTACGCCTCATCCTGGATGAAGGCCTATTATCCCGACGTTTTCTGTGCGGCGATGCTGAACTCGCAGCCCATGGGTTTCTATGCGCCGGCGCAGCTGGTGCGCGACGCGCGTGAGCACGGCGTCGAGATCCATGAGGTCGATATCAACAGTTCGGATTGGGACTGCCTACTGGAGAAGGCGACCTTCGATAAGAGCAAGGTCGATTTCCGGCATGCCGGGATGCGCGATGTCATCCAATCAAAGCGCGCTGTTCGGCTCGGTTTCCGGCAGGTGAAGGGTCTCTCTGAAGACATCATGCGGCGGCTCGTTGACATGCGTGGAAACGGTTATCGCTCGATCCACGACCTCTGGCTGCGCTCCGGCCTCAAGAAATCCGATATCGAAAGATTGGCCGATGCAGATGTCTTCGGGTCCATCGGGCTTACCCGGCGCGAGGCTCTATGGGCCGTGCGAGCTCTGGATGTGCAGAGCGCCGCCGAGAAGCTGCCGCTATTCGAATGTGCGGGTAAAGATGATCTGCAGATCGAGCCGGAGACACAGCTGCCGGAAATGCTGCCCGGGGAGCAGGTGATCGAGGACTATCGCTATCTCTCGCTGTCGCTGAAAGCGCACCCCGTCTCCTTCCTGCGTGAGGACTTCCGCAGGGCCGGCATAACCCGCAATGTCGATCTGCTTGAGGTCGCCAATGGCAGGCGGGTGACGATTGCCGGGCTTGTCCTAGTCCGGCAGCGGCCGGGTTCGGCCAAGGGTGTCATCTTCATGACCCTAGAAGACGAAACCGGTGTCGCCAATGCGATCGTCTGGCCGGCGGTGTTCGAAAAATATCGGTCTACCGTCATGGGTGCCCGGCTGGTGAAAATCCGCGGCAAGTTGCAGAGCCAGAGCGGCGTGATCCATACGGTTGTCGAGCACATCGAGGACATGACCCCGGCGCTCGGTATTCTCCAGCAGGAGGCCCGGCGGTTCGGGGCAAGCGACCGGTCGGATGAGGCCATGCGGCCGACGGTTGATCACCGGCAGAAGAAGATCATGACAGCGCTGGAACGTGCAGGTCTGGAAAAACGCATGGCCGGAGAGAAGAGCGATAAGGAAGTGGCAGAAACCGTGAAAGTGATGCCGAGAGGGCGCAATTTCCATTGATCCCGCGAAAATGCAGCAAGATCAGATCGATAGGTTTTTACCGTGCAGGGTGTTCACCTTGATGTGAGCGTCCCGGGCATCTGGTGATGTTTTTTCATCTCGATTTTTTCTTGACACTCACCATCTTCTTTAGCAGAAAACACGATAGTGAATGTCATGTTTGGAATGATGACGTGCTGGTCTGCAGCTGCAACTACATAACCGACAAGGAAATCCGTGAGGTTATCAACAGCCTTCTCGACGAAGACTGTTGGCAGCTGATCGTTCCTGCGAAGGTCTATCATGCCATGGAGAAGCGCGGCCGTTGCTGTGGTTGCTTCCCCAACGTCGTCGACATCATCATCCAGACTACCGAAGACTATCATGCCCGTCGCCACTCGACGGAAGCCGAAATATTTGATTTCATGTCCCGCCTAAAAGAATTCCATGAGGAAAACAGGAGAGCGGACATTGAAAGGCGACAAAAAAGTCATCGAGCGGCTTAACGAGGCGCTGTTTCTCGAACTCGGTGCAGTCAACCAGTATTGGGTCCACTACCGCCTTCTCGAAGATTGGGGCTACACCAAGCTTGCGAAGAAGGAACGCGCCGAATCCATCGAAGAGATGCACCACGCCGACCGTCTCGTCGCCCGCATCATCTTCCTTGAAGGCCATCCGAACCTGCAGACGCTGGCGCCACTGCGCATCGGCCAGAACGTCAAGGAAGTGCTGGAAGCCGATCTTGCCGGCGAATATGACGCCCGCACGGCCTACAAGAAATCCCGCGATATCTGTCACGATGCCGGCGACTACGTGTCGATGAAGCTGTTCGAAGAACTGCTGATGGACGAGGAAGGCCATATCGACTTCCTGGAGACGCAGCTCGAGCTGCTGGAGAAGATCGGCGAAGCCAAGTATGGCCAGCTGAATGCCGATCCCGCCAACGAGGCGGAAGGTCACTAAGACCAAACAAAACGGCCGCGAAAGCGGCCGTTTTCATATCCTGCTTTGGGTACCTATCCGCCGCCGTCGTAGACCGCGTCTCTTATGGAGACATACCGCTGAGGCAATACGGCAGCGGTTACGCTGGTAGTTTTTGGTCTCTGGCTCTGTGATCACCCTGCCCACGGAGCGTGATCGACGATCTTGAACGTGGCGATCCGCTTGCCGTCTCAGTCCGCCGCCTTCAGCCCGGCGAGATGCGAGAACTCAGCGACAACCTGGTCGTACACTGCGCGCTTGAATGGCACGATGAGGCCGGGTAGCTCGGCCATCGCCTTCCATTCCCAGGCGTCAAACTCCGGCTCGTGGCCTCCCGGTGGCGGGTTGATCGCGATCTCGTTTTCGTTGCCCTCGAAGCGGAAGGCGAACCAGCGTTGGGTCTGGCCGCGGAACTTACCCTTCAGGCCGATGCCGATCAGCTGCGGCGGCAGGTCGTAACTGATCCAGTCGCTCGCCTCCGCGAGCAGGGAGACGGTTTTCATGCCGGTCTCTTCGTAGAGCTCGCGATAGGCAGCCTCCAGCGGGTCCTCGCCCTTGTCGATGCCGCCCTGCGGCATCTGCCAAAGCTGCGGCGAGCCATCATATTCGGAATTGCCGACCGGGATGCGGCGGCCGGCCCAAACCAGTCCTTCGCGGTTCAAGATCATCACGCCCACGCAGGGGCGGTAGGGCAGGTCTTCAGCCTTCACGGGCGCCTTGGTCATTGCATGTCCTCAGGGCTTTTGCGGGTCGTTGGCAAGCGCTGCGACGCCGACGATCTCGATGCCGCGCATGGACGCTTCTTCGCTCCACTTGGAGATGGCGTCAATGCTCTCGTCGAAAGCCGAGGCGACGCCGATCGCCTGGCCGTTGCGCTTGGCGATCCGTTCCAGCTCGTCGAGCTTCTGCATGATGGCGTTGACGTCGAGCTGGTTGTCCAGCTGCAGGTCGGCGAAGGCATAGGGCAGCTCGGTGCCCTTGGCGACGGCCTCGGTCTTCGACTGTGCCGAGGAGCCGTCGTCGAGGAAGAGCAGCCCGCGCTTGCCGATATCGCGCATCACCGGCTCCATAGCGTCGGGGTTCGACAAGAAGCGGCCGCCGAGATAGTTCATGACGCCGGTGTAGTTGGTGATCTCGCCCATCGCCTTGTGGAGGTTCTCGATATTCTTGGCCGGCGGTTTCGAGGTCAGCAGCGTTTGCGGGCCTGGATCGTTTGCCGGATAATCGAAGGGCTCCAGCGGCACCTGCATCAGGATTTCGTGGCCGCCGCGGCGGGCCTCCTGCATCCAGCGCTGCAAGCTGTTGCCGCTGGCGGCGAAGGCAAAGGTGATCTCTTCCGGCAGTTCCTTAATGGCGCGCTGCGTGCCCGTCTGGCTGAGGCCAAGGCCGCTGACGACGATGGCGATGCGGGTGCCGCGGGCGCCGGACCACGGGCGTGCGTACTGGTCCATCGGGCGGCGTCCATCAGGACCGACGATCGGCAGACGTCCGAAGGGAGAGTCTTCCAGCAGCTTGTCGTTCGGCATCGCCGCCATGCGCGGATCCTGGCCGATCTGCGTCGCGTCGACCAGCGCCGGACCATTGCCGTCGCGCGGGCGCGGACTGTACTTGGTGACGACAGAGCCGTCGCCCGTCACCATCGTCTCGACATTGGCGCCTGAATGCGGATCGGAGCGTGTCATGCCGCTGGCAGGCTGCTTGTCTGGTGCGGGGGGCGTCTGGGCGGTATCCGTCGGTACGCCGGAAGAGCCTGTACCGGCGACCGGCGGTGCGGGCTGCTTCTGCAGGCCGTCGTCGCGCATTGCTGTGTAAAGCGAGAAGCCGCCGATGGCGATCAGGCAAAGGCTGGCGGCGATCCGGCCAATGCGCAGGATGCCCGGCCTCTTCGGGCCAGATTTACGCTTCTGGCCGAGCGGTGCATGCAAATCCGTTCCCAATTTCCTCGCCCGCCCCAAACCGGGAAACAGTCAGAATCATCAGGCCGGATGTTACTCCGGCCTGATACAATCTCGAAATTACTTTGCGGAAACCGCCTTTTCCGGATTCGGCGGGAAGGCCGGATCGGTCTTCTTGCCGCGGAGCAGGTCCAGCGCATAGTTGAGCTGGACGTCGTCCTTCGGATCCGGCGGGACGTAGGCAACAGAGCCGGAGCCTTCGTCCGTCTCGCTCTGGCCCTTGATGTGGCCGCGCAGGCTGGATTCGCCCTCGGTCACCATCTTGCCCTTCAGATCGTCCGGAAGCGGCTCGTCGACCTTGATGTCAGGCGTAATGCCGGTGCCCTGGATCGAGCGGCCCGAAGGCGTGTAATAGAGCGCCGTCGTCAGGCGCAGGGCGCCGTTTTCGCCGAGCGGGATGATCGTCTGGACCGAGCCCTTGCCGAACGAGCGGGTGCCGAGCACCGTTGCGCGGCGCAGATCCTGCAGAGCGCCCGCGACGATTTCCGAAGCGGAAGCCGAGCCGCCGTTGATCAGCACGATCACCGGCTTGCCGTCGGTCAGGTCACCCGGGCCGGCGTTCCAGCGGCGGGTTTCATCCGGGTTGCGGCCGCGGGTGGAAACCACTTCGCCACGCTCAAGAAGTGCATCAGAAACCTTGATCGCCTGGTCGAGCAGACCGCCCGGATTGAGGCGCAGGTCGAGCACGTAGCCCTTCAGCTTGTCGGCCGGAACGGTTGCCTTGATCTTGGTGATTGCCTTTTCGAGATCCGGATAGGTCTTCTCGGTGAAGGAGATGACGCGCAGGTAGCCAACATCGTCCTCGACGCGAGACTTCACGGCCTGTACGGCCACGACGTCACGGACGATCGTCAGTTCGATCGGCTTGTCGGCGCCCTTGCGGATAAGCGTCAGCTTGATCGGCGTGTTGATGGCGCCGCGCATCTTTTCGACGGCGTCTTCCAGCTTCAGGCCGCGGACCGACTGGCCGTCGATTTCGGAAATGTAGTCGCCGGCGAGAACGCCAGCCTTGGCAGCCGGAGTGTCGTCGATCGGGGTGATGACCTTGACGAGCTCGTCTTCCATGGTGACTTCGATGCCGAGGCCGCCGAATTCACCCTTGGTCTGGGTGCTCATGTCCTCGGCGTCCTTGGCATTCATGTAGCTGGAATGCGGGTCGAGGGAGGAAAGCATGCCGTTGATGGCGTTTTCGACGAGCTTGTTCTCGTCCGGCGGCGTCACGTACTGGGCGCGCACACGTTCGAAAACATCACCGAATACCGAGAGCTCCTTGTAGGTGGATGCTCCCGCCGCCTCGGCGGGCACGCCTGCCGAATAGATGACGCTCATCGCGGTCGCACCCATCAATGCGCCGACCAGAACAAGAGAAGCCCTACGAATCATTGCGTGCCTTTCCAGTGTCTTTGGCGGTCCACCACGGCCGGGAATCGACCGGTTTACCGTCTTTTCGAAATTCAATGTAAAGCGTTGGAAGATTTGTTTCCAGCGCCAATGCTGTCGCGCTTGCCACTCTTTTTGCGCCCATTGCCGCAAGCGGTTCACCGGCGAAAACGAACTTGCCCTGGCGGGTGCTGATGGTGTCCATCCCCGATAGAACCAGGTGGTAACCGTCGCCCGTATCAAGAATGATCATCTGGCCATAGCTGCGGAATGCGCCGGCATAAACCACCAGTCCGTCCGCCGGTGCGGTGACCACCGAATCCGGGTTGGTCGCCAGCGTCATGCCCATGGCCTCGTGCCCGGTGCCGTCGGCATCGCCGAACTGACGCAGAATATCGCCCGCCACGGGCAGCTCCAGCTTCGCCTTCAATTCTCCGAACGGATATGCGGGCGCAATGCGGTTTTTATCGGGCACACCGCTGTCTGCCAGGGCCTTCGCCTGGGCCCTTTGTTCATCGGTCAGGAGCTTGCGATTCTCTTCTTCGCGACGGGCAGCCTCGGCGGCGTCGCGCACGGAAGAGATCTCCGATTCCATCGATGCGACGAGGCCTTCGAGCGTCGTCGCCTTGCCGGCGAGCTCCTCAGAATGCTTCTTTTCGGCCTCAAGCTCGGCGGCGTTGCTGCGGCTCAGCTTGTCGTTTTCGGCGAGCAGCAGGTCCATGCGCCGCTCTTCCTCGATGCCGTTGGTCATCGTTGCCGTCAGGTCGGCGCGTTCCTTGGTGCTGGCTGCCTGCAAGGCGGCGAGATTGGTCAGGTCAGCAGCTAACTTATCGGTTTCCTTGCGCATTCCTGGCACGACGGCGCCGAGCAGAATAGCGCTGCGGACGGATGCGAGTGCGTCATCGGGGGTTACCAGAAGCGCCGGCGGCGGGTTGCGGCCCATGCGCTGCAGTGCTGCCAGCACCTCGGCGAGCAGGCCGCGGCGATCATGCAGTGAGCGGCGAATGCCGTCCTCCTTGACGCCGAGATCGGCGAGCTTCTTCTCGCTGTCGAGGATCTGCTTTTCCAGTGTCTTGCGGCGGGCGGCGGAATCGATCAGCGCCTGGCGAATGGTCGTGCTGCTCTTGTCGAGATCGGCGATGCTCTTCTCAAGCTCGTTCACTTTGTCTGACGAAAGATTGATCGTTTTCGAGAGAGCATCGAGCTCGGCGCGAGTCTCGTCACGCTTCTTGGCGAGCTCTGCGGCCGGATCCGGCGGCGGCGCTTCTGTGGCTTGAGGCGTTGCAGGTGGTGCGACAGGCGCAGGTGTGGCCTCATCACCGCTCTGGGCGGGTGCATCCTGCGCTTTCGATGGAAGCGGCAAGAGGGAGGGCACGGCTGCCGCGGTAAGACCCGCCGCAAGAAGAGGCAAAATCAGGCTCGTTCGCTTGCGGGCGCGTCGTGTCATGCGTGTTCGGGGCAACTCTCAAAATCGCGCGGAGACTAAGCTGATTTGGCAGCTTTGACCAGAAAGATCGCAGCGGCGGAATACACGGCTGCGTGAGGCTCAGACCCGGTGGTAGGGGTGGCCGGAGAGGATGGTCACGGCGCGGTAGAGCTGTTCGGCGATCAGAGTGCGGACGATCTGGTGCGGCCAGGTCATCTTGCCGAGGCAAAGCGTCATGTCGGCGCGGTCGTAGAGAGCGGGATCAAGCCCGTCGGCGCCGCCGATCGCGATCGTCAGGTCGCGTTTGCCGTTGTCGCGGTAAGTGCCGAGCGTGCTTGCGAAGGCCTCGCTGTCGAGCGCCTTTCCGCGCTCGTCGAGCAGGATGAGGATGCCGCCATCCGGAAGCGTCTTCAGTAGCATTGCCGCTTCCTCGCGCTTGCGGGTCTCGGCATTGGAGGCGCGGCTTTCGGCGACTTCGGCAACACGGGAAAATTCGAGGCCTACCGCCGGGCCAGCCTTGGCGAAGCGGTCGAAATAGCGGGCCGCAAGATCCTTCTCCGGGCCGGATTTGAGCCGCCCCACGGCAAAAAGGCCTATGCGCATATCATCCGCTCCTGTTCAGCGCCCTTCAAGAACGCAAAACCGGCCTACTGAGGCCGGTGTCCATTGTTTCCGGCCTTGCTGCATGCCGCATGTCAGGCGCCGGATGAAGGCCGGGTGCCTGTTAGTGGCGCGTTTCTTCGTCCATATCCGGAGCGGCCCACATCTTTTCGATGTTGTAGAACTCGCGGATTTCGGGGCGGAAAACGTGCACGATGATATCGCCGGTATCGATCAGGATCCAATCGCCACCTTCCTGTCCCTCGACACGAGCGGCACCGAAGCCGTCGTCCTTCAGATCGGAGAGGAGGTGGTCGGCAATCGCCATGACATGGCGGTTCGATCGCCCGGAGACAACGACCATGTAGTCGCCCAGCGCAGATTTCCCAGCAATGTCGATGGTGGCGATATCTTCAGCTTTCGAGTCCTCGAGGCTGGCGAGGACGGCTTGCAGGGCGCGGGCAGCGGCATCGGCGCCACGTTCCGGGCTCTTCGGGATAACGGCGAGCGTTCTTCCCTTGGCGTGTACTGTTGTCAGTGCTTTCCCTTTCCTGGAATAACAGACATGCACATCAACTGATTTGGATCGTCCAAATCATAGTTAAGATAGGCATCAAACCATTAATCTTTCAAGACACAGGCCCGGTTTCGTAGCGCGAAGACTTGCGCTGGCGATCAACAATTATGACAGGCCGCAGTCGATGGCGGCGGTGTACAGCGGCAAAGGCCCGGCGTAAAGTGCCGCCATTGTTTTAGAAAATGCGGATTACATGCCCAAGCTCGCCAAGAACAATCTCATTCCGGTGCTCCGTATCAGCTTCCCGCACGAGGATCGCCTCGGCCGCGGCAAGATGGAACTCCTCGAGCATATTCGCGAAACAGGATCGATTTCGGCGGCGGGCAGGGCGATGGACATGTCCTATCGCCGCGCCTGGCTGCTGGTCAGCGACATGAATCGGATGTTCAAGCAGCCGGTCGTCGAATCGCAGCGGGGTGGCCAGAAGGGTGGCGGCGCGGCGTTGACGCCGTTCGGTGAGGAGCTGCTCGCCTGCTTCCGCCGGATGGAAGCGACAGTGCGCACGACCCTTGCCAGCGAGCTCGCCTGGCTCGAAGACAACCGCAGCCCTGCCGATAGCGGGCAGCGCTGATCACGGCTGCAGCGCCACCGTCTTTATGATGGCGTAGACGGGCTTGCCCGGCGCCAATGCCAGTCTCTCGACAGAGAGTGCAGTGATGCGCGACAGCACGATATCGCCACCACAATCCACCTGGATCTCGACCGTTCCGTCGTCGGCCGGCGCCAGATCGCGGATGCTGCCTTTGAGGATGTTGAGGGCGCTGAGGCCCTCCGGCTTTTGGGTCGCGAGCATGACGTCACGGGCCGGGATGAGGATGCGCACGCGCTTGCCGGGCTGGACCGCCGTTCCGGGGAGCTGCAGCTGCGCGGTTTTCAGCGCCACGGTGGCGAGCCGGTGGATGGTATCGACGCTTTCGACCGTTCCTTCCAGCAATGCGCCGGCCTCGCGCCGCCCCTCTTCCGTCGATGGCTTGCTCAAGACATCGACGGCACTGCCGATCGCGTCAACCCTGCCGTCGCGCATGACGACGACCTGACTTGCGAGGCGTGCCACTTCGGCGATGGAATGGCTGACATAGACGATCGGGATCTGGGTCTCGTCACGCAGCCGTTCGAGATAGGGCAGGATTTCGGCCTTGCGCGCGTCGTCGAGCGCGGCCAGCGGCTCATCCATCAATAGCAGGCGCGGGGACGAAAGCAGGGCCCGGCCGATGGCAACGCGTTGTCTTTCGCCGCCAGAAAGCTTCGCCGGGCTGCGGCCAAGCAATGGCTCGATACCGAGCATGTCAATCACCCGGTCGAAATCACCGGCCCCGCCCGTCTTCGGCGCGAACCACCGGCCGTAGGTCAGGTTGCTGCGAACGCTCAGGTGCGGAAAAAGGCGCGCTTCCTGGAAAACGTAGCCAAAGCGGCGGCGATGGCGGGGGACGAAAATGCCCTTTGCGGTGTCGGTCAGTGGTTCTCCGTCGAGCAGCACCCTGCCCTCTTCGGGCCGGGTCAATCCGGCGATGATGCGGATCATCGAGGTCTTGCCCGAACCGGAGCGGCCGAACAAGGCGGTGACGCCGCTTTCGGACGTGAAGGCGCCGTCGAGGCGAAAGGACCCGAGGCGATGTCTGGCTTCGACGGTCAGCGTCATTCCGGATCGATCCTCCGGCCGGCGAGATAGGCCATGAATTCGGAGGCCAGCAGGGCCGCCATCGAAATGACGACTGCCACCATCGTCAGCCTGAAGGCGCCGGCGTCCCCCCCCGGTACCTGGGTGAAGGTGTAGATGGCGGCCGACAGCGTCTGCGTTTCGCCCGGGATGTTGGAGACGAAGGTGATGGTCGCGCCGAATTCGCCCATGGCCTTTGCGAAGGAGAGGATCATGCCGGCGATGATGCCCGGAAGCGTTAGCGGCAGAGTGACGGTGAGGAAGACCCAGAGCGGGCTGGCGCCCAGTGTTCCCGCAGCTTCCTCAAGCTTGCGGTCGACGGCCTCGATCGACAGGCGGATGCTGCGGACCATCAGCGGAAAGCCCATGACGGCGCAGGCAAGCGCCGCGCCCGTCCAGCGGAAGGAGAAGACGATGCCGAGATACTGGTCAAGCAGGCTGCCGATCGGCCCACGGCGGCCAAACAGGACGAGCAGCAGGAAGCCGGTGACGACAGGAGGAAGAATAAGCGGCAAATGGATGATGCCGTTCAGCAACGACTTGCCATAGAAGCGTCCGCGGGCGAGCAGCAGGGCGGCGCCAATGCCGAATGGCAGGCTAGCCACCATGGCCACGGCGGAGACGCGCAGGCTCAGCATGATGGCGGTCCACTCTTCGGCGCTGAGGCCAAGGGCATCCAAGATCGCTGTTCTCCAAAAAGATAGAAGGCTCGCTGATGTGCGAGCCTTCACGCTAAGCTGCAGAATGAAATTCCGCAATCATTTCAGTTCGATCACTTCAGGATCGTGAAGCCCTGCGCCGTGAAGAACGGAGCTGCCTTGTCGGACTTCAGGAAATCGAGATAGGCAGCCGCATCGGCATTCTTGCTCTCGGCGAGAAGGGCGGCCGGGTAGATGATCGGCGGATGGGAATCGGCCGGGAAGGTGCCGACGATCGCAACGCCCTTATCGGCAGCCGCGTCGGTCTGATAGACGATGCCGTAGGGCGCTTCGCCGCGGGAAACGAGGGCCAGCGCGGCGCGGACGCTTTCGGCAAAGGCTGCCTTCGGCTCCACGGCCTTCCAGATGCCGAGCTTGTCGAGCGCGGTCTGGCCGTATTTGCCTGCCGGGACAGACTTCGGCTCGCCCATGGCAAGCTTGCCGTCGCCGATCAGACCGGCAAGATCGAAGCCCTGCTTGATGTCGACAGGCTTGGCCTTGTCCTTGGCGGCGACCAGAACCAGGCGGTTGCCGAGCAGGTTGGAGCGCGTGTCGTCCTTGATCAGCTTCTTGCCGGCGACATAGTCCATCCAGTTGAGGTCGGCGGAGATGAAGACATCAGCCGGTGCAGCATTCTCGATCTGCTTTGCCAGCGCGCCACTTGCTGCGTAGGAAACGACGGCTTCCTTGCCGCTCTCCTTTGCCCAGGCCGCATTGGCGGCGTCGAGCGCATCCTTGAGGCTGGCTGCGGCAAAAACGGTGACCTTCTCGGCGGCTGCGGCCGGCTGCGGTAGGGTGCCGAGGCCGATAAAGCCTGCCGAAATCGCGGCAATAGCCAGTTTCATCCAATGGCGGCGGTTTTGCATGTCATTCACTCCCCAGTTCGAAATATCGAAGGGAATATATCGATCTGTTGCTGCTTTGCTAGCGATATATTTGGCAGGACATATTGCGGAAGCGCTATAGATTATCTGCCCAAGTATTGCCACAAATGACGAAGCAATCGCGACATTTTTCTCGCGATGATTGCATCTATTCTGCCGGAATCCCTTGGAGAACAAAGTAAAATAGAGTCATCTTCGGGTTGATCTTGCCGAAACTGTTTTATCTGCTGTTTAATGACGGTAGAAATATGCAGGAATCGCTATGGAATTAACAGGCATAGAGGATCAGCAGTTTTGATGAACTCGACGACACGGAAATTCATCTTTCATGACTTGCAGACGATCGAGGGATACATTGATCCCCCGGATGCACTGGTGTTCCTCTCGTTGTTGCAAAGTCAAAATAGCAAGAGCCTTGCCGGCGGCATTGCCGAGATCGGCGTGTTCTACGGGCGCTCATATTACCTCTTCCGTAAAATCTGCGGTCCGGAGCAGAAGGTCGTGGCGATCGATCTCTTCGATCTCGGCCAGACCGATGACGGCGCCTCGCCGCAATATGGCCGTTTCCTAGAGAATGGCCGGCGTCTCGGACTTGCTGTCGATGAGGAGCTGGTCATCAAGGGCGATAGCACGCGGCTTTCAGCCGATGAGATCAGGGCCAAGGCGAGCGAAATCCGATTCTTCAGCATCGATGGCGGGCATATGCTGCCGCATGTCGTGGCCGACAGCCAGCTGGCGAAGGATTGCCTGGCGCCGCATGGCGTGATCGCCTTCGACGACACCTTCAATCCGGCATGGCCGGAGGTCACGGTCGGGGTCGCCGACTTCCTGCGCGAGAATGGCGCGGAGTTCTCGGCCTTCTGCATGACCAAGTACAAGACCTATGTCTGCCGCCGCGACCATCACCAGTTCTATTACGATGTCATCGCCAAGGCGCCGGACCTGACTGCCTTCGACCATGTCGAAACGGAATTCCTGGGGTCCAAAGTTGCAAGGCTCCACAATCCAATCAGCAGGCGAATGGTCTATGAATTGATGATCCGGTCAGGAATGAGCGCCTTTTCGGAACGGGTCTACCGATAGCCCGTTCGGATTGCCGCAAAAAGCAGCATCATCATGCGAAGTATTTAGCCTAGCCTTGCGCATGATGCATTGCTGCAATGCGATATGCGATCTTCACGTTTCGATCGATTATGGTAAAACATACTCATCGAAACGGCCACTCCTCCTCCCAGGCCGTTCGATATGGATCGGCAACACTCCTCCTCCCAGTTGTCGATCAAGTTTATGAAGCCCGACGGATCCTCCCCCGTCGGGCTTTTCATTTCTCCACACTTCCAGAATTCGTTTATTCGGCAGCCTTGCGGATTGCCGTCGAGCTCAAGGCAGAGCGCGGTCCGTGGATGAAGGTCCAGGCGGGCGCCGGCTTCTTCCAGAGCGCCCTTGCATCATCCTCATCGATACGCGCAAAGGCGAAGGTCTTGGCCATTTTCGAAGAAAGATAGGAGAGCGTCGAGCCGGGCCGGTCGATCACGGCGATCGGGAAGGTGCGGGCGATATCCTGCCACTTCTGCCATTTGTGGAAGGTTTCCAGACTGTCGGCGCCCATGATCCAGACGAAATGGACATGCGGATTGCGCGCCTTTACGCGCGCCAGCGTATTGGCCGTGTAGCTGATGCCGATCGACTGCTCGAAGGCCGTGACCTTGATATGCGGATCGGTGGCGATCGTCTCGCTGAGCGCGATGCGCTCGGCGAGCGGCGCCAGATGATTGCGGCTCTTCAGCGGATTGCCGGGTGTCACCATCCACCAGAGCTGATCGAGGCCCAGGCGGCGGATGGCGATCTCGGCCACCAGCGCGTGGCCCTGGTGCGGCGGGTTGAACGACCCGCCGAAAAGACCGACGACCATGCCGCGCTCGGTGTGCGGCATGCGAAGATAGCGCCGGTCGATCTCTTCTGGGATCACGTCAGGGCCGCGTCTGTCCGGTACCGCGAACGCGGTATTTGAAGGAGGTGAGCTGCTCGACGCCGACTGGGCCGCGGGCGTGCATCTTGCCGGTGGCGATGCCGATTTCCGCCCCCATGCCGAACTCACCGCCATCGGCGAATTGGGTCGAGGCGTTATGCAGCAGGATGGCCGAGTCGATCTCGGTGAAGAAGCGCTCAACGACGGCAGGATCCTCGGCGATCACGGCTTCGGTATGGTTCGACGAATAGGTCTGGATGTGCTTGATCGCGCCGGAGATACCATCGACAAGCGCAACTGAAATGACGGCATCGAGATACTCCGTCGACCAGTCTTCCTCGGTCGCAGGCTTGATGCCCGGAGCGGCGTTGAGGACATCGGCAGAGCCACGGATTTCGCAGCCGGCGGCAGCAAGTCCATCGAGAAGCGGCTTCAGATGCGTTTCAGCGACCGCGCGGTCGACCAGCAGTGTCTCGACAGCGCCGCAGACGCCGGTGCGGCGCATCTTGGCGTTGACGATGATCTCCTTGGCCATGCCGAGATCGGCAGACTTGTCGACATAGATATGGCAGAGGCCTTCGAGATGGGCGAAGACCGGGACGCGGGCTTCGTTCTGTACGCGGGCGACAAGGCTCTTGCCGCCACGCGGCACGATGACGTCGATCGCGCCTTCAAGGCCGCGTAGCATAGCACCGACGGCGGCACGGTCGGTGACGGGAACCAGCTGGATCGCATGCTCTGGCAGGCCGGCTTCCTTCAAACCCTCGACCAGGCAGGCATGGATCGCTTGCGAGGAACGGCGCGAATCCGAGCCGCAGCGCAGGATTACCGCATTGCCGGCCTTCAGGCACAGCGCGCCGGCATCTGCCGTCACGTTCGGGCGGCTTTCGAAGATGACGCCGATGACGCCGAGCGGCGTGCGGGTGCGCTGGATCTTCAGGCCATTCGGCCTGTCCCAGGCGGCGATGACTTCGCCGACCGGATCCTTGAGCGCGGCAATCGTGCGGATGCCCTCGGCCATTTCGGCGACGCGCTTGTCGTTCAGCGTCAGGCGGTCGATGAAGGAAGCCAGCAGGCTGCCGCCTTCGACATCTTTCAGGTCCTTGGCGTTTTCGGCGAGGATATGCGCCTTGTTGCGCAGGATCGCATCGGCCATGGCGTTCAGCGCCTTGTTCTTGCTTTCGGTGGAGGCAAAGCCCAACGGTCGTGCTGCAGCCTTTGCCTTGCGGCCGATGTCGTTCATCAGCACATCAATGTCAGGGCCCTGCACAACGGTATCAAGCATAGCTTGCGTCCTTCCTCTGCCTTTCCGATTTCGAACTTATCTGCGCCGTCATCACCATGTCGTCACGGTGGATCATCGCGGCACGGCCGGGATAACCGAGAATCTTCTCGATCTCCGCGGACTTGCGGCCGGCGATCTGGCGGGCCTCGTCGGCGTCGTAGCTCGCAAGACCACGGGCAATCTCGCGGCCCGAGGGGCCGATGATTGCAACCGTGTCGCCGCGGCTGAAGACGCCGTTGATCTTGCGCACGCCTGCGGGAAGCAGGCTCTTGCCGGCGCCGAGCGCCGTCATCGCGCCCTCGTCGATATGGAGCTCGCCCGCAGGCTGCAGCTGACCGGCAATCCAGGTCTTGCGGGCGGTCACGGGCGTTCCAGATGGCGCAAACCAGGAAGAGCGGGCGCCATTGGCGATGGCTGATAGCGGGCTATCCGTCTTGCCCGAGGCAATGATCATGGCGCAGCCGGAGGTCGTCGCGATCTTGCCAGCGTCGATCTTGGTGCGCATGCCCCCGCGCGACAGCTCGGAGGCGGCGCCACCGGCCATGGCTTCGATCTCGGGGGTGATTTCGGCGATCGTCTCCAGGAATTTTGCATCCGGGTCGAGATGCGGCGGGGCGGTATAGAGGCCGTCGATATCCGAAAGCAGGATCAGCAGGTCGGCGCCGGTCATTGTCGCGACGCGTGCGGCTAGGCGATCATTGTCGCCATAGCGGATTTCGCTGGTGGCAACCGTGTCATTTTCGTTGATGATCGGCACGGCGCCGATCTTCAAGAGCTGGTTGATGGTGGCGCGGGCGTTGAGATAGCGGCGGCGCTCTTCGGTATCGCCGAGTGTCAGCAGGATCTGCCCGGCGACGATTTCGTCGCGCGACAGGCTTTCCGACCAGGCGCGCGCCAGCGAAATCTGGCCGACGGCGGCGGCAGCCTGGCTTTCTTCCAGCTTCAGGGCGCCGGAGGGAAGATCGAGAACCGAGCGGCCGAGGGCGATAGCACCGGAGGAAACCACGAGAACATCGGTGCCCTTGGCCTTCAGCGCTGCGATGTCGGCGCACAAGGCATCGAGCCAAGCCTTCTTCAGGCCCGTCTTGCGATCGACGAGCAGTGCAGAGCCGATCTTGATGACGATGCGGCGATAGCGGTCGAGCGGCTTACGCGTTGTCATCCACTTCGCCTTCTTCATCGGATGCCATATCGCGGTGACGAAGCTTCGGCGTCTTGGCGATCTTTTCAGACGAGCCGGCATTGGCCTCGGTGATGATCTCGCGCAAAGCACGCAGCACCTCGGTCATGCCCTTGCCGGTCGCTGCCGAAATCTGGAACGGGGTGCGGCCGCAGGCCTTGGCAAGTTCCTTGGTCTTCTTCTTCAGCGTTTCGTCGTCAAGCACGTCGATCTGCGACAGCGCGACAATCTCGACCTTTTCGCCGAGTTCCTCACCATAGGCTTCGAGCTCGTGGCGGACGGTCTTGTAGGCTTTGCCGACCTTCTCTTCCTGTGCGGAAACAAGATGCAGAAGAACGCGAGTGCGCTCGACATGGCCGAGGAAGCGGTCACCGATGCCGACGCCTTCGTGGGCGCCCTCGATGAGGCCCGGGATATCGGCGAGAATGAATTCCTGGCCGTCCACGGTCGCAACGCCAAGGTTCGGATGCAGCGTGGTGAAGGGATAGTTGGCGATCTTCGGGCGGGCGCGGGTGACCGAGGCCAGGAAGGTGGACTTGCCGGCATTCGGCATACCGACGAGACCGGCGTCAGCAATCAGCTTCAGCCGCATCCAGATGGTCTTTTCCTCGCCCTCGAGGCCGGGATTGGCCCAATCGGGCGCCTGGTTGGTCGAAGACTTGAAATGCGCATTGCCGAAGCCGCCGTTGCCGCCGGCTGCAATGCGGAAGCGCTGACCTTCCTCGGTGAGATCGCAGATCAGCGTTTCGCGGTCTTCTTCGAAAATCTGCGTGCCGACCGGCACCTTGAGCGTGACGTCGCCGCCATTGGCGCCGGTCCGGTTGCGGCCCATGCCGTGCGTGCCGATCTGCGCCTTGAAGTGCTGCTGATAGCGGAAGTCGATCAGGGTATTGAGCCCGTTGACAGCCTCGGCCCAGACATCGCCACCGCGTCCGCCATCGCCGCCATCGGGGCCGCCGAACTCAATGAACTTCTCGCGCCGGAACGAGACGCTGCCCGCGCCACCGTCTCCAGACTTGATATAGACCTTTGCTTCGTCGAGAAATTTCATTTTACTTCCAGTACCGGTGGCTATTAACGCGCCCCATTCGCCGCTTTCGATATAGGCGGTTCATGCGGAGGTCAAAGAATATCGTGAAGTTTGCGAGCTATAACATACAGTACGGCTTCGGTCTTGATGGGATTTACGACCTGGGACGCATTGCGGAGAGCCTCGAGGGTGCTGACGTCATCGCCCTGCAGGAGGTGACCCGAGGCTACGAGAAGAACGATTTTGCCGACATGCCGGCCGATCTGGCGGCCTTCTTTCCCGACTATTTCTGGGTCTATGGCGCGCCGTGCGATCTGCATGTTGCGGCCGGCGAGGGCGGCTTTCCGCCGCGTGGCACGCGCTTCCAGTTCGGCAACATGATCCTGTCGCGTTTTCCGATCCTGTCGACGCGAGCGATCCTGTTGCCGCGCAGCCGCACGGTCTCCAAGCTCAACCTGCAGCGCGGCGCGACCGAGGCGTTGATCGATATTCCCGGCCGGCCGCTGCGCGTCTATTCCGTGCATCTCGACCATGTCTGGGTCGACGAGCGCATTGCCCAGATCCGCCATCTCAACGAGCGGATCAATGCGTTTCGCCTTGAAGGCGGGTCGGTCAGCGGAGCGGCGGAGATCGGTCTGGAGGAGTTGCCTCTGCCGGAGGATTACGTCGTCATGGGCGATTTCAACATGGTGCCGGAATCGCCGGAATATTGTGCTTTCGCCGGTGCCAGGGACGGCTACTACGGCCGCACCCCGCGCGTCGGCACGCCGGTCGATGCGCTTGCGGCGCTCGATGGTTATCATCCGGGAAGCTATAGCTGGATGGATCCTGGAGATCACGGAAAGCGCATGCATCTCGATTATTGTTTCGTCAGCGGCGGATTGGCAGGCAGCCTGAGAGGCGCCCATATCGATACGGGGTCTGTCGGTTCCGATCACTTCCCCATCTGGGCCGAGATCGAAATCTAGAAACGCCGCGGCGGAACCGCGACGTCTCCTTCATGTTTCAGGCGGCCCTGGCGGCTTGCAGTGCGCCGGGCTGGAGAACGGTTTCGACATGCGCCACCATGGTGTTGCGGGCGAAACTGTAGATCTCCGAGCAGCCGGTCATCCGGAAGCCGAGCTTTTCCTGCAGCCGGAGCGATGCCGGATTGTCGGCAAACACGCCGGAATGAACAGGCATGTCGGGCATCCGGCGCGAGAACCGCTCCAGAACGGCTTCGACAGCCTCGCTCATGTAGCCGCGCCGCCAGTAGTAGCGGTTCAGCCAGTAGCCGAGGTGCCAGCGGCCATGACGAAGCTCGACGGAAACCATGCCGATATGGGCATCGTCGCCATTGGTGATCGCCAGGTTCCAGCCCGGCAGGGCGCCTGAAGTGACCGGAACCAACCAGTCCAGAGCATCCTGCCGGTGATAGGGTGCCGGGACGCGCGAAAGCATGCGCGTCACGGCAAAGTCGGACAGCGTTTCCGCCATGGCATCGGCATCGCTCAGCCGGTGAGGGCGCAGCGACAGTCTTGCCGTGCCGATAACCGGGGCAGGCCCCGGCGTCATCGGTTGGACCTTCGGCCGGTCGAGCAGGGCAGCACTCATGACAGAGCCCCCCAGCTTCTCAGCGACATCCAGGTCTTCCGATCCAGCCGGTACCATTCGACGGGTACGTTGGAACCGAGCGCCAGCGATGCGGCAAGGCCGGATCCCTGGAACTGGAAGCCGCACTTCTGTATGACCCGCCGCGAGGCGATGTTCATCACCCGGCAACGGGCATCGATCTGGTCGATGTTTTCCCTGGTGCGGAAAACCATGTCGACCAGCGCGTGGCACGCTTCCGTCGTGTAGCCTTGACCCCAAAAGGGTTCGCCGAGCCAGTAGCCGATCTCGACGGTGCGGCCATCGGCATGCGGCTCGACACCGCAGCAACCGATAAACGCGCCGTTTTCAGCTTTGGTAATCGCATAGACGCACTTGCCGATCTCGCCATTCTTCGTGCGACGCACGAAGTCAGCGGCATCATTGGCGGTATACGGGTGCGGCATGCGCGATACCATTGTGGCGACTTTGGCGTTGTTGGCGAGATGGGAAAGGGCGTCAATGTCTTCCTCGTGCGGCGCGCGCATGACGAGCCGTTCCGATAACAAGACAGGGCAATCAATCCTTAACCGCTCCGGCCTCAGCCGTTCCTTGGGAGACCTCTGGTCTTCCCGGGTTGACCGTGATTGGTCGACCCTGATCAGTTCGCCTTGCATGTTCAGTCCTCCTTATGGACAAAGAAAAAGGGGAGATGGCGCCCCATCTCCCCTGTTTTCTGGACTGAACCTGATACGCTCAGCCGGGTCGATGAGACGCCGGCTGTTTTAAAGCGCTACCGGCTTATTCCGCTGCTTCGGCTTTCGGCATTACAGATACGTACACGCGACCATTGGCCTTCGTTCGGTAGTCCACATTGCCTGCCGTAAGCGCAAAAATGGTGTGATCCTTGCCGAGGCCGACATTGGCGCCCGGATGCCACTGCGTACCGCGCTGACGCACGATAATGTTGCCTGCGATGACGGCTTCGCCGCCGAACTTCTTCACGCCAAGGCGCTTAGACTGAGAGTCGCGACCGTTGCGCGACGAACCGCCAGCTTTTTTGTGTGCCATTGGATTTCTCCTTTAAACCTTGTTGCCCGAAACCGATTACTTGGCTGCCAGGATGTCCGTGATACGGACAACCGTGTGATGCTGGCGATGACCGCGCGAGCGCTTCGAGTTCTGACGGCGGCGCTTCTTGAAGGCGATGACCTTCTTGCCACGGTTCTGCTCGACCACTTCGGCCTTTACCGATGCGCCCTTGACGAAGGGTGCGCCGATCGCCGCATCGGCGCCTTCGCCGATGACGAGTACTTCGGTGAATTCAATGGAGTCGCCAGCGGATGCTTCAAGCTTCTCGATGGTCAGCACGTCGTTTGCTGCCACACGGTACTGCTTACCGCCGGTCTTGATGACTGCGAACATTGTTTAATCCTTTCATGTTCGATCCAGCTCTCCCCGCAAGATGCAGGTGGCCGTCTTTTTATCAGTCTGTGTTAAGCAGGGATTTCAGGGCGGATGCCCCAAACTCTGTCTGCCGGTGAAGCTCCACGCGAGCGAGGAGCGGGCAAGGCACGGACTTTTCCACGCCTATTGCGGACGCGGGATAGACGAGTGTCAAAAATCTGTCAAGGCAGAAGGATGAAAAAGCTTCTCAATTTCGTCTTGCCAGTCCGTGATTCTATCGCTATGAGACAGCCCGCGCCCAACAGCGCCAACCAGAACTGCGGAGAGGTGGCAGAGTGGTTGAATGTACCGCACTCGAAATGCGGCGTGCCTGCAAGGGTACCGTGGGTTCAAATCCCACCCTCTCCGCCATTCATCTTCCAAGCATAGTTCTTGCCGGGTCCGACATTTCGGCACAGCGCTCGCCACCCGAGCTAAGCCTTCCTATACCTCTTTTGCTGCTCTGCAGCATCTCTCGGTCAGTCCCCCTTTTTCTTGCCGTTTATCTCCTCTAGGTTCCTGTCATCCGATACGGCAACAAAGGTGGTGCATGGCAGGTGAAACTGTTCTCGTGGTCGGCGGAGCCGGCTATATCGGCTCGCATACGTGCCTCGATCTGGCGAACAAGGGGTATAAGCCCGTCGTTTTCGACAATTTCTCGAATGGTCATCGGGAATTCGTCAAATGGGGGCCGGCCGAGGAAGGGGATATCCGGGACCGGGCGCGGCTCGATGAGGTGCTGGCGAAGCACAAGCCTTCGGCGATCCTGCATTTTGCGGCGCTGATCGAGGTCGGCGAATCGGTCAAGGATCCCGTTGCCTTCTATGAGAACAATGTGGTTGGGACACTGACGTTGCTGTCGGCGGCGCAGGCGGCCGGGATCAATGCCTTCGTGTTTTCCTCGACCTGCGCAACCTACGGCCTGCCGCAGAGCGTGCCGCTCGATGAACAGCACCGGCAGGTGCCGATCAATCCTTACGGACGGACGAAGTATATCGTCGAGCAGGCGCTGGCCGATTATGACCAGTATAAGGGCCTGCGCTCGGTGATTCTGCGCTATTTCAATGCGGCCGGGGCCGATTTCGAGGGCCGGATCGGCGAGTGGCATGATCCGGAAACGCATGCGATCCCGCTGGCGATCGATGCAGCACTCGGCCGCCGCCAAGGCTTCAAGGTGTTCGGCAGCGACTATGAGACGCGCGACGGCACCTGCGTGCGCGACTATATTCATGTGCTGGATCTTGCCGACGCCCATGTGCGCGCGGTCGAATATCTGCTGCGCGGCGGTGAGTCGGTGGCGCTCAATCTCGGCACCGGTACCGGCACGACCGTGAAGGAGTTGCTCGGGGCGATCGAGGATGTGTCGAACCGGCCGTTCCCGGTCGAATATATCGGCCGCCGCGAGGGTGATTCGCATACGCTGGTTGCCAATAACGACAAGGCGCGCGATGTGCTCGGATGGGTGCCGCAATATGATCTGTCGCAGATCATAAGCTCGGCCTGGAACTGGCATTCGCGCACCAATCAGCACTGAGGCAGCCTTGAGCAGACGTCCGAACGTTCTCCTGATCACCGCGGATCAATGGTGCGGTGATTGCCTTTCCGCAGTCGGCCATCCCACTGTGCGGACGCCTGGTGTCGATGCGCTCGCCGGCGAGGGCGTGCTGTTTCGCAACCATTATGCCGGGGCGGCGCCCTGCTCCCCGGCGCGAGCCACGCTTTATACCGGCCTCTATCAGATGAACCACCGGGTCTGCCGGAACGGGTCGCCGCTCGACCGTCGTTTCGACAATCTGGCGCTGATGGCGCGGCGGGCAGGCTATGATCCGACGCTGTTCGGCTATACCGATACGGCGCCCGATCCGCGGGCACTCGATGCCGGTGATCCGCATCTGACGAGCTATGAAGGCCTGCTGCCAGGTTTCACGGCACGGCAGTTGTTGCCGGAGCACGAAAAGCAGTGGCTGTCCTGGCTCCGGTCGCGCGGGCATGCCGGGGCGGTGAACCGCGATATCCATATTCCGGCCGGGGCACAGGCGGGTGAAATATCGGCCGGCAGCCCGGCCTATTCAAAAGACGAGACGCAGACGGCTTTTCTGGCGGGTGAATTCATTCGCTGGCTCGGCGAGCAGGAGGATGCCTGGTTTGCGCATGTCTCTTTTCTCCGCCCGCATCCGCCGTTTTCGGTGCCGGAGCCCTATGGCGCGATGTTCAGGCCCGGTGACGGACCGGCCTTCGCGCGTGCCTCTTCCGCTGCAGCGGAGATGGAGGTGCATCCCTATCTCGCCTATGCGATGCCAAGGAGCGGCAAAGGTAGCTTCATCCATGGCGCCAAAGGCCTGGTCAACGATTGGGATGCCGATGATTTCGCAGCAATCCGGGCGATCTACTATGGGATGATTGCCGAGGTGGATGCGCAGCTCGGGCGGATCTGGCAGGCGCTGAAGGATGCCGGGATCTGGGATGACACGATCGTCATCTTCACCTCCGACCATGCCGAGATGATGGGCGACCACTGGATGTTGGGGAAGGGCGGCTTCTTCGACGGCAGCTATCACATCCCGCTCGTCATCCGTGATCCGCGCACAGGGCAAAAAGGCGCGACCATCAGCCAGTTCACCAGCGCTGCCGATATCTTCCCGACGCTTTGCGAAACGCTTGGCATGAGCGCTCAGAACGGGCTCGATGGCCGTTCGCTGCGCGCGCTTGTCGATGGTGCGGATGCCGGCCAGTGGCGGGATGCGGCCTTCTGGGAATTCGACTTCCGGGAGATCGCCAGCGGTGATGCCGAGGCGCATTTCGGGCTAAGGCCCAATCAGTGCAATCTCGCGGTCATCCGCGACGAACAGTTCAAGTATGTGCATTTCGCGGCGCTGCCGCCGCTGCTCTTCGATCTAAAGGCTGATCCGATGGAGCTGCGGAACCTTGCCGCCGATCCCGCGCATGCGGGAACGCGGCTTGCCTATGCGGAGAAGCTGCTGTCGCTCAGGGCGCGCCACCTCGATCAGACGCTTGCCTATACCGAACTGACGGAAAAAGGGCCGGTGTCTTACCGGCCCTGAAGGGTTCAGCCGAAATTGCCGAGATAGTCCATCTTGCCGACCGGGGCGCCGTGGTTGCGCAAGATGGCGTGGGCCATGCCGATGTGGAAATAGAAGTTCGGAAGCACAAACGTGGCGAGATATTCGTCGCCGCTCAGCGTTACCGTCTTGCCGCCGATCTGGCGGGTGACTTCTGCCTTTGCAGCGCCATCGAGCATGTCAGGCGTAACCGTCGCCAGATAGGCTTCGGCCTTGGCGAGGCGTTCGCGCAGATCGGCGACCGTCGTTTCGTTATCTTCGAATTTCGGCGCTTCGGTCGAGGTCAGGCGGGTGATGCCGAACTTCGCGGTATCGGTAGCGCGCTGAAACTGGCCGGCGAGCGAAAGCATGTCAGGCGCCAGTCTTGCGTTCACCAAGATGCTGGAATCGATCCCTTTTTCCTTCGCGTAAGCCTCCGCCTTGTCGAGATAGGCGGCAAGCGTTTTCAATCCGCGCTGAAAGACCGGAACGGTCAGCCGGTACATGGAAACAGACATTGAAATCTCCTTTGGGCAATGAGTTCAGCAGGCCGCTGAAGGCGCTTATCTAGGCGCGCCGCATGACGATTGCATCGTCGCACGCTGCGGCTGCCAGACTTTTTTTGGCGAGGGTCCTTTCGCCATTGCTTTAAAAAGAGTTGACGTCCTGCCCGGAAAATGGAATGAATATTCCGTCAGGCAAATTTTACGGTTTGTTTGTTCCGTTTTGACGGAGCCGCCTCACGGGAGTGGCGGTACATTGGAATTACGGCTTTTGGGCTGGGCCCGAAGTTCCGGCGTGAGGAGGGTGCTGCCGGACACCGCTTTGTGGAGGAAATAAAATGAAAAAGTTTATCCTGGGCACCGCTATGGCGCTTGTCATGTCGACGGCCGCTCACGCTGCAAATGTCGGCGTGTCGATGGCAAAGTTCGACGACAACTTCCTGACCGTTCTTCGCAACGGCATGGTTGACTACTCGAAGACGCTGAGCGGCGTGACGCTGCAGGTCGAAGACGCGCAGAACGACGTCGCCAAGCAGCAGAGCCAGATCCAGAACTTCATCGCTTCCAAGGTCGATGCGATCATCGTCAACCCTGTCGATACCGATGCGACGGCTGCCATGTCGAAGCTCGCTGCCGATGCTGGTATCCCGCTTGTTTACGTCAACCGCCAGCCTGTGAACATCGATACGCTGCCTGACAACCAGGCCTTTGTTGCTTCCAACGAACAGGAATCCGGCACGCTGGAAACCAAGGAAGTCTGCCGTCTTCTCGGTGGCAAGGGCAAGGCCGTGGTCATCATGGGCGAGCTCTCGAACCAGGCTGCCCGCATGCGTACCCAGGACGTTCATGACGTCGTGAAGACCGACGAATGCAAGGGCATTGAAATCGTCGAAGAGCAGACGGCAAACTGGGATCGTACCCAGGGCTCCGACCTCGTCAGCAACTGGCTGTCCAGCGGTCTCGAGTTCAACGCCGTCATCTCCAACAACGACGAAATGGCGATCGGCGCGATCCAGGCTCTCAAGGCCGCCGGCAAGGACATGAAGGACTACGTGATCGGTGGCGTTGATGCCACGCAGGACGCACTGGCTGCGATGCAGGCAGGCGATCTCGACGTGACCGTGTTCCAGGACGCCGCCGGTCAGGGCAAGGGCTCGCTCGACGCGGCTCTGAAGCTCGCCAAGGGCGAAAAGATCGACAAGAAGGTCTACATCCCCTTCCAGCTCGTAACTCCTGAAAACGTCAAGGACTTCGTCACCAAGAACTAAGGTGACTGTCGTCGCGGATGCGGGCGCTCGCCCGCATCCAACTCCTCTGCCGTATCCGGAGAAATGAAGATGGCTGTGAGCCCGTCCACCATGGCTGCCGTGCGCGCCAGCGGGGCCGTTCCGAATGCGGAATACCTGCTGAGCGCCGAAGGTGTGCGCAAGGAATTTCCAGGCGTCGTGGCGCTTGATGATGTCCAGTTCCGTCTGAAGCGTGGCTCCGTCCATGCGCTGATGGGCGAGAACGGCGCCGGTAAATCCACCCTTATGAAGATCCTTGCCGGCATCTACACGCCCGATAAGGGCGAGGTGCGGCTGAAGGGTATCGAGATCCAGCTCAAGTCGCCGCTCGACGCGCTGGAAAACGGTATCGCCATGATCCATCAGGAACTGAACCTGATGCCGTTCATGACAGTTGCCGAAAATATCTGGATCCGCCGCGAGCCGAAGAACCGGCTCGGTTTCGTCGATCATCGCGAAATGTACCGGCTGACCGAAGATCTTTTCAAGCGGCTGAATATCGACCTCGATCCCGAGATCGAAGTTCGCCACCTGTCCGTCGCCAGCCGGCAGATGGTCGAGATCGCCAAGGCGGTTTCCTACAATTCAGATGTCCTGATCATGGACGAGCCGACATCGGCGCTGACCGAGCGTGAGGTTGCGCATCTCTTCCAGATCATTCGCGATCTGCGCGCCCAGGGCATCGGTATCGTCTACATCACCCACAAGATGAACGAGCTCTTCGAGATCGCCGACGAATTCTCGGTGTTCCGCGACGGCAAGTATATCGGCACGCATGCATCGACCGATGTGACGCGCGACGACATCATTCGTATGATGGTTGGCCGCGAGATCACCCAGATGTTCCCGAAGGAAGAAGTCCCGATCGGCGACGTCGTGCTTTCGGTCAAGAATCTCACTTTGAAGCGCGTCTTCCACGATGTCTCCTTCGACGTGCGCGCAGGCGAAATTCTCGGTGTTGCCGGTCTTGTCGGCTCGGGCCGTTCCAACGTCGCCGAAACGCTCTTCGGTGTTACGCCGGCGAGTTCGGGCACGATCGAGCTGTTCGGCAAGAAGGTGGATATCAGTTCCCCGGCCGTGGCGATCCAGAACGGCATGGCATTCCTGACGGAAGACCGCAAGGATACGGGCTGTCTGCTCATTCTCGATGTGCTCGAGAACATGCAGATCGCCGTGCTGCACGACCAGTTCGTCAAGGGCGGTTTCGTCCAGGAACGCGCCATCGAGGCGACCTGTGAGGAGATGGCGCGTAAGCTGCGCGTGAAGACGCCCAATCTCAATGAGCGGGTCGAAAACCTTTCGGGCGGTAATCAGCAGAAGGTGCTGATCGGCCGCTGGCTGCTGACCAACCCGAAGATCCTCATTCTAGACGAACCGACGCGCGGTATCGACGTCGGCGCCAAGGCGGAAATCCACCGGCTGGTCACGGAAATGGCGCGCACCGGCGTGGCGGTGATCATGATATCATCGGAAATGCCCGAGGTGCTCGGCATGAGCGATCGCGTTATGGTCATGCATGAAGGCCGTGTGACCGGATTCCTCAATCGCGACGAAGCAACACAGGTGAAGGTGATGGAGCTTGCCGCGCAGTGATCGCGCCGCCGCTCCAACCATCAAAGGGAGGTTTGACATGAACACAGAGGCAGCCGAGGGCCAGGCCCCGCTCGTGACACGGGCGCGCCGCCGCCGGATACCGCCGGAACTCAGCATCTTCCTAGTGCTGATCGGCATCGCGCTCGTCTATGAAATCCTCGGCTGGATCTTCATCGGACAGAGCTTCCTGATGAACCCGCAGCGCTTGACGATCATGATCCTGCAGGTGTCGGTCATCGGTATCATCTCGGTGGGTGTGACGCAGGTCATCATCACCGGCGGTATCGATCTCTCGTCGGGTTCGGTGGTCGGCATGACGGCGATGATCGCGGCGAGTTTTGCCCAGGCCTCCACCTGGCCGCGCGCGCTCTATCCTGGTCTGACCGACATGCCGTTCTTCGTGCCGATTGGCATCGGCCTGCTGATCGGCCTTCTGGCCGGCTATATCAACGGCCAGCTGATCGCCAAGACGAAGATCCCGCCCTTCATCGCCACGCTCGGCATGATGGTCTCGGCGCGCGGTATCTCGAAGTGGTACACCAAGGGGCAGCCGGTTTCCGGCCTGACCGACCAGTTCAATTTCATCGGCACCGGCATCTGGCCTGTCATCGTCTTCCTCGTCGTCGCGCTGATCTTCCACATCGCCCTGCGCTACACCCGCTATGGCAAGTTCACCTATGCGATCGGCGCCAACATGCAGGCGGCGCGTGTCTCGGGTATCAATATCGAGGCGCACCTCATCAAGGTCTATGCGATCGCCGGTCTTCTGGCGGGTCTCGCCGGTGTCGTCACCGCAGCCCGCGCACAGACGGCGCAGGCAGGCATGGGTGTGATGTATGAGCTCGATGCGATCGCCGCGGCTGTCATCGGCGGCACGTCGTTGACGGGCGGCGTGGGACGCATCACCGGTACTGTCATCGGCACGATCATCCTTGGCGTCATGACCTCGGGCTTCACCTTCCTCAGGGTGGACGCCTACTATCAGGAGATCGTCAAGGGCGTGATCATCGTCGCTGCCGTCGTCGTCGACGTCTACAGGCAGAAGAAACGCGCCAAGCACTGAAACGTGAAAAAATGACGGGGCCGCAAGGCCCCGTTTTCATGTTTGCGGCCTGTTTCGGCACTGCCGCAAATTTCTAAAAAAGGGGCTGGTCTATTTTTCCAGCCTTTCTATTGTTGTCGCTTGATATTTGCCCGGAAGGGTAGAGCAGGAAGACAGATGCAGCTCGTATTCGATGGCCACAACGACGTTCTCCTCAGGCTTTGGACACATGAAAGGGATGGCGCCGATCCGGTTGCCGAATTTCTGAACGGAACGACGCAAGGCCATATCGATGCGCCGCGTGCCCGCAAGGGCGGTCTGGCCGGCGGTCTCTGCGCCATCTACATTCCCTCCGGCGATCTCGTCTTCGCCGACCCCGACGAGAACGGCCATTACGAGACGCCGCTTGCAGCGCCTCTCGACCGTCTTCCCTCGCTTGGCATTGCCACCGAGATGGCGGCGATCGCGCTTCGGCTGGATGCTGCCGGTGCATGGCGCCTCTGCCGCAGCGTTAAGGATATCCGCAAGGCCATGGCCGAGGGCATCTTTGCCGCCGTCATGCATATGGAAGGCTGCGAGGCGATCGGTGCCGATCTGGCGGCGCTTGAGGTTTTCCATGCTGCGGGTCTTCGCTCGCTCGGTCCCGTATGGAGCCGCCACAATGTCTTCGGGCATGGCGTCCCCTTCGCATTCCCGAAAAACCCCGATACCGCGCCCGGTTTGACGGATGCTGGTTTCGAGCTGGTGCGCGAATGCAATCGCCTCGGCATTATGATTGACCTGTCGCACATCACCGAGAAGGGTTTCTGGGATGTCGCCAAGACCAGCGATCAGCCGCTGGTCGCCACCCATTCCAACGCGCACGCACTGACACCGGTGGCACGAAACCTCACCGACAAGCAGCTCGATGCGATCAAGGAATGCAACGGGCTGGTCGGCCTGAACTATGCGACGGCGATGCTGCGCGCCGACGGGCGCTCGGATGGCGAAACGCCGCTTTCCGACATGATCCGCCACGTCAACCACCTCGTCGATCGCGTCGGCATCGATTGCGTCGCGCTCGGATCCGACTTCGACGGGGCGACGATTCCCGACGAAATCGGCGATGCTGCAGGCAACCAGAAGCTGATTGCCGCTCTCCGGGACAGTGGATATGGTGACAGCGATCTCAAAAAACTTGCCAGCGAGAACTGGCTGAGAATCCTGGCTTCGGCGTGGAGGGAGAAGGACGTCTAAGGCCTGAAAACTGCTTTGTAATCAATCAAAAACAGGGGAACAGAACCAATGATGATTACCAAAATCAACCGCAGCTTCCGCGCACTTTCCGCCGGTGCCGCACTCTCGCTTCTCATGATGGCCGCACCCGCGGCCTTCGCTGAAACGCCGAAGGATACGCTGGTCGAAGGCTTCGCCATCGACGACATCATCACCATGGATCCGGGCGAAGCATTCGAGCTTTCGACCGCCGAAGTGACCAGCAACACTTACAGCCTGCTGGTTCGCCTCGACATGGCCGACACCTCGAAGGTGAAGGGCGATCTCGCCGAAAGCTGGACCGTTTCCGACGACGGCCTGACCTATACGTTCAAGCTGAAGCCGGGCCTGAAGTTCGCTTCCGGCAATCCCGTCACCGCCGAAGACGTTGCCTGGTCGTTCGAACGCGCCGTCAAGCTCGACAAGAGCCCGGCCTTCATTCTCACCCAATTCGGCCTGACCGGCGACAACGTCACCGAAAAGGCAAAGGCTGCCGATCCGAACACCTTCGTCTTCACCGTCGACAAGCCCTACGCGCCGAGCTTCGTGCTGAACTGCCTGACGGCGACCGTCGCCTCGGTGGTCGACAAGAAGCTGGTCCTGGACCATGTGAAGCCTGTGACCGTCGACGCGGACCACAAGTATGACAACGACTTCGGCAATGAATGGCTGAAGACCGGCTATGCTGGCTCGGGTGCCTTCAAGCTGCGCGAATGGCGCGCCAACGAAGTCGTCGTCATGGAGCGCAACGACAACTATTACGGCGACAAGCCGAAGCTGAACCGTGTCATCTACCGCTACATGAAGGAAAGCTCGGCGCAGCGCCTGGCGCTTGAGGCCGGCGATATCGATATCGCCCGCAACCTCGAGCCGGGTGATCTCGATGCCGTCTCGAAGAATGCCGATCTGGCAACGACCGACGCGCCGAAGAGCACGATCTATTACGTCAGCCTCAACCTGAAGAACGAGAACCTGAAGAAGCCTGAAGTTCAGCAGGCCTTCAAATATCTCGTCGATTACGACGCGATCGGCGCGACGCTGATCAAGGGCATCGGCGAAGTCCATCAGACCTTCCTGCCGAAGGGCCAGCTCGGCGCTCTCGATGATAACCCCTTCAAGCTCGACGTCGCCAAGGCGAAGGAACTGCTCGCCAAGGCAGGTCTCAAGGACGGCTTCTCGGTCACTATGGATGTGCGCAACACGCAGCCGGTCACCGGTATCGCCGAATCCATGCAGCAGACGCTGGCGCAGGCCGGCGTGAAGCTGGAGATCATCCCAGGCGATGGCAAGCAGACGCTGACCAAATATCGCGCCCGCACGCACGACATGTATATCGGCCAGTGGGGCTCGGACTATTTCGACCCGAACTCCAACGCCGATACCTTCACGGCGAACCCGGATAATTCCGACGCCGGCACCAACAAGACGCTCGCCTGGCGCAACACGTTCGAGGCGCCCGAGCTCGACAAGGAAGCCAAGGCCGCCCTGCTTGAGCGTGACGGCGCCAAGCGCGCTGCCATGTACCAGGACATTCAGAAGAAGTACCTGGAAAACAGCCCCTTCGTCTTCATCTTCCAGCAGATCGAAGTGGCCGGCTATCGCAAGAGCCTGAAGGACTTCAAGCTCGGCCCGAGCTTCGACACCAACTATGTCGGTCCGATTGCCAAGGAATAGTCCGGTAGGATTGGTTCGTTGAGCATTACCGAAACCAAGACGGAGGCGCGGCCCGCGAAGGGCCGCGCAATGCCGCTTGCCAAGGCGATCGGGCGTTTCCTGATCGCTGCGGTCACCACCTATCTCGGCCTGCTGGCCGTCACCTTCTTCATCGGCCGTGTCGTGCCGATCGATCCGGTTCTCGCCATTCTCGGCGACCGGGCGCCAACCCATGTCGTCGAGCGCGTGCGCCGCGAGATGGGCTTCGACCTGCCGCTCTACGAGCAGTTCTACATCTATCTCAAGGGCATCCTGTCGGGCGATTTCGGCAATTCGGTCCTGACCACGAACCCTGTCATGACCGATATCCGCCGTGCTTTCCCGGCGACCATCGAGCTCGCCACCTGCGGCACGATCATCGGCGCCGTCATCGGTATTCCGCTCGGCGTGCTTGCCGCCGTCCGCCGCGGCAGCCTCGCCGACCAGGTGGTGCGTGTCATCGGCCTTGTCGGCTATTCGGTGCCGATCTTCTGGCTGGCGCTGATTTCGCTGGTCATCTTCTATGCCAAGCTGCGCTGGGTGGCCTTCCCGGGCCGTATCGATATCGTCTTCGAATATACGTTCACGCCGATCACCGGCTTCTATCTGCTCGACAGCGCCTGGCAGGGGCAGTGGGACGTCTTCTATGATGTCTTCCGCCACATCATCCTGCCGGCATCGCTGCTTGGATATTTCTCGCTCGCCTATATCAGCCGCATGACGCGCAGCTTTATGCTGAACGAGCTCAGCCAGGAATATATTGTCGCGGCGCGCGCCAAGGGCCTGTCGGAAACGCGGGTGATCTGGGGCCATGCGCTGCGCAACGCGGCGGTGCCGCTGGTGACCGTGATCGCGCTTTCCTATGCCGGTCTGCTGGAGGGCTCGGTGCTGACGGAGACGGTGTTCTCCTGGCCCGGCATCGGCCTCTACATCACCAATTCGCTGCAGAGCGCCGATATGAACGCCGTACTTGGCGGCACGATCGTCATCGGCACGGTCTTCATCGGCATCAACCTTCTGTCCGACCTTCTCTACCGGACACTCGATCCAAGGACGCGAAGCCGATGACGGTTCCGGTCAACCAGACACGTCCCATGAGCCGCCGCGAGTGGCTGCTTTCCGATCGTCCGCAATCGCGCATGCAGGCGCGTCTCGGGCGTGCCTATGTCACCTGGCGCCAGTTTACGGCGAACAGGCTTGCCGTCGTCGGCCTGGCGATCATCATCGCCCTGCTGTTCGTCGCCGCCTTCGCCGATCTGCTGGCGACACATTCGCCCGTTATCGGCGATCTCAAGAATGCGCGGTTGCTGCCGCCCGGCAGTGAGGGCTATCTGCTCGGTACCGACGATCAGGGTCGTGATATCTATTCGCGCCTGATCTACGGCTCGCGGCTCACGCTCTTCGTCGTCGTTCTCGTCGCCATCATCTCCGCGCCGATCGGGCTGATCGTCGGTACGGTTTCCGGCTATGCCGGCGGCTGGGTTGATGCGACGCTGATGCGCATCACCGATATCTTTCTGGCCTTCCCGAAGCTGGTTCTGGCGCTTGCTTTCGTCGCCGCACTCGGTCCGGGTATTCAGAACGCCGTCATCGCGATCGCCATCACCTCCTGGCCGCCCTATGCTCGTATCGCCCGCGCCGAAACGCTGACGGTGCGGCGGTCGGACTATATCTCGGCGGTGAAACTGATGGGCGCCTCGCCTATCCGCATCATCATCCGCCATGTCATGCCGCTCTGCATTTCGTCGCTGATCGTGCGCGTGACGCTCGATATGGCCGGCATCATCCTGACGGCTGCCGGTCTCGGCTTCCTCGGCCTCGGCGCCCAGCCGCCGCTGCCGGAATGGGGTGCGATGATCGCCTCGGGCCGCCGCTTCATTCTCGACCAGTGGTGGGTTGCGGCCATGCCGGGTATCGCCATCCTGATCGTCAGCCTCGGCTTCAATTTGCTCGGCGATGGCCTGCGCGATGCGCTCGATCCGAAGGAGAGCGGCCAATGACCGACCTTCTCGACGTCAAGAATCTGCGTGTTAGTTACCCCACCCGCACGGGCGTGATCGAGGCCGTGCGCGGCGTATCCTTCACGCTCGGCAAGGAGCGTCTCGGCATCGTCGGCGAATCCGGTTCCGGGAAGTCGCAGACGGGCCGGGCGATCATGGGGTTGACACCGAAACACGCCATCGTCAGCGCCGATACGCTCAATTTCAACGGCATCGATCTGCTGACTGCTTCTGCCAAGCAACGGCGCCTGCTGCGCGGCAAGCGTATTGCCATGGTTTTGCAGGATCCGAAATATTCGCTCGACCCGGTCATGTCGATCGGAAGGCAGATCTGCGAGACGCTGCAGACACATGAGAAGGTCGGGCGCTCGGAAGCCAAGGAGCGGGCGCTCGCCATGCTTGAGGCGGTGCAGATCCGCGATCCCAAGCGCGTCTTCGATCTTTATCCGCACGAAGTCTCGGGCGGCATGGGGCAGCGCGCGATGATCGCCATGATGCTGATCGCCGGACCCGAACTGTTGATCGCAGACGAGCCGACCTCAGCCCTTGACGTGACCGTTCAGCTGGATGTGCTGAAGATCATGGACAAGCTCGTCTCCGAGCGTGGCATGGGACTGATTTTCGTCTCGCACGACCTGCGCCTCGTCTCCTCCTTCTGCGACCGGGTCATCGTCATGTATGCGGGGAAGATCGTGGAGGAATTGAAGGCATCGGAATTGAAGAATGCGCAGCATCCCTACACGCAGGGCCTGTTGAGCTGCATGCCGCAGATCGGCGAGGATCGCCATCCGCTGCCGGTTCTCGACCGCAAGCCGGAGTGGGCCGCATGAGTGCTGCACTTTCCGTCGAAAAGCTCGGCGTCGTCTATGACGATTTCCATGCGCTGAAGGATGTCAGCATCGAGGTGGCCACCGGCGAATCCTTCGGGCTGGTCGGTGAATCCGGATCCGGCAAGTCGACGCTGCTGCGCGCGGTTGCCGGGCTCGCGCCCGTCAGTTCCGGCACCATCCGCATTCACGGCGAGGCGCTGCAGGGCGCAAAACGCAGCAAGGCTTTCTATCGCAGCGTCCAGATGGTGTTTCAGGACCCCTACGGCTCGCTTCACCCGCGCCAGACGATCGACCGCCTGCTGCTCGAGCCACTCGCCATCCACGGCATCGGCGACAGCGAGAGGCGTATCGAGCGGGCGCTCGACGAGGTCGGCCTCGGAAACGGTTTCCGCTTCCGCTATCCGCATCAGCTTTCCGGCGGCCAGCGGCAGCGTGTGGCGATCGCCCGGGCGCTGATCGTCGAACCTTCGGTGCTGCTGCTCGACGAGCCGACCTCGGCGCTCGATGCCTCGGTGCAGGCCGAAGTGCTCAATCTGCTGGAGCAGATTCGCCGCGACCGCAAGCTGACATTCGTGATGGTGAGCCACGATCTCGGCGTCGTCACCCATATGTGCGAGCGCCTCGCCGTGATGCGCGGCGGTGCCGTTGTCGAGCGGTTGAGCTCGGCTGAGCTCGCCCGTGCCGATGTCCAGGAAGAATACACCCGCAATCTGATGGTCGCGAGCAAGGGTTTCGTCAAAGCCTGAAGTGCAGCCTTTTCAAGCATTTGAAAAGGCTGCCTCGATGCACCTATTAAGGTTAACGTAGCGTTAAAAGACGACCATTCGACTAGACTATTGACAGGCCCGTCCCATCTGTCATGATCCCGTTAACGACTGTTAGTTTTCGTGATCATGGAGGTAAGGGATGTTCTTTCTCGGTGGCATGACCATGGGATATCTCGAGCCGCCGGCCGCAAAAGCTGAGCGCGCCGAACCACCAATCGTCAGCATTCCCGCCGAAAAGGACCGCCGCCTCATCGATATCTCCGCTGCTGCACAGCGTGAGGAAAACGCGATCGAACGGTCGTTGATCTGGGCCTGGCGCACTCTCTGCTGAGCTTTCTTCCGGCACCGGTGAGATTTTCTACCTGGCTGCCTCTGGAAGGAATTTTATCTCTACCTACCTGATAGAGAATATAAGAATAAAGATGCGAGGCATGACGCCCGCATCAAAGAGAACAGACGGAGGCAACACATGGCAGACCTGGGTATATCGCATACTCACGCGAACCATTATGGTTCCGTGCCGGCAAAGAAGCCGCTCTCCATGCGCGGCAAACTGCAGCTGGGCATCAACGCGGCATTGCTGACGGCAGCTTTCGCATTCGTTGCTGCACTCGTATTCGGCCTGATCGGCTGATCTGGCGCACCGGCGCTGGCCGGTGCCTTTCCTTCGGAACAATGTGCCATTCGCGGCATTCTCCAATCACGCATTCAGCGCAAGGAGACTGGGCGTGAAGGGCGTGTTGCTCTGGCTCATCGGCAATTCCGATCCCAGTCATCATCCTTCGCTACCTGTGCCACGCTGTCTCGCGTTCCCAGTCAGGAGTAGAGGACGATGGCAAATACAGCCGTACTAAAGCCGAAATCACGCGACGTCTCGGTCAAGACCGGACTGTCCGACAAATATTGCGCCGACATGGCCAAGAGCCTGTCGGCGATCCTGGCCAGTACCTATCATCTGGTCATCAAGAGCCACATCTATCACTGGAATGTCGTCGGTCCGCTGTTCAAGCCACTGCATGAGCTGACCGAGGAGCATTACAACACGCTCTTCGAGGCGACAGATATCGTGGCGGAACGGATCCGCGCGCTCGGTCATCTGGCGCCCGCTCATATCGGCGACGCTGCCAAGTTTGCTCCGTCGAACCGCGATTTCAGCCAACTGACGGCCGAGGACATGGTGCTTGATCTGATTGCCGATCACGAAGCGGCCTGCCGCGCGATGCGCGAAGCCGGTACTTCTGCTGATGAGAACGGCGACCTGGTAACCACGGATATGCTGACGGATCGCCTGACGTTCCACGAGAAGGCTCTCTGGATGCTCAAGGCGATCATCGCAAAGTAGGCGCGGGCGCACGTTGCGCCTTACCGCTGCTGCAAGGGCGCATGGATGAAAACCATGCGCCCTTTCTTTTGCAACGCATTGATCCCAAAAGATTTTCGACAGCACAACGGAACCTTGATGCCTGCTGGCCGTTTCATTTGCAAGCAAACCAAAGGAGATGGGCATGCTTTATTACGCTCTCGTATTTCTCGTCGTCGCCCTGATCGCCGGCCTGCTTGGTTTCGGCGGTATTGCAGGCGCTTCGGCCTCCATTGCGCAGGTCTTGTTCTTCCTGTTCCTGGTGCTTTTCGTCGTGTCGCTGGTCATGCGTCTGGTCAGGCGCTGACGGCCGGGATCTCCCCTCCCGACCGTGAAAATCCGGTGCCTTCGCGGCGCCGGATTTTTCATGCGATGCGTGCCATTTCTTAGCTCTTGACTTGAATTATCGGGTTGGTGTCCAACTTTCCCGAGATGGCTTTGCGGGAGGGGCAGAGAAGGACGGCCAGATCGTGCGAAGCCATGCCTTGAGATAGGGCTTAAACCGTTTCGCATCGAAAAATCGGCCGCAATAACTTCTTTCGACAACACTGCATTGCCGTTCATGCGGCAGTCATATTTGCCGGTGCAAAAGGCTAGCCAAAATTACCATAACTTCGTTTGGATCCAGAACCGAACCCATGTCAATTTCCAATCCGTCTCCGAGCCCGTCGCGCGATTCCGAAGTGAAGCAGATCGATCATAACGACTCGATCCGTTCGACCTACCTCTCCATCGAAGACATCAAGGCGATGGGCGAAGCAGTCGCCCGCAGCGGGGCAGATTCGCTTCCTGCCTTCGCGCCTTTCGACTTCTTCGCGCGGCACAAGGAGAACGAGAAGGAGATCCTGCGGGTCTACCGGACGACGGCCGCGGATGTGGAATCGGGCGAGACCATCACGCCGGCCGCCGAATGGCTGCTGGATAACCACTACATCGTCGAAGAGGCGATCCAGGAAGTCCGCCGCGACTTTCCGCGCCGTTTCTACCGCGAACTGCCGACCATCAATGTCGGCGGCACGCAGGTGCCGCGCACGCTCGTGCTCGCCTGGCTCTACGTCGCTCACACCCACAGCACGGTCTCGCAGGAAAGCCTGACGGCGCTGGTCGATGGGTTCCAGCAGGTCGAGACGCTGAAGATCGGCGAGCTCTGGGCCGTGCCGTCGCTGGTGCGCTACGTGCTGGTCGAAAACCTCCGCCGTATCTCGAGCCGCGTCGAGCGCAGCCGGCGCATGCGCCGCCGCGCCAACGAGGCTGCCGACGAGCTTGTGCGTCTCGCCGATCCGGCCAAGGCTGCCGAATATCTGAAGTCGCTGGAGACGCTCGCCGAGGACAATACGTTCTCGACGCAGTTCCTCTATCGCATGCGCGACGGCTCGCAATCCTCAAGCCTGGCGATTGCCTGGCTGGATGACCGCTTGGCATCCCTCGGCCGCGATACCGAAGAAGCGACGATGGCGGAGCACAGCCGCCTGTCCTCCGGCAACGTGACGATGGGCAACATCATCCGCAGCCTGCGCGAGATCGACGATACCGAATGGTCCGTCTGGGTCGAGCAGGTCAGCCATGTCGACAAGCTGCTATGGGACAAGTCGGATTACGGCATTCTCGATTCCGGCTCGCGCAACAAGTATCGAAAGCAGATCGAAAAGCTCGCCAAGCGCTCGCCGCTGACCGAAATGGAAGTGGCGCAGCTGGCTCTCGACATGACGGAGGAGGCCAAGGCTTCCGACGAGCCGCAGCCGCATGAGCCGAATGTCGGCGGATTCCTGGCCGGCATGCATCGGCCGAAATTCGAGGCGCGGGCCAATTACCGCCCGACGCTCGTGCAGCATTTCGTCCGCACGGTCCGCAAGTTCAACTGGCTGTCGATCGCCGTGCCTGTGGCGCTGCTGACGATCTTGGCGATGGTCATCGTCGGCAAGTTCATGGCCAATGCAGGCATGAGCCCGGCGGAGATCATCGTTCTTCTGATCATGTTCTCGCTGCCGGCCTCGGAAGGCGCGACGGGTCTTTTCAATACCGTGCTATCCTTCTTCGTGACGCCGTCGCGTCTCGTCGGCTACGAGTTCAAGGAAGGCATTCCAGAAGACGCGCGCACGCTCGTTGTCGTTCCCTGCCTGATTTCCAACCGCGACAGCGTCGATGAGCTCGTCCGCAATCTCGAGGTCCACTATCTCGCGAACCCGCGCGGCGAAATCTATTACTCGTTGCTCAGCGACTGGCCGGACAGCCAGGTCGAGGAAACCGCCAACGATCTCGAAGTGCTGGACTATGCCCGCCGCGAGATTGCCAACCTCTCGGCCCGCTACGCCTTCGACGGCAAAACCCGCTTCTACCTGCTGCACCGCCGCCGCCTCTACAATCCGGCCGAAGGCGCATGGATGGGCTGGGAGCGCAAGCGCGGCAAGCTGCATGAGCTGAACATGCTGCTGCGCGGCGACAGCGATACGACCTATCTGCCGGGCGCCAACATCGTTCCTGAAAACGTCCAGTATGTCATGACGCTCGATGCCGACACGCGCCTGATGCGCGATGCGGTCACCAAGCTCGTCGGCAAGCTCTACCATCCGATCAACCGTCCGGTTCTCAACCCGAAGACCGGCCGCGTCGAAAGCGGTTACGGCGTTCTGCAGCCGCGCGTCACGCCGTCGCTGACGACGGGCAAGGATGCCTCGGTCTTCCAGCGCGTCTTCTCGATCAACCGCGGTCTCGACCCCTATGTCTTCACGGTTTCCGACGTCTATCAGGACCTCGCCGGCGAAGGCACGTTTACCGGTAAGGGCCTCTATCACGTCGATGCCTTCGAGGCGTCGCTGAAGGGTCGTATCGATGAGAACTCGGTTCTCAGCCACGACCTTCTCGAAGGCTCCATGGCGCGCTGCGCGCTCGTCACCGATCTGGAACTCGTCGAAGACTTCCCGATCCGCTACGAAGTCGAAACCTCGCGCCAGCATCGCTGGGCGCGCGGCGACTGGCAGCTGCTGCCATACATGTTCAATCCGAAATACGGCGTCACCGCGCTCGGCCGCTGGAAGATGTTCGACAACCTGCGCCGCTCGCTGACGCCGATCGCCTGGTTCTTTGCATCGGTTCTCGGCTGGTATTTCATGGGTCCGCTCGGCGCGCTCGTCTGGCAGATCCTGCTGATCTTCTGCCTGTTCGTTGCGCCGACCCTGTCGCTCATCAACGGCATCATTCCGCGCACAAGCGATATCGTCGCACGCGCCCATCTTTATACCGTCTGGTCGGATATCCGGGCCGCCAACGCCCAGGTCGCGCTGCGTATCGTCTTCATCGCCGATACCGCGTGCATGATGGCCGATGCCATCGGCCGTTCGCTCTACCGTCTGTTTGTCAGCCACAAGCTGATGCTGCAGTGGCGTACCGCCGCCAGCGTTCAGGCTGGCAAGCAGGGCACGATCAGCTCCTACTACAAGGCGATGTGGCATGCTCCGGTTCTGGCCGTGCTCGCCCTCGCTTTCGCCGCACTGTCAGGCGACAGCGCCTTCCTCGTCGGCATTCCGTTTGCCGTTCTCTGGATCCTCTCGCCGCTCGTTGCCTACTATGTGAGCCAGTCGGCAGAGACGGAAGACCGGCTCGAAGTGGCCGAGAAGGATTCGATCGAGCTCCGCAAGATCGCCCGCCGCACCTGGCGCTACTTCGACACGTTCACGACGGCCGAGCAGAACCATCTGCCGCCTGACAACGTGCAGGAAACGCCGCATGTCATCGTCGCGACCCGCACGTCGCCGACCAATATCGGCGTCTATCTTCTCTCGGTCGTCTCAGGCCGCCAGTTCGGCTGGTTCTCGTTTGAGGAGACGATCGACCGGCTGGAGAAGACGATCGCCACCATCGACAAGATGGAGAAATATCGCGGTCACCTCTACAACTGGTACCACACCGATACGCTGCAGACGCTCGGCCCGCGCTACGTTTCGGCCGTCGACAGCGGCAACCTTGCCGGTCACCTGATTGCCGTCTCGTCCGCCTGCCGCAACTGGGCGGAAGCGCCGTCTGCCCATATGCAGGGCAATCTCGATGGCGTCGGCGATACTGCCGGCATTCTCGGCGAAGTGCTGGCCGATTTGCCTGACGATCGCAAGACCGTGCGTCCGCTGCGCCGCCGCCTGGAAGAGCGCATCATCGGCTTCCAGAACGCCCTTGCCGCCGTCAAGCGCGAGCACGAGTTCGCCTCGATCCGCGTCATCAACCTTGCGGTCCTCGCGCGCGACATCCAGAAGCTCGCCGTCAACCTCGACCACGAAGTCAAATCGTCGCTCAGCGGCGAGCTGACCCGCTGGGCCGAGCAGCTGGTGAAGGTCTGCGAAGCGCATATTTCCGACAGCACTTACGATCTGTCGAATATCGATCCGCTGCGTCCGCGCCTGATCGCTCTCCGCGACAAGGCTCGCGACCTTGCCTTCTCGATGGACTTCTCGTTCCTGTTCCGTCCGGAGCGCCGTCTTCTGTCGATCGGTTACCGCGTCGAAAGCGGCGAGCTCGACCAGGCCTGCTACGACCTCCTGGCATCGGAATGCCGCCTGACTTCGCTCTTCGGTATCGCCAAGGGCGACCTTCCGACCGAGCACTGGTACCGCCTGGGACGCCAGGTCGTTCCGGTCGGTTCGCGCGGCGCGCTGGTCTCGTGGTCCGGCTCGATGTTCGAATACCTGATGCCGCCGCTCGTCATGCAGGAGCGCGGTGGAGGTATTCTCAACCAGACCAACAATCTCGTGATCGTCGAGCAGATGAATTACGGCCGCAAGCTGGGCGTTCCGTGGGGTATTTCGGAAGCGGCCTTCAATGCCCGCGACCATAACATGAACTACCAGTACACCAACTTCGGTGTTCCGACGCTCGGCCTGAAGCGTGGTCTCGGCCACAACGCCGTCATCGCGCCCTATGCATCGATCCTCGCCAGCCAGTACGATCCGAAGGCAGCCCTCGAAAACCTCGAGCGCCTGCGTGGTCTCGGCGCGCTCGGCAAGTACGGCTTCCATGACGCCGTCGACTTCACGCCGACCCGCGTTCCGGAAGGCAAGAAGTGCGCGGTGGTCTATAACTACTATGCCCACCACCACGGCATGTCGATTGCGGCAGTTGCCAACGTCGCCTTCAACGGTCATCTGCGCGAGCTCTTCCACTCCGATCCGGTGATCGAAGCCGCCGAACTGCTGCTGCAGGAAAAGGCGCCGCGCGACATTCCGGTGATGAGCGGCAAGCACGAGTCGGATACGCCTGCCAGCATCCAGGACGACCTGCTGCGTCCGGAACTACGCAAGATCGCCGATCCGCTGTCGCGCGACCGCGAGCTCGTGTTCCTGTCGAACGGCCACTATTCGATGATGCTGACGGCGACCGGCGCCGGCTATGCCCGCTGGAACGGCCAGTCCGTGACCCGCTGGAAGCCCGATCCGACCGAAGACCGTTGGGGCAGCTTCATCTTCCTGCGCGATACCGCCACTAATGAATGGTGGTCGGCGACCGCGGAGCCGAAGAGCGTCGAAGGTGAAAAGGTCAACGTGCTCTTTGCCGATGAAAAGGCGGAGTTCACCAAGATCGTCGGCGATCTGACCAGCGAAGTCGAATGCATCGTCGCCACCGAGCACGATGCCGAAGGCCGCCGCCTGACGCTGCTCAACATGGGCACCGAAGACCGGTTCATCGAGGTCACCTCCTATATGGAGCCGGTGATCACCACCGATGATACGGACAATGCTCACCCGGCCTTTGCCCGCATGTTCGTCAAGACTGATTTCGGCAAGCGCGGCGACGTCATCCGCGCCGAGCGCAACAAGCGCGATCCGAATGAAGCGAACATGAGCATCGCGCATCTGATCGTCGACAGCGCCGGTCCGCAGCGCCAGACCGAGTTCGAAACCGATCGCCGCAAGTTCCTCGGCCGTGGCCGTAGCCTAGCCGATGCGGCTGCGTTCGATCCGGGTGCAACGCTCTCCGGCAGCGAAGGCTTCACGCTCGATCCGATCCTGTCGCTGCGCCGCACGGTTCGGGTGCCGGCCGGCAAGAAGGTCATCGTGATCTTCTGGACCATCGCCGCGCCGAGCCGCGACGACGTGGACAAGGCCGTCGAGCGCTACCGTCACGCCGATGCCTTCCAGCACGAGCTGGTGCAGGCATGGACGCGCACGCAGGTGCAGATGCGCCATGTCGGCGTTACCTCGCAACAGGCTGCCGCTTTCCAGCATCTCGGCCGTCATCTCGTCTATCCGGATATGGATATGCGTTCCGACGCCTCGGTTCAGGCCGGCATGGCATCGCAGTCGTCGCTCTGGCCGCTGGCGATTTCGGGCGACTTCCCGATCTTCATGCTGCGCATCAACGACGACATGGATCTCGATATCGTTCGCGAAGCGCTGCTGGCGCAGGAATATCTGCGCTCGCGCGGCGTCACCGCCGATCTCGTGATCATGAACGAGCGCGCCTCCTCTTATGCCCAGGATATGCAGCACGCTGTCGACCAGATGTGCGAAAACGTCCGTCGCATGGGCCAGGCTGATGGTCTGCGTCAGCATATCTTTGCCGTGCGCAAGGACCTGATGGAGGAAACGACCTATCACGCGCTGATGGCCGCTGCCCGCGTCACCTTCCATGCGAAGAACGGCAAGGTGCTCGACCAGATCAACCGCGCCATCGCGCTCCGCTCGCCCTCCAAGGAAGAGCAGGAAGAGATGCAGAAGGCTGCCGAGCGCAGCAAGATGACGGCGACGAAGCGTATCGCGCCGGTCATCAAGCCGCGGGCGGTGCCTGCCGAAATCGAAGAGCAGGGCGATCTCGACTTCTGGAACGGCTTTGGCGGCTTTGCCCGCGACGGACGCGAGTATGTCGTTCGCCTCGCCGGCGGCACGGCAACGCCGCAGCCGTGGATCAACGTGATCTCGAACGACAAGTTCGGCTTTCACGTTTCGGCCGAAGGCGCAGGCTTCACCTGGTCGGTCAACTCGCGCGACTATCAGCTGACCAGCTGGTCGAACGACGCCGTCGTCAACCGTTCGGGCGAAGCGATCTATGTCGCCGATCTCGACAACAATGACATCCTGACGCCTTATGCGGGCCTGTCGCAGCGCGCCGATGCGCGTTTCGAAACCCGCCACGGTCTCGGCTATTCGGTCTTCTCCAGCGAGCAGAACGATATCGCCATGGAGGTCACCCAGACCGTCCATCGTGAAAAGCCGGTGAAGATGCAGCGCGTTCGCCTGCGCAACAACGGCGCCGGCGCCCGCAAGCTCAGGCTTTACGGCTATGTCGAGTGGGTGCTCGGCAACAATCCGCAGCGCACCGTTCCCTTCATTCTGTCTTCGGCGGATGAGGAAACCGGAACGCTGTTTGCCGGCAACCAGTACAGCATCGACTTCTCGAATCGGGTGGCCTTCTTCGCCGCCAGCGAGAAGCCGTCGAGCTTCGGCACCAGCCGTCGCGAGTTCATCGGCAAGGCCGGTACGATCCAGGCACCGCAGGCGCTAAAGCCCTCCGTTCCGCTCTCCGGCTCGACCGAGCTCGATGGCGATCCGGCCGCCGTGCTGGCAATCGACATCACGCTGGCGGCGGGCGAAGCGCGCGACGTCACCTTCTTCATGGGCGATACTGCGTCCAGGGATGAGGCGGCAGCGCTTGCGAAAGAAATCCGTTCGGCCAGCATCGAGGATGCAGTTCAGGCAAACCGCGACTTCTGGCAGGGCTTTACCGGCAAGGTGCAGATTACGACTCCCGATCAGGGCATGAACAATCTCATCAATGCCTGGCTGCCCTATCAGAGCCTCGGCTGCCGTATCATGGCGCGCTCGGCCTTCTATCAGGCAAGCGGCGCCTTCGGCTTCCGCGACCAGCTGCAGGATACCCTGGCCTTCGTGCTGCAGGAGCCTTCGCTGGCTCGCAACCAGATCGTCAACGCCGCCTCGCGGCAGTTCCGTGAAGGTGACGTCCAGCATTGGTGGCTGCCGGGAACGGGTGCGGGCGTCCGCACGCTGATCTCGGATGACGTCGTCTGGCTTGCCTACGGTATCCACCATTATTGCAGCGTCACCGGTGACAAGACCGTGCTCGACGAGCAACTGCCGTTCCTCGAGGGTCCGGCGCTGCTCGAGGGCCAGCACGACTCGTTCTACAAGCCCGAGATTTCCGAGGACAAGGCGAGCATTTACGAGCATGCCGCTCTCGCCCTCGATCTGGCGATCAAGCGGACCGGCTCGAACGGCATGCCGCTGATCCTCGGCGGCGACTGGAACGACGGCATGAACCGCGTCGGCATCCATGGACAGGGCACGAGCGTCTGGCTCGGCTGGTTCCTCGCCGGTGCGCTTCGCTCCTTCACGCCTTATGCCGAGGAACGCGGCGACAACGCGCGCGTTGAACGCTGGACCAAGCATCTCGGCGAACTCAAGACGGCTCTCGAAAGCGCTGGCTGGGATGGCGGCTACTATCGCCGTGGCACGTTCGACGACGGCAGCCTGCTGGGTTCGAAGGAAAGCCTGGAATGCCAGATCGATTCGATCGCGCAGTCCTGGAGTGTGCTCTCGGGCGAAGGCAATCCTGATCATGCCAAGACGGCGATGGATGCGGTTCTGAGCCGTCTCGTCGATCGCGACACGCGCATCATCCGGCTGTTCACTCCGCCTTTCGCGACCTCGGCCAAGGATCCGGGCTATATCAAGGCCTATCCTCCGGGCGTTCGCGAGAACGGCGGCCAGTACACGCATGCTGCGACCTGGGTGGTCATGGCGCTGGCGGAGATGAACCGCGGCGACGATGCGCTGGCCTGCTTCGATCTGCTCAACCCGATCACGCATTCGCGCGACAAGAGTTCTGCCGAGCACTATCGCGTCGAGCCTTACACGATCGCGGCTGACGTCTACGGCGAAGGCGCTCTCAAGGGACGCGGCGGCTGGACCTGGTATACGGGATCGGCCGGCTGGCTCTATCGCGCCGCCGTCGAAGGCATCCTCGGAATCCGGCTGAAGGACGGGCGACTGTTCGTTCGTCCGGCGCTTCCAAGCAGCTGGGATGGCTTCTCTGCAGAGGTCGAACATTCGGGTGTGAAATACCGCATTTCGGTCTCAAAATCGTCCCAACCCGGCGGCTACAGTCTGGCTATCAACGGCAACGACATCGCCAATCCCTCTGAGGGATATCCGGTCGGATAGCAGCATTCTTCAAGCTCACACTCCGGCGATTCGTTGCGGCCAAAAGGGAAACCTTTTGGCCGCAACTGCGTTTGCAAATCGGAACCAGGAGAGACATTCATGGCGACTACGCCGGAAAAGACGATCGGCGCTGAGCGCGTGTCACCGTCCGCGGCCCGGCCGCAACGCGATACAAGACTGGATGTATTGCGCGGGCTGGCCCTGATCACGATCTTCATCAATCACGTCCCCGGGCAGATTTTCGAATATGTGACGACGAAGAATTTCGGCTTCTCCGACGCTGCCGAAGCCTTCGTGCTCATCTCGGGTATTGCAGTCGGCCTTGCCTATGGATCGGGCTTCAAGTTCGGCCGCAGGCTGGAGATGGCGAAGAAGGCCGTGAAGCGTGCCTTTACGCTCTATCTCGCCCATATGATCACCACCTTCATCACGCTGGCGCTGTTCATCTGCGGCGCCTGGCTGTTCCATAGGCCGGGGCTGCTGGTGGAGATCAATATCCTGGCGGTGCTGACCAACCTCAAGGAAGGTATTCCGGCGCTGCTGCTGCTCGGCCACCAGATCGGCTACAACAACATCCTGCCGATGTATGGCGCGCTGATGCTGATGGTGCCGATCATCCTGCTGCTCAACTCCTGGCATCCTCTGCTGGCGCTTACTGTCTCGGGCACCGTATGGTTCGTCTCGGGCATCTACCAGATCGCCCCGCACAACATGATCATCGCCGACTACTGGTTCCTGAACCCGCTGTCGTGGCAGTTCATCTTCACGATCGGCATTGTCGGCATGATGCATGTGAAGCGTGGCGGCAGGCTGCCGCGCCATCCCGTCCTGTTCATGCTTGCATCGGGCTATGTGGCGCTGTCCTTTGCCTGGGTCGTCGGTCATCTCTGGGATCTCGGTAATGCGCTGGCGGCGCTTGGCCTGCCCGCCGTTCTCACCGGCTTCGACAAGACCTTCCTGTCGCTGCCGCGTCTGCTGCATGTGCTGGCGCTGACCTATCTGGTCATCAATATCCCGGCTCTGTCGCGTCTGCTGCGACGTCCGGCTGATCATCCGCTGACGATCCTTGGCCGCCACTCGCTGAACATCTTCGTTGCCGGCACGATCCTGGCGATGGCCGGTCAGGTGCTGCTCTATGTCACCAATCGCGACCAGTTCATCGGCCCGATGTTCGTGGTCGCTGGTCTTTCGGCCCAGTTTGCCTATGCCTACCATCTGGAGCGCAAGCGCCTGGATGCGAAGGTCAAGCCGGTGATGGCGCGCACGGCGGTGCCGGTCGCCATCCGGGTCGGCGATCGCCGGAAATAAGCTGCAGGGATCGATGTGATGCCAATGGCCGGCGGGGTTCTCTCCGTCGGCTATTTCTTATGCGCGAGAATGTTGATGAGGCGGCCGAAGGGATCGCGGACATAGAAGCGGCGGACGCCCCACGGCTCGTCGGCAGGGCCATAGACGATCTCGAAGTCTGTGTTCCTGATGTCTTCAAGCACGGCATCGACATCATCCACCTCGATCGAGAGATCGGGCACATCCGTACCGGACCCGCCCTCGCTGGCGATGCTGACCTGCACCTGCATGGCGCTGCCATTGCCGTAGGTGACGATCCAGCCGTGATCCATCAGCAGATCGAGCCCCAGGATGTCGCCGCAGAAGCGCTGCGCCAGCGACAGGTCGCCGGCGGCGATGTTGGTGATGATGCGGCGAACGGCCAAGCTGCTTCCTCCAGCGTCAAATGCGCGGAGCCGATGCTAGCGGCTTTCCCCATGCGATTGAAGCATTGGGAGTGCCTGGAATCACCTGCGTGATGCCTGTGATCACCGGCCGATCATGTGAGGCACCAAGCTAGCTCTTGCGAACTGCTCAGAGTGCTAGATCGCGTGATCATGCCGTCGACAGCGACGCAGCGGTATCAGAAGCGAGCCTTAGGCCAAGAAGCACCCAGACCAGAGCGCAAAAGAAAAGGCCGGAAGGTGATCCTTCCGGCCTTTGGCATTTCGGTACGGCTGTCGCCTTAAGCAGCTTCGGTGGCGTGTGCCTTGCGGACTTCGTCGTCCGTCAGGATGCCGCTGGCGCGGAGCAGGGCGGCGAAGCGGCCGTTGCTCTGGCTGAGCTCGTCGAAGCTACCCTGCTCGACGATACGGCCATTGTCGAGGAACAGCACCTTGTCGGCCTCGCGGACCGTCGAGAGACGGTGGGCGATGATGAAGGTGGTGCGGTTCTGGCGCAGGTTGTCGATTGCGGCCTTCACGCGGTTTTCGGTTTCGACGTCGAGCGCGCTGGTCGCCTCGTCGAGCACGAGGATCGGAGCGTCCTTCAGGATGGCGCGGGCGATCGCGATACGCTGACGCTCGCCACCAGAGAGACGGTTACCGCGCTCGCCGACATGGGTGTCGTACTGGTCTTCGCGCGTCTCGATGAAGTCCGCGGCCGCAGCGGCTTCCGCTGCTTGGCGCATTTCTTCCTCGCTGGCGCCTTCGCGGCCGAGGCGGATGTTGTCGCTGATCGAACGGTTCAGCAGACCGGCATCCTGGAACACGGTTGCGATGAAGCGGCGCAGTGACTTGCGGGTCACCTTGGTGATGTCATGGCCATCGACAAGGATCTGGCCGCTGTCGGGGTCGTAGACGCGCTGCAGCAGGTTGACGAGCGTCGTCTTGCCGGCGCCGGTCGGGCCGACGATCGCGATCGTCTGGCCGGCCTTGGCCTTGAAGTTGACGTTGTGCAGGCCCTGCGACGAGTTACCGAAGCCGAAGGAGACGTCGCGGAATTCGACTTCGCCCTTGACGTCCTTGATGTCGGCATTGCCGGCAGGCTCTTCACGGTCACGAACGGAGTCTTCGAGGACGTAGAAGTCTTCAAGCTTCGAGCGGGCTTCAAAGATCTGCGTGGCGAACTGGCGCATCTGGTCGAGACGCGAGATCAGCAGGTTGGCAAAGCCGATGAAGGCAATGACGTCACCGATCTTGATTTCGCCAGCCTGCACCAGCAGCGTGCCGATGACGAGGATGACCATCATGGCGATCGTGGAAGCCATGCGGTTCAGCGCGCCGGCAATAGCCCACCAGTCGAGAACCGGATATTGGGCCTGCAGAAGGCGGTCGGTAAAGCCCTTCAGAGCCTTGGTTTCAGCTTCGATACGGTTGTAGCTGTGCAGCACCGAAACGTTGCTGATCGAGTCGCTGACATGCGAAAAGACAGTGTGGTAGTGGTTTTCGACCGAAGCCTGACCATCCTTCGTGCGGCTCATGACCACACGGCCGATCGCCCAGTAGGCTGCGCCGAGCACCAGCAGAACGATCGACAGGCGATAGTCCATCGAGATGGCGGTCGGGATCAGCAGGCCGATTGCGACAGCCGTCGCAAGGTGGTTGCGCATGAACTCGAGCCAGAGGCCGAACAGCGTCTCGCAGGCGCGCAGCAGCGTATGCAGCGCATTCGACGTGCCACGCTGATGATGCCAGGAGAGCGGCATGGAAATGATGCGGCCGAAGGCTTCGGTCAGAAGCGTGGCACGCCGGCCATGCGCCAGCCTGTCAGCCTCGCGGGCGACAAGCACGAAGGCGATGGTGTTGAAGACGGCGAAACCGGCCCACATGAACAGGATCGGCTTCACTTCGCCCTTGCCGGAGATGGCATCGATAATGCGGCCGAAGAGGATCGGTTCCGCGATGGTAATGGCTGCCAGAACAATGTTGGCAACGACCACCAGGGATACGCGGAGCTTGTAGGCGCCAAGGTAGCGCAAAGCTCTTGCATAGACCTTGAATAGCGACACAGCAGTACCTCTTTTGTGCATCTGCAAAACGGGATGCTGCGACGCTACTAAAATCTACCTGAACCGGCGATTAACACCGCGTTCACGCACCGCTTTTTTCGACATTGTGACAGGAGGGTGCGACGAGATGACATCGGTTGAAAACTGTTCAATGGACAACAGTCGTGACAATTTTCGCTTGCATTTGGAAGGTCATACGTCACACCATAAAGCATACGGGTTAAAATGATTAAACCGAAGACCGTTGAGATGCCGGCTGCGTTTTTTGCCGGTCGACGGCCCTCAACCGCACGCCCTTTTCGGGCAGGGGGCATTTGTGAATATTCATTCGTTGATTCAATTGCTTGTCGTTATCGAGGAATGCAAGAAGATCGAACGTGTGGTCGAGGAGCTTGAGAATGTTCTGCATTCCTATGGCTTTGAATATTTCGTTCTTCTGCGTCACCCGAAGCGCAGCGTCGATCCCTGGGGCGCCGTGCTCGCCGGCGACTGGCCGGAGAAATGGACGCAGGTTTATGCAACCAAGAAATATTTCCTGATCGATCCGACTGTTCGCTATCTCGGACAGACGAGCCGCCCCTTCCGCTGGCAAGAAGCGCTCGCCGCCTATCGCCGAGACCCGCATCAGCGCCGGATGGAGCAGATGATGAACGATGCTGCCCAGCATGGGCTGAGCGATGGCTACGTGCTTCCGGTCCATGGCCGCAGCGGCCTGCTCGGCAGCCTCAGCATCGGCGGCGTGCCCGTCGATCTGTCTCCGGTGGAGCTTTCGCTGTTTTGCACCGTGACGCACAAGGCCTTCTGGCGACTCCTGGAATTGCGGGGCGAGGCGGAGGCTTTGGACAGCCCGACGCTGATGGAAACGCCGCTGACACGGCGCGAACTGGAGATCCTGCATTATCTCGCCGATGGCATGACCTCGATCGAGATCAGCAAGTTGCTGAGCATCTCCAACCACACCGTCGACTGGTACATGAACGGAATTCAGGACAAACTGAAGGCCAAAAACCGCCAGCAGGCCGTCGCTTTGGCCTTTAGATACGGCTTAATTACCTGATGGCGGAGAAATTCTATTTCGTGGCGGCAAGGGAAATTGAACTTTCTGTAACAGCACGTTAAGAATTCTCTTCGCGGGTGCAGCATTGCCCGCGTCCCGTGCTTTGAGGAGAGTGCATTGCCCATATCCAAGATTCTTGTCGCCAACCGCTCCGAAATCGCCATCCGCGTGTTCCGCGCGGCCAACGAGCTCGGGATAAAAACGGTCGCGATATGGGCAGAGGAAGACAAACTCGCGCTGCACCGCTTCAAGGCGGACGAAAGCTATCAGGTCGGCCGCGGGCCGCATCTTGACCGTGATCTCGGACCGATCGAAAGCTACTTGTCGATCGACGAAGTGATCCGCGTTGCCAAGCTGTCCGGCGCCGATGCGATCCATCCGGGTTACGGCCTGCTGTCGGAAAGCCCTGAATTCGTCGATGCCTGCAACAAGGCGGGCATCACCTTCATCGGTCCGCGGGCCGATACGATGCGCCAGCTCGGCAACAAGGTTGCAGCGCGCAATCTGGCGATCTCCGTCGGCGTTCCCGTTGTTCCGGCAACCGAGCCGCTTCCCGACGACATGAAGGAAGTTGCCCGCATGGCCGAGGAGATCGGCTATCCGGTGATGCTGAAGGCATCCTGGGGCGGCGGTGGCCGCGGTATGCGCGCGATCCGCGATCCGAAGGATCTTGCCCGCGAAGTGACCGAAGCCAAGCGCGAAGCGATGGCCGCCTTCGGCAAGGACGAGGTCTATCTCGAAAAGCTCGTCGAACGCGCCCGCCACGTCGAAAGCCAGATCCTCGGCGATACGCATGGCAATGTCGTGCATCTCTTCGAGCGCGACTGCTCCATCCAGCGCCGTAACCAGAAGGTCGTCGAGCGCGCGCCGGCACCTTATCTCAGCGAAGCGCAGCGCCAGGAACTCGCCGCCTACTCGCTGAAGATCGCCGAGGCGACGAACTATGTCGGCGCCGGCACCGTCGAATACCTGATGGATGCCGATACCGGCAAATTCTACTTCATCGAAGTCAATCCGCGCATCCAGGTCGAGCACACCGTCACCGAAGTCGTCACCGGCATCGATATCGTCAAGGCGCAGATCCATATTCTCGACGGCTTTGCCATCGGCGCGCCTGAGTCCGGCGTCCCCAAGCAGGCCGATATCCGCCTCAACGGTCACGCGCTGCAGTGCCGCATCACCACCGAGGATCCGGAGCATAACTTCATTCCGGATTACGGCCGTATCACCGCCTACCGCTCAGCATCGGGCTTCGGCATCCGCCTCGATGGCGGCACGTCCTATTCGGGCGCGATCATCACCCGCTATTACGATCCGCTGCTCGTCAAGGTGACGGCCTGGGCGCCGAACCCGTCGGAAGCGATCTCGCGCATGGACCGCGCGCTGCGTGAATTCCGTATCCGCGGCGTCGCCACCAACCTGACCTTCCTGGAAGCGATCATCACGCATCCGAAGTTCCGCGATAACAGCTACACGACGCGCTTCATCGACTCGACGCCGGAGCTCTTCCAGCAGGTCAAACGCCAGGACCGCGCCACCAAGCTTCTGACCTATCTCGCCGATGTGACCGTCAACGGTCATCCGGAAGCCAAGGACCGGCCGAAGCCCTCGGCCGACATTGCCGAGCCGGTCGTTCCCTATATCGAAGGCGGCAAGGTGCCGGATGGCACCAAGCAGCTGCTCGACAAGCTGGGTCCGAAGAAGTTCGGCGAATGGATGCGCAACGAGAAGCGCGTTCTGATGACCGACACGACGATGCGTGACGGCCACCAGTCGCTGCTGGCAACGCGCATGCGCACTTATGACATTGCCCGGATCGCCAGCACCTATGCCCAGGCGCTGCCGAACCTCTTGTCGCTGGAATGCTGGGGTGGCGCGACCTTCGACGTCTCCATGCGCTTCCTGACGGAAGATCCCTGGGAGCGTCTGTCGCAGGTGCGCGAGGCCGCGCCGAACCTGCTTCTGCAGATGCTGCTGCGCGGCGCCAACGGCGTCGGCTACAAGAATTACCCCGACAATGTCGTCAAATACTTCGTCCGTCAGGCGGCTGCCGGCGGCATTGACCTCTTCCGCGTTTTCGACTGCCTGAACTGGGTCGAGAACATGCGCGTCTCGATGGACGCGGTGGCCGAAGAGAACAAGCTTTGCGAAGCGGCGATCTGCTACACCGGCGATATCCTGAACTCGGCGCGCCCGAAATACGATCTGAAGTATTACACGGATCTCGCTGTGCAGCTGGAAAAGGCCGGTGCGCATATCATCGCGCTCAAGGATATGGCGGGCCTCCTGAAGCCAGCCGCTGCCAAGGTTCTCTTCAAGGCACTGCGCGAGGCGACCAGCCTGCCGATCCACTTCCACACGCATGATACCTCGGGTATCGCCGCCGCGACCGTTCTTGCGGCTGTCGATGCTGGTGTCGACGCCGTCGATGCGGCGATGGACGCGCTCTCGGGCAATACTTCGCAGCCCTGCCTCGGCTCGATCGTCGAAGCGCTGCGCGGCTCCGAGCGCGATCCGGGTCTCGATCCGGAATGGATCCGCCGCATCTCCTTCTATTGGGAAGCGGTGCGCCACCAGTACGCGGCCTTCGAGAGCGACCTCAAGGGTCCGGCATCGGAAGTCTACCTGCACGAAATGCCGGGTGGCCAGTTTACCAACCTCAAGGAACAGGCCCGCTCGCTCGGCCTCGAAACCCGCTGGCACAAGGTGGCGCAGGCCTATGCCGACGCCAACCAGATGTTCGGCGATATCGTCAAGGTGACGCCGTCCTCCAAGGTGGTCGGCGACATGGCGCTGATGATGGTGAGCCAGGATCTGACGGTCGCCGATGTTATCAATCCGGAGAAGGAAGTCTCCTTCCCGGAATCTGTTGTCTCGATGCTGAAGGGCGACCTCGGTCAGCCGCCGTCGGGCTGGCCGGAAGCGCTGCAGAAGAAGGCGCTGAAGGGCGATGCACCCTATACGGTCCGTCCGGGCTCGCTGCTTGAAGACGCCGATCTCGATGCCGAGCGCAAGGCGATCGAAACCAAGCTGGAGCGCGAGGTCACCGACTTCGAATTTGCTTCCTACCTGATGTATCCGAAGGTCTTCACCGACTTCGCCTTTGCATCGGATACCTATGGCCCGGTCTCGGTTCTGCCGACGCCTGCCTATTTCTACGGTCTCGGTGACGGCGAAGAGCTGTTTGCCGATATCGAGAAGGGTAAGACGCTGGTTATCGTCAATCAGGCGATGAGCGGCACCGACAGCCAGGGCATGGTCACCGTGTTCTTCGAACTCAATGGCCAGCCGCGCCGCATCAAGGTTCCGGATCGCGCCCATGGCGCATCGGGTGCCGCTGCCCGCCGCAAGGCGGAGCCGGGCAATGCCGCCCATGTCGGTGCGCCGATGCCGGGCGTCATATCCCGCGTCTTCGTCTCGCCCGGCCAGGCGATCAATGCGGGCGATGTGCTTGTTTCGATCGAAGCCATGAAGATGGAAACGGCGATCCACGCCGAGAAGGACGGCACGATCGCCGAAGTTCTCGTCAAGGCGGGAGATCAGATCGATGCCAAGGACCTGCTGGTCACCTATTCGGCCTAAAGATTTGAGGGGCGGGCCTCAGGCCCGCCCCTTTCATTTGAAGAGTGCGGCCGCCTAGATATCGTAGGTGTGGGCGGCGTTGATCGTCGAGATGAAGCGCTTGGTGCGCTCACGCTCAGGCGCCGTGAAGATCGCCTTGGCGCTGCCGGTTTCGACGACGCTTCCGGCTTCCAGGAAAACGACGTTGTTGGCGATCTTCGAGGCAAGGCGCAGGTCGTGCGTTGCCATCACCATGGTCGTACCTTCGCTGGCGAGCTTGCCGAGAACGTCGACGACTTCGGCAGACAGTTCCGGATCGAGCGCCGATGTCGGCTCATCGCAGAGCAGGACACGCGGCGAAGGGGCGAGGGCGCGTGCGATTGCGACACGCTGCTGCTGGCCGCCGGAGAGCGTCGCGGGCCAAGCATCGGCCTTGTGTGCCATGCCAACCTTGGTGAGCAGCTCCATGGCGCGTTCACGGGACTTTTCCTTCGGCCAACGGAGAACCGTGACGAGGCCTTCCATGACGTTCTCGATTGCCGTCTGGTGCGGAAAGAGCTGGAAGTTCTGGAAGACCATGCCTGTCTGGCGGCGGATGCGCTGGATCGATTGCCAGCCGGTCTTCTTGCCGGGTGCGAAATCGAGCTTCTCATCGCCGATGCGGATTGCGCCCGCTGTGGGGATTTCCAGCAGGTTGATGCAGCGCAGCAGCGTGCTCTTGCCGCCGCCGGAAGGGCCGACGAGCGCGGTGACGCTGCCTTCGGGAATGCTGATGCTGATGTCTTTCAGGATCACAGCGTCGCCGAAGCGCTTTTCGATGTTGGAGAGCTCGATCACGAATTTGCCTCCAGCGTGCCGCCATAGCGGGCGAAGCGGCGTTCGAGCCTGACCTGCAGGGCTGAAAGCACCGAGCTCAGGACGAGATAGATGAGAGCCGCCTCGATATAGAGGATCAGCGGTTCATAGGTCGTGGCGACGATGCGCTGGGCGGCCTGGAAAAGCTCGGGCACGGTGATCGCGGCTGCGAGCGAGGTGTCCTTGACCAGCGAGATGAAGGTGTTCGACAGCGGCGGCACGGCGACGCGGGCGGCCTGCGGCAGGATGGTGCGGGTCATTGCCTGGCGCCAGTTCATGCCGATCGAGTAGGCGGCTTCCCACTGGCCCTTCGGCACCGAGGAGATGACGGCACGGATGATTTCGGAGCTGTAGGCGCCGATATTCAGGGTGAAGCCGATCAGCGCTGCCGGGAAGGCATCGAGGAGAATGCCGATGCTCGGGAGGCCATAGAAAATGACGAAGAGCTGCACGAGCAGCGGCGTGCCGCGGATGATCCAGACGTAGAAACGGGCGATGGCCCTGAATGGCGCCGGGCCGAACAGCCGGGCAACGGCGGTCAGCAATCCGAGGGCAAGCCCGAAGACAAAGGAAAGAAGCGTCAGCGGAATGGTGAACTTGATGCCGCCCCACAGGAGCGTCGGCAGCGATTCCACCATCAATTGGAGCCAGTGCGGCACGGGTATTCCCTCTCACGGGTTATGCGTTGACGTGGAATACCCCTCCCCAACCCCTCCCCACAAGGGGGAGGAGTTCGGAGGAAGCGCCGTTCAGGCATAAATCGACCCTATCCGCCTTGGCCTTGGTGCTCGTTTCGAGAAACGGCCAATAAAAAGCCCCTCCTGCTTGTGGGGGAGGGGCTGGGGAAGGGTCTGCTCTAGTAGCCAGACTTACTTGGAAACGTCCTGACCAAAATACTTGTCGGCGATCTTCTTGTAGGTGCCGTCGGCCTTGATATCGACCAGGGCCTTGTTGATCGCTTCAAGCAGTTCCGGCTCACCCTTGCGGATGATGATGCCGGAGTAGTCGGCATTTTCCTGCTGGGCAACGATCTTCACCGGAGCGTCGGGCTTGTGCTTCTTGAAGTCGAGGAAGGAGAGGCTGTCGTTGACGGTCGCGTCAGCGCGCTTGGTCAGAACGAGCTGGATCGACTGGTCGAAACCGTCGGTGCCGACGAGTTCTGCGCCGGCCTGTTCAGCAAGCTTGCCGAAGTTGCTGGTCAGCGACTGTGCGGACTTCTTGCCCTTGAGGTCGGCGAAGGACTTGATGCTGTCGTCGTCCGAACGGGCGATCAGTACGGCCTTGGAGGCGATGTAGGGCTCGGAGAAGTCGTACTTCTGCTTGCGGGCGTCGGTGATGCCGACCTGGTTGATGACGGTGTCGTAGCGGTTGGCATCAAGACCGGCGATCAGGCCGTCCCACTTGCCTTCGACGAACTCAGCCTTGACGCCGAGCTTGGCGGCGACGGCTTCACCGATTTCGACGTCGAAGCCGACGAGCTTGTTGCTGTCATCATGGTAGGTGAAGGGCGCGTAGGTGCCTTCCGTGCCGATCTTCAGGACGCCAGCCGACTTGATGGCGGCGAGGTTTTCGCCAGCGTGAGCGGCGAAGGCTGCTGCGGAGATCAGGGCTGCGGCGGCAATGGTCTTCAGGATTTTCATTTTTCTGTTCCGTAAAGGGAGGAAATTCAATGCTGCATAGATCGCAGAAAATAGGGCGTGGTGAAGCGTAGAAAACTGCAAAGAAAATCGGCAACTGCGAATATTTTTCTCATTTGCCGCGTTTTTGGCGCGGCTTGTTTCAGAGCGTCAATAAACGTGTGCCGGCCGCGCTATTGCACGCCTGCGATTATATGTTTATGCACGTTTCTATCTGTTTGTGCCGATTCTTGTCTGGAGCAAGGATGAACGTGAACGAAATGTTGCTGCGCGAGCGGCAGGGAATGATTTCGGTGAAGCTGGAGACGCATGGGCGCGTGCTGGCGGCGGAACTTGCGAGCGAATTCGGCGTCTCCGAAGATACGATCCGCCGGGATTTGCGCGAGATGGCCGCGGCCGGTCTCTGCGAGCGCGTCTATGGTGGCGCCCTGCCAGTTTCGCCGGCGGGCGGCAGTCTCAAGCAGCGGATGAGCGTCGCTTTCGAGCGCAAGCAATCGCTGGCGCAGGCCGCAGTGTCGCAGATCAAGGCGGGATCGACCGTGTTCTTCGATGCCGGCAGCACCAATCTGGCTATCGCCAATGCGCTTTCGCAGGACATGGCGCTGACGGCGGCGACCAATGCCCCGGCGATTGCCGCGGCTCTGCTCGACAAGGCGGGTGTCAACGTCATCCTGATCGGCGGCCAGATCGACCGCCAGGTCGGCGGGGCGCTTGGCGCCAAGGCGCTGCGCGACATGGAGCAGTTGTCACCCGATCTCTGCGTGCTCGGCGCCTGCGGCGTCGATCTGGAAGCGGGTGTCACAACCTTCGGGTTTGAGGATGCCGAGTTCAAGCGGTTTGCCGCCTCGAAGAGCCGCCGGGTTCTGGTGGCCGCGACATCGGAAAAGTTCGGCACGGCCGCGCCGCACAGCGTGATGCCGGTCGCTCACTGCGAATGCCTTGTCGTCGAGCATGATGCCGACGAGGCCCTGCTTGCCGCTTATCGCGAGCGGGGGTGCCGCACCGTGCAGGCGGCGGCAAACTGAATATGGAACGGCCTGCTGGCATGCAGGCGGTAATGGGATGAGACGGGATAATGGATAATCAAGTAAATGCGGCTGCTCAGGCGCAGCACGGCTTCTTCCCGAAGAGCCGGATCGCGGTTTCGCTGCTGTTTCTCATGAACGGCTTCCTGGTCGGCTGCTGGGCGCCGAAGATTCCGGAATTTGCGGAACGGCTTGCGATCACCAAGTTCGAGCTTGGGCTGATGATTCTGGTCTTCGGTCTGGGATCGCTGACGATGATGCCGATCGCGGGGGCGAAGATCGCCAAGCATGGTTCGCGCGTCGTGACACTGGCGATGGCCGTCTGCCTGCTGCCGATCCTGCTCGCCCTGACGGTGGCGCCGAATGTCATCACCGGCGGTATCGCGCTCTTCCTGTTCGGCGGCTTCGTCGGCGCCATGGACGTCGCGATGAATGCCAATGCGGTTGCTGTCGAGAAGTCGATGCGCCGGGCGATCATGTCGTCCTGCCATGCTTTCTGGAGCCTCGGTGGCCTGATCGGCTCGGGGCTTGGCGGTCTCTTGATCTCCAAGATCGGCGTGCTCGGTCATGCGGGTCTTGCGACTGCTCTTGCGGTCGCCTTCCTGGCGATTGCCTGGCCGATGGTGCTTTCCGATCCGCCGCATCCGGATGAGAAGAAGGAAAAGACCCGGCTGCCGATGGTGCCGCTGCCCTGGCTGCTCGGCCTGATGGCATTGTTCTCGATGGTTCCGGAAGGTGCGGTTCTCGATTGGGGTGCGCTCTACCTGCGCCAGGAAATGGGCGCTTCCGTTGCGCTCTCCGGCTTCGGCTTTGCCGCCTTCTCGCTGACCATGGCCGCCATGCGCTTTGCCGGTGATATGGTGCGCGACCGCTTCGGCGGTGTGAAGACGCTGCGGGTCTGCACGCTGTTTGCGATCACGGGCATGCTGATTGCCGGTTTTGCGCCGAGCGCCGAGCTTGCCATTGTCGGCTTCGCTTTCTGCGGCATCGGCATCTCGAACATGGTGCCGATCGCCTTCTCGGCAGCCGGCAACGTGCCGGGGCTGAAGCCGGGGATCGGCATCTCCGTCGTCACCACCATGGGCTATTCCGGCATGCTGGTGGCGCCCTCGGCGATCGGCTTTGTTGCCGAGCATGTCGGCTTCTCGACGGTGTTCCTGGCGCTGCCGGTGCTGCTCGTCGTCGTGCTGATCTTTTCGAAACTGGCACGCTATGCCGACGGTGCTTCGGGCGGCGGCCACTGAGGCCGCCAAGCAAAAGTGAAGCGCGGGGCGGTTGACAAGGCAGCGGGCATGATCCACCTGAAAGGCACGATTTCCAAAGGGTTCAAGAGCTCTGTCCATGTCTTCAGCTACGGATTTTGATCCGAAACCGCGCCGCGCCTCGGTTGCCGTCGATGTCGGCGGCGTCATCGTCGGGGGCGGCGCGCCCGTCGTCGTCCAGTCGATGACCAATACCGATACGGCCGATATCGATGCGACGGTTGCCCAGGTTGCCGCGCTCTTCAAGGCCGGTTCGGAAATGGTGCGCATCACCGTCGATCGCGACGAAAGCGCTGCCGCCGTTCCGAAGATCCGTGAGCGTCTGCTGCGGCTCGGCATGGACGTGCCGCTGATCGGCGACTTCCACTATATTGGTCACAAGCTGCTTGCCGATCATCCTGCCTGCGCCGAGGCGCTGGCGAAATACCGCATCAATCCGGGCAATGTCGGCTTCAAGGACAAGAAGGACAAGCAGTTCGCCGAGATCATCGAGATGGCGATCCGCTACGACAAGCCGGTTCGCATCGGCGTCAACTGGGGTTCGCTCGACCAGGATCTGCTGACCGCGCTTATGGACCAGAATGCCGAGGCGGGTTCGCCGCTTTCGGCCCGCCAGGTCACCCGCGAGGCAATCGTTCAATCGGCGCTGATCTCGGCCAATCTTGCCGAGGAAATCGGCCTGCCGCGCAACCGCATCATCCTGTCCGCCAAGGTCAGCCAGGTTCAGGACCTGATCGCTGTCTATTCTATGCTGTCGGAGCGCTCCGACCATGCGCTGCATCTCGGCCTCACCGAGGCGGGCATGGGCTCGAAGGGCATCGTCGCCTCGTCGGCGGCAATGGGCTATGTGCTGCAGCACGGTATCGGCGATACGATCCGCGTGTCGCTGACGCCGGAGCCGAATGGCGACCGGACGCGCGAAGTGCAGGTGGCGCAGGAACTTCTGCAGGTCATGGGCTTCCGGCAGTTCATTCCCGTCGTTGCTGCCTGCCCCGGCTGCGGCCGCACGACGTCGACGGTCTTCCAGGAACTGGCGCAGAACATCCAGAACGACATCCGCAAGAACATGCCGGTCTGGCGTGAGAAATATCCGGGAGTCGAGGCGCTGAACGTTGCCGTCATGGGCTGCATCGTCAATGGTCCGGGCGAAAGCAAGCATGCCGATATCGGCATCTCTCTGCCGGGCACAGGTGAAACGCCGGCAGCCCCCGTCTTTATCGACGGTCAGAAGGCGCTGACGCTGCGTGGCCCGAATATCGCTGCCGATTTCGAGGCGCTGGTGACCGATTATATCGAGAAGCGTTTCGGCCAGAAGACGGCCGCCGAATAGCCGCTAGATGCGGCTGGTCAGCAGCTTCAGCCCCGCGAAGCAATAGAAGGCGGACATTGCGCCCTCTATCCAGCGGCGGAGGCTGTTGTAGATCCTGAGCGCGTGCGGCGTCGAAAACAGCACCGCATATCCCATGAAGATCGCAAAGCCCGTCGTCAGGCAGATGGCGACGATGAGCACGGCCACCGAGCCCGGTGCGCCCTGCGGCATGCCGAGCGCGATGATGGCGAGCCAGGCAAAGATCGCCTTCGGATTGGTGACGTGGATACCGTAACCCTTCAGCAGCAGGGCACGCGTCGAAAGCGGCTGCACATCCTTCGCCTGCGCAAGCTCGTTGCCTGCACGCATCGCCTTGAACGCCTTGTAGGCGAGATAGAGCAGATAGAGCCCGCCGAAGACCTTCAGAATCTCAAGGGCGATCGCGTAAGTATGCAGCAACGTTGCAAGGCCAAGCGCTGCAGCGCAGGCCCACGTGAACGAGCCACCGAAAATCCCGACACCGATCGTCATGCCCGCCTTACGGCCCTGCGTCATCGACGTCGCGACGATCGCCAGAATGGCGGGGCCAGGGCTGATGACCGCGATCACATAAGCGATATAGGCGGGCATGATGGACGGGAGATAGGATAGCGTATCGTGCATGGGGCTGCTCTTTGGCGGGAAAGCCTGAACCTGTCAGAGTTTTCGTCTGCTGTCACGCCGTCTCGATATTGTTTTCGGCGAGAGCCTCATCGGCCGCTGGCGCCGGACCTTTCCGGCGCTCTCCGTCAGCTCTTGCGGTTTGCAACGAAGCGCGCGGTGGCGGACAGCGTTGCTGCGGTGTTGCCGTAGGGCTCGAGCAGCGCCGTCGCGTCTTCGACGTGGCGGCGCAGTTCCGTTTCGGCCCATTCGATGCCGTTGAGGGCGACCAGCGTGCCCTTGCCGCGGCCGGCGTCCTTGCCTGTCGCCTTGCCCATGGTCTCGGCATCGGAGGTGATGTCGAGCAGGTCGTCGGCAAGCTGGAACGCCAGGCCGATCTTCTCGCCGAATGCTCGCAGACGCTTGCGGTCTTCCTCGCTCGCGCCGGCAACGATGGCACCGGCCTCGCAGGCGAAGCGAATGAGCGCGCCGGTTTTCATAGCCTGCAATGTAACGATGCCGGAGGCATCGGGTGCTGCCTTTTCTGCCGCGAGATCCAGCGCCTGGCCGCCGGCCATGCCGCCCAGGCCCGCGCCGCGGGCGAGCGCCAGGATCAGCGCGGTCTTTCGCGCGTCCGGCAGGGCGGTTTCGGGGGCTGCGATGATGTCGAAGGCGTAGGTCAGCAGGCTGTCGCCGGCAAGGATCGCCGTTGCCTCGTCAAAGGCGATATGGACGGTGGGCTTGCCGCGGCGCAGATCGTCGTCGTCCATGGCAGGCAGGTCGTCATGGACGAGCGAATAGCAATGTACGCATTCCAATGCGGCGCCGACGCGCAGTGCTGCCTGGCGGTCGCCGCCGAGAAGCAATGCGCTCTCGACGACCAGGAATGGACGCAGGCGCTTGCCGCCATTGAGCACGGCGTAATGCATGGCCGAGCGCAGGCTTTCGGGCCTGGCGATCTCGTCGGCCAGAACCGGCTTCGCAAGCAGCGCCTCGAGCAACGCTTCGATCTCTCGGGCGTTGATTTTCAACCGTTCGTCAAATGCAGCGGGGCTCTGGCTCATGGCCGCTGTTTGGCATGAGCAAAGCCCGAGGCGCAACGGAATTGTAGATGACGCGCCCAAGATTCCTTTGTGCTCTGGCCTTGGCCCTGCGCAAACGGTAAGGAGAACCAAGGGAACAGGTCTGGGCCAAACGTTGGACATCGCGCCGGAGAGAGAGGAAAGCATCGCCATGCCGGCTCATCGGCGGATGTATGCGTGGCTGCGCGGCCGCTCCTTGCTGGCGCGCATCGTGCTTGGCATCCTGGCGCTCTGCGTGCTGCCCTATGCGCTGATCTTTCTCTATCTCATTCCTTTCATCCATCCGGTCTCGACGCTGATGCTGCGCGATCTCGTGCTGTTGCGCGGCTATGATCGGCAATGGGTGTCGCTGGACGATATTTCGCCTGCGCTCGTGCAGTCGGTGATGATGTCCGAAGACGGGCAATATTGCTTCCACGGCGGTGTCGACTGGGGCGAGATGCGCATGCTGATCGAGGATACGCTCGACGGCGCCTCGACACGCGGCGGCAGCACTATCCCGATGCAGACGGCGAAGAACCTGTTTCTCTGGAACAGCCGTTCCTTCGTGCGCAAGGGGCTGGAGCTTCCTCTTGCTGTCGCCTCGGATTTCGTCTGGACCAAGCGGCGGCTGATGGAGATCTATCTCAACATCGCCGAATGGGGCCCGGGCATCTACGGCATCGAGGCGGCGGCGCGCTATCACTTCAAGGTTCCGGCTTCCAAGCTGTCGCGGCGCCAGGCGGCGTTGCTTGCCGTTTCACTGCCGAACCCGATCGACCGCAATGCCGGCAAACCGGGCCGCGGCTTGCGGCGGCTGGCAGCGGTGATCGAGCGCCGTGCGCAGGGCGCCGGCGACTACATCAAATGCATTTATGATTGAGCCCTGAACAATTCATTGGTGAGCCAAGCCCGCGGCCGGTAGAGAGAAGGCCTGACACAGCGGATGGATCGGACCATGGACAAGCTCACCCTCTATATCGGCAACAAGAACTATTCGTCCTGGTCGCTGCGGCCATGGATCGCCATGGAGGCGACCGGCATTCCCTTCGAGGAAGTCGTCGTGCCCTTCGATTTCGAGGCCGGCAATCCGCGCTTCAAGGAATTCTCGCCGACCGGCCGCGTGCCGGTGCTGCATCATGGCAATGTTCGCGTCTGGGAGTCGCTGTCGATCATCGAATATGTCGCGGAGCTTTATCCTGAGGCGGGCCTGTGGCCGAAGGACCGGGCGAGACGGGCCGTTGCCCGCTCGGTATCGATGGAGATGCTCTCCGGCTTCCGCGCGATCCGCAATGCCTGCCCGATGAATATCCGCCGTCCGAAGGGCAAGATCGCGCTTGCCGATGGCGTCATGGCCGACGTCGTGCGCATCGAGACGATCTTCCGCGAATTGCGGGAGCAATCCGGCGGTCCCTTCCTGTTCGGCGGCTTCTCGGCTGCCGATGCGATGTTTGCGCCCGTCATCAATCGCTTCGATGTTTATGACCTCGTGACATCCAGCGAGACGCTGAGCTATATGGCCGCTGTGAAGGCGCATCCGGCCTGGGTGAAGTGGGAGGAGGCTGCTCGCGCCGAGCCCTGGATCGTCCCTCACGACGAGGTTTGAGACAGGAATCAAAGGATTCTCAAAAAATGCGTTTGGGGACTGGTCAAGGCCATCCAAGGCATGTATAAGCGCGCAAAATTTCCGAAATCGCGACATGTCCGTTTCGGCCGCCAGTCTGGCCGGGAATGTGTTGCCTGTGAAGTGGAGTACGAGAAATGGCTGTACCGAAGAGAAAAACGAGCCCGTCCAAGCGCGGTATGCGCCGTTCTGCAGACGCACTGAAGGCTCCGACCTACGTTGAAGACAAGAACTCCGGCGAACTGCGCCGTCCGCACCATATCGATCTGAAGACCGGTATGTATCGCGGCCGTCAGGTTCTGACGCCGAAGGAAAGCGCATAAGCTTTCCTGCTTCTGGTTTTTCCAGATCGAAGAGACCGGCCGCGTGCCGGTCTTTTTGCGTTTGCGCATGATTATATTCGCAAATGTCTTGAAGTGGCACGGTCATCTACGGCAGTATTCTACCGATCGAGGGAGAATAGACCGACATGCTCGCTGCAATGCCGCTGATGATCATTCCATTTATTCTTTACAACATGGCAATGCTCGGACTGATGGGAAGCGGCGGCATACCCGCGCTTCAGCATGACATCATTGTTCTCTCGATGATTTCAGGGGCGATCTGGAGCATGGCGCTCGGCGATCTCTTCATCGTCGTGGCGCTCGTCATTCTCTTCGTCGAGATATTGAAGGCGACCCGCAATGGCTCGGGCAGCCTGGTCAATCACATGCTGTCGATGCTGGTGTTCATTGCCTTCCTGGTCGAGTTTCTTCTCGTCCAGGATGCAGCTACGCAGGTCTTCTTCATTCTGATGACGGTGGCGTTGATCGATGTGATCGGCGGCTTCGCCGTGTCTATCCGGACGGCGGGCCGCGATGTTTCGATAGGTCTCTAGGGCCCAGAGCTCAGAGATTGTCGAGCTTGTTCTGAAGCGCGCGCAGCTGTTCCTTCAGCTCATCGATATCCTTGGCTTCGGCCTTCTTCGTCTCCTTGGCGGGAGGCGTCATGAAGGGCGAGAACATCTGCATTGCCTGCTGGAACATTTCGGTGTTGCGGCGAACCTGATCCTCGACCATCTGCATCGGAAGCTGCAGGTTCTTGCCGAGCGGCGTTTCGCCGAAGGCGCGTGTCACCTGCTCGCGCATCTGCGACTGCTGCTCGGTGAAAGCCTTCATAGAGTGCTCGAGAAAGCTCGGAACGACCATCTGCATCTGGTCGCCGTAGTAAGTGATCAGCTGGCGGAGGAAGGAGATCGGCAACAGCGTGTTGCCGGTCTTCGATTCCTGCTCGAAAATAATCTGGGTCAATACCGAGTGGGTGATGTCATCGCCGGTCTTGGCATCCTGGACCGTGAAGTCCTCGCCCTTCTTCACCATCTCTGCCAGGTCTTCCAGCGTCACATAGGTGCTGGTGCCCGTATTGTAGAGTCGGCGGTTGGCGTATTTCTTGATGACTATCTGACCCTCATTCTTCGCCATATCAGTCTCCTGAACCCCGTCTGATTATGTGGAAATTCCTCCAATATCGAATGTAGACGCAAAAGAACGCCGGTGACAATCTCTTTGTGCGATGCGGCAACCCCTTTTATTAGCGGCATAATTCCGTTCTTCGTAAGTGCGGCCTAAAATTGCTCTGTGACAGTCTTGCCGTTTGACTCGGGCTAAAAGCTTTGCCAGTTTCGCCTTATATAGAGTGGTGAAAAAGCGAGGAGGCTTCCCATGAGCAACACATCCATCGTCATCGCCAGCGCGGCCCGTACAGCGGTCGGCTCGTTCAACGGCGCATTCGCCACTGTCCCCGCGCATGAGCTCGGAGCGACCGCGATCAAGGGTGCGCTGGAGCGCGCCGGCGTCGATGGCGCCGAAGTCGACGAGGTCATTCTTGGTCAGGTGCTGCAGGCAGGCGAAGGACAGAACCCGGCGCGCCAGGCAGCCATGAAGGCAGGTGTTCCCAAGGAAGCGACGGCCTGGGCCGTCAACCAGCTCTGTGGCTCCGGTCTGCGCGCCGTCGCGCTCGGCATGCAGCAGATCGCGCTTGGCGATGCCAAGATCATCGTTGCCGGCGGTCAGGAATCGATGTCCATGGCGCCGCATGCCGCGCATCTGCGCGGTGGCACGAAGATGGGCGACATGAAGATGATCGACACGATGATCAAGGACGGCCTGACCGACGCCTTCTACGGCTACCACATGGGTATCACCGCCGAAAATATCGCTCGTCAGTGGCAGCTTTCGCGTGACGACCAGGACCAGTTTGCCGTGTCCTCGCAGAACAAGGCCGAAGCAGCGCAGAAGGCTGGCCGCTTCAAGGATGAGATCGTGTCCTTCACCATTCAGGGCCGTAAGGGCGATACGATCGTCGATGCCGACGAATATATTCGCCATGGCGCAACGATGGAGGCGATGGGCAAGCTGCGCCCGGCTTTCGACAAGGACGGTTCGGTAACCGCAGGCAATGCCTCGGGTCTTAACGATGGTGCCGCAGCCGCCGTTCTGATGAGCGAAGCGGAAGCTTCGCGCCGGGGCATCCAGCCGCTCGTGCGTATCGTTTCCTGGGCAACGGCCGGCGTCGATCCGCAGGTCATGGGCACAGGCCCGATCCCGGCATCGCGCAAGGCACTGGAGAAGGCCGGCTGGTCGGTCGGCGATCTCGATCTCGTCGAGGCCAACGAGGCCTTCGCGGCGCAGGCCTGCGCCGTCAACAAGGATCTCGGCTGGGATCCGGCGATCGTCAACGTCAATGGCGGTGCTATCGCCATCGGTCATCCGATCGGCGCGTCCGGCGCGCGCGTTCTCAACACGTTGGTTTTCGAAATGAAGCGCCGCGGCGCCAAGAAAGGTCTGGCAACACTCTGCATCGGCGGCGGCATGGGCGTCGCGATGTGCCTCGAAACACTTTAAATAGCATGCGATCCATGCCTTAATGGCTTGCGATTGAAAGCCAAAACAAAGGGGAGCGAAACATGAGCAGAGTGGCTTTGGTCACCGGTGGCACGCGTGGCATCGGTGCAGCGATTTCGATGGCGCTCAAGAACGCCGGCTACAAGGTGGCGGCGAACTATGCCGGTAACGACGAGAAGGCGCAGGCCTTCCACGGCGTAACAGGCGTTCCCGTTTTCAAGTGGGATGTTTCCGACTACGTTGCCTGCGGCGAAGGCATTGCCAAGGTGGAGGCGGAGCTCGGCCCGGTCGAGGTTCTCGTCAACAATGCCGGCATTACTCGCGACGCGATGTTTCACAAGATGACCCCGCAGCAGTGGCATGAGGTCATCAACACCAATCTCACCGGCCTGTTCAACATGACACATTATGTCTGGGGCGGCATGCGCGACCGCAGTTTCGGCCGCGTCGTCAACATTTCCTCGATCAACGGCCAGAAGGGCCAGATGGGGCAGGCGAATTATTCGGCCGCCAAGGCTGGCGATCTCGGCTTCACCAAGGCGCTGGCTCAGGAAGGTGCTGCGAAGAACATCACCGTCAACGCCATTTGCCCCGGTTACATCGGCACGGAAATGGTGCTCGCAGTGCCGGAGAAGGTTCTGAACGAGCGGATCATTCCGCAGATCCCGGTGGGCCGCCTTGGCGAGCCCGAAGAGATCGCGCGCTGCGTGGTGTTCCTGGCATCTGATGATGCGGGCTTCATCACCGGTTCGACCCTGACCGCGAATGGCGGCCAGTTCTTCGTCTGACGGCTAGCTGCCGCTGCGGTGATGGCCGTGACTGCCGTAGTTGTTCGGAAAGTTGCCGGCGTCATAGGGATTGGCGCTGGCGCTGAAGGTTGCGACGGCAACGATTGCCGCAGCGATGACGATAATCTTGCGCATGGATAAATCTCCATTGTTCCCGGCCTCATTGGGCTGGGGTGTGAGGTCTTGCGAGTTGTTGAACTGGGATCAGCGGGACGGCGGGTGACGCTTCGCCTTGACCGGGACTTTCTGCATGGCAGCGCCACGATCACGGATGGCGGCGAGCGCTGTTGCCAAAGAGAGTGCTGCGATCAGGGTGGCGGCAGCGGAAGACAGAATGAGCTGAGCCATCGGACATTCCTTTCTGGCCGGAAAGAAGCCGGCTTGTTGATCGGGATGTGGGGAGTGTCTTGGCGGTTCGCCAGATCGGCTTTGGGAACCAAGCGTCAACGCGCCGTTGACGAGGAGCACAAATAAAAACGGGCGCCGAAGCGCCCGTTCATCACGCGATCACTGCATTAGCAACGTACATCGCGTCTTTGGCCATTCACGATGATGTAGCAACCGTAACGGTCGCGGTAGACCCGGTGATTGTAGCGGCCATTGCGCTGATCGACAGAGTTGCCGACTGCAGCGCCGACCAGGCCGCCTGCAACGGCGCCGACGGCGGCGCCGCCCCAGCTGTTGGAAACCGCACCGCCAATAAGGGCGCCAGAGCCAGCGCCGATGGCGGTGCCCTGCTCAGTTGCCGTGCACGATGCGAGCGCACCTACGAGTGCTGCAACGAGAACAACTTTCTTCATCATGACTTACAACTCCCCAGTTACATGGCCTTTAGATGCGGCCCATCAGGACAAGGATAATGATAATAACGAGAACTAGCCCTAAACCGCCAGAAGGTCCATAGCCCCAGCCGCGGCTATAACCCCAATTCGGCAGTGCGCCGATCAAAAGCAGAATAAGGATAATGAGAAGTATCGTGCTAAGCATGTTTTCCGGTCCTTCAACTCACGCCGAGTTTCGAATGGACAATAAACACGCGTCCCGGGTTTTTGTTCCCGGCTAAACTTATTTATGTACGTGAACGGATTTCGCCTTATTTACGATTGCGGACTTTATATTGGGCGAAAAGATAAAAACGCGGAAGCTAGGAAAAAGTTCCGTCCCTCGTTCTGTTTTTTAACAGGCGGTAAAATTGCGCCGGAAAACGTTAATGCGATCGGCCGCAACGAAAAAAGATCCACGCGAGGCCTTCCGCATATAGTCGCTTGCTGCACCCGGCATCAACATCTAGCGGCGAACAAAGCGCGAAACTTCGGAGGTCGGTGATTCGTCTGTGATTCGTTCCGGCTTTGGCCCGAAGGTTAATTTTCGCGGATTTTGCAAATTTCTTTGTCGGGCAATTGACAGGCGATTCTCGGCTAATGGGCCGTGGGCTTGGCTCAACGTGCCCTCTGAGCCGCCGGATTCAGCATCTAGTGGGAAAAACTGATTCAAAACCAATACTTAGCCGTGAACAAAAGCTGAATCAGCGGGAGTCAGCGATTCGTCGCCGATTCGTTCTCAAGCTGTTCCGAATCTAAAAACAGAGGCTTAGCGGCGGTCCTTGAATCAAAATAGCAGCGCATATCGGCGGCCCGGCTCTTGCGTTTGCTGGCCCGCCTGTCCATGTGTTGTCTGCCGACTTGACCCTGAGGCTCCCCCGCCTCACTTGCATGGACCATGACACAGAATTCGCAGCCCATGATCCTGAGCGGACGCGGCGTTACCGCGGTGCTCGGACCGACCAATACAGGCAAGACGCATTATGCCATCGAGCGCATGGTCGCGCACGGTACCGGTGTGATCGGTCTGCCGCTGCGCCTTCTGGCGCGCGAGGTCTATACGCGGCTGGTCGAAAAGGTCGGTGCGCATAACGTTGCGCTGGTGACCGGCGAAGAGAAGATCTCGCCGCCGAATGCCCGCTTCTCCGTCTGCACCGTCGAGGCGATGCCGCGGGAAACCAAGGCCGCCTTCGTGGCGATCGACGAAGTGCAGCTCGCCGGCGATCTCGAACGCGGGCATATCTTTACCGACCGCATCCTGCATCTGCGCGGCCGCGACGAAACCCTGCTTCTCGGCGCCGGGACGATGCGTCCGATCCTGCAGCAGCTGCTGCCGGGGATCACCGTCGTGGAGCGGCCGCGCCTGTCGCAACTCCTCTACGCCGGCCAGAAGAAGATTACCCGGCTGCCGCAGCGCTCGGCCATCGTCGCCTTCTCGGCTGACGAGGTTTATGCGATCGCCGAACTGATCCGCCGTCAGCGCGGTGGTGCTGCAGTCGTTCTCGGGGCGCTCAGCCCGCGCACCCGCAATGCCCAGGTGGCGCTCTATCAGGCGGGCGATGTCGAATATCTGGTGGCGACCGATGCGATTGGCATGGGTCTGAACCTCGATGTCGATCATGTCGCCTTTGCGCAGGACCGGAAATTCGACGGCTACCAGTTCCGCAATCTCAATCCGGCCGAGCTCGGCCAGATCGCCGGCCGCGCCGGCCGCCATGTCCGGGATGGCACCTTCGGGGTCACCGGTCAGGTCGCGCCGTTTGACGATGAGCTGGTGCAGAGGATCGAGTCGCACGAGTTCGACAACGTCAAGGTTCTGCAGTGGCGGACCAAGGAACTGGATTTCGGATCGATACAATCGCTGCGGGCAAGTCTCGAAAAGCCGCCGAGCGTCCAGGGTCTGACACGGGCGCTGCCGGCTGTCGATCAGCAGGCGTTGGAGCATCTTTCACGATATCCGGAAATTATTGACCTTGCGACAAAGCCCGAAAGGGTTGAAAAGCTCTGGGAGGCTTGTGCGCTGCCCGATTACCGGCGCATTGCACCGGCCCAGCATGCCGATCTGATCTCGACGCTCTTTTCCGATCTTGTGCGCTATGGCACGGTTAACGAGGATTTCCTCGCGGAGCAGGTGCACCGTGCGGACCGCACGGACGGTGAAATCGACACGCTTTCGGCGCGAATCGCGCAGATAAGAACCTGGACCTATGTGTCGAACCGGCCCGGCTGGCTTGCCGATCCGACACACTGGCAGGAAAAGACGCGGGAAATCGAAGATCGATTGTCCGATGCGTTACATGAAAGGTTGACGAAACGCTTTGTTGATCGCAGGACATCTGTGCTCATGAAGCGCCTGAGAGAGAATGCGATGCTGGAAGCTGAAATCAGTGTGAATGGTGATGTCTTTGTGGAGGGGCATCATGTGGGTCAGTTGAGCGGATTCCGCTTTACGCCCGTCGGTGGGACGGATGGACCGGACGCCAAGGCCGTACAGGCTGCTTCACAGAAGGCGCTTGCTCTGGAATTCGAAGCGCGCGCAGCGCGCATGCATGCCGCTGGCAATGGCGATCTGGCGATCAGCGCCGATGGCCTGATCCGCTGGCTCGGCGATCCCGTTGCCCGGCTGTCCGGCAGCGACCATGTGATGCGTCCGCGGGTGATCCTGCTTGCCGACGAGCAGCTGACCGGCAATGCGCGCGATCACGTCGCCGCCCGCGTCGAGCGCTTCGTCAATCATCACATCAGCACGGTTTTGAAGCCGCTCGACGATCTGTCGCGCGCCGAAGACCTGCAGGGTCTTGCCAAGGGTCTGGCGTTCCAGCTCGTCGAGAATCTCGGTGTTCTGTTCCGCCGCGACGTTGCCGACGACGTCAAGTCGCTGGATCAGGATGGCCGTGCCTCGATGCGCCGCTATGGCGTGCGTTTCGGCGCTTATCATATCTTCGTCCCGGCACTCTTGAAGCCGGCTCCGGCCGAGCTCATCACGTTGCTCTGGGCGCTCAAGAACGACGGCCTCGACAAGCCGGGTTACGGCGACCTCATTCCGGTGCTTGCCGCCGGACGCACGTCTGTCGTCACCGATCCGAGCTTCGAGCGCACTTTCTACAAGCTTGCCGGTTTCCGGTTCCTCGGAAAGCGCGCCGTCCGTATCGACATCCTCGAGCGGCTTGCCGACATCATCCGTCCGCTGCTGCAATGGAAGCCGGGTCAGGCAAACCGTCCCGAAGGCGCTTATGACGGCCGCCGTTTCACGACGACGACTGCGATGCTGTCGATCCTCGGTGCGACGCTTGAAGACATGGAAGAGATCCTCAAGGGTCTCGGCTATCGCGCCGACGCCGTGAAGGCTGAGGAGGCGGCTGCTCATCTGGCTGTGCAGGACGCTTCGGCGGCACCTGCTGCAGCCGCCGAGCCTGCAGCGGAAGATGCTTCCGAGAAGGCCGATCACGACGACGCCGACCAGGCTGACGAAGCAACGGCTGAAACGCCGGCTGCCGAAGCGGCACCGGTCGCGGTTGAGGTCGCTGCCGAGGCTGCTCCGGCCGCCGCAGACGGCGAACCCACCGAGCCGAAGCCGGTTCTCCTGTGGCGTCTTGGCGGCCGCAACGACAACCAGCGTCAGGCCCGCAATCATGGCGGCGAACGCCGTGGCGGTGGCAATAACGAGCGTCCTCAGGGCAACCGCCGTCATGGTGGTGGCGAAGGCGGTGAGAACCGTGAAGGTCGCGACAACCGCGATGGCAACCGCCAGCAGCGTGGCCGCGACGGCGGTAAGCCGCATCAGGGCCGTGGCGACCGCAACGACCAGCGTGGCGATCGTCAGGACCGTGGTGACCGCAAGGATCGCAACGACCGTAACAACAACCGCGGCGGCGCCCAGCCGCTGCGCTTCGAGGCCAAGCCGCCGCGCAAGGAAAAGCCGATCGATCCGGATTCACCTTTCGCAAAGCTCGCTGCCTTGAAGGAGCAGATGAAGAAGTAACCGATGGGCGGGGAGACACAGCCAGCAAGCGGTTCGCGTCAGCGTCTCGATAAATGGCTGTTCTTCACGCGCATGGTGAAATCGCGCTCCCTGGCGCAAAGCCATATCCAATCGGGACACGTTCGCATCAATGGCGAACGTGTTTCCCAGCCCAGCCAGACCGTGAAAATCGGCGACCGTATCGAGCTGCAGCTCGAGCGGCGTGACGTGGTCTTGGTGGTCAAGCAGCCCGGCGAGCGGCGTGGCCCGTTTGAGGAAGCGAAGCTGCTTTACGAAGACCTGACGCCGCCTGCGGATGAGACCAAACGCCTCACCCCCTATGAGCAGGCGATCCGCGCAGCGGGCGCAGGGCGGCCCACGAAGAAAGAGCGCCGTGCAATCGACAAGCTCCAGTCGGGCGAGGATTAGAAAACTCTATCCAAACCGGCCGCTTTTGAAGATCGATTATCCTTGAAATCGGCCTGTAAAGCCGGTACGTCACATCAACTCGCCGGATAGCGTTCTAGCCTCCCAAGCCAGTACACGCTGCCCCTCCGGCTCAGGGAAAGACGCGACGTTCCAGGTTGGTCTGCCCCGCTCGCGTGAAATCCTGGAGTTCTTCATGACCTATGTCGTGACCGACAATTGCATTCGCTGCAAATATACCGACTGCGTGGAAGTCTGCCCGGTCGATTGCTTCTATGAGGGCGAGAATTTCCTCGTCATCCACCCTGATGAATGCATCGATTGCGGCGTTTGCGAGCCGGAATGTCCTGCCGAGGCGATCAAGCCGGATACCGAGCCGGGTCTCGACAAGTGGCTCAAGATCAACGCCGAATATGCCAGCATCTGGCCCAACATCACCGTCAAGAAGGACTCGATGCCCGAGGCCAAGGAGATGGATGGCGAGACCGGCAAATTCGAGAAGTACTTCTCCGAAAAGCCCGGCTCAGGCGACTGAGGCCAAGCTGCTGAAATCCGCTTGAAATCGGGTTCAGATGGCGCTTAAACGTTTCAAGTGATGCTTCTCTAATATGTGAGCCATGTGTTGCCCGCATGACTCACACGCACCAAATTATTGATTTCCTCATATTTTTGTGATAGGTTCTGAACACTGACCCATTTGAGGCACGAAGCGTGCCCAAAACCATCACGAAAGCAAATAAAATCCGTACGCGGTTCCCGTGACATATCAACATCTTGAGCTGTCCGATCGTTGATCGCGCGCATGAATTTCTTTTGCTTCTGTCTGGTGGGACCAGAGTGAAGTCACCCGACGGTAATCAACCGTCTCATCCGGGCCTGACTGACCCGGCTCCGGCCGCCGCCGGAAGCGTAACAGGGAGTTTTTGATTAGAATGACGACCCAGCAGAAAAAACCTTCAGCAGCTCGCCACGGCTTCAAGACCGGTGAATCGATCGTCTACCCCGCTCATGGGGTCGGTACCATCAGCGCTATCGAAGAGCAAGAAGTTGCCGGCATGAAGCTTGAACTTTTCGTAATCGATTTCGAAAAGGACAAGATGCGCCTGAAGGTTCCGGTCGCAAAAGCGATGAGCATCGGCATGCGCAAGCTGTCGGAGACCGATTTCGTTGAGCGCGCGCTCAAGGTTGTCCAGGGCAAGGCACGCGTCAAGCGCACCATGTGGTCGCGCCGTGCGCAGGAATACGATGCCAAGATCAATTCGGGCGACCTGATTTCGATCGCGGAAGTCGTACGCGACCTCTACCGCGCCGAAAACCAGCCGGAGCAGTCCTATTCCGAGCGTCAGCTCTATGAAGCTGCCCTCGACCGCATGGCCCGCGAAATCGCCGCCGTCAACAAGATGTCGGAAACCGAAGCCGTCCGCCTCGTCGAGACCAACCTGAACAAGGGTCCGAAGCGCGGCAAGGCCATCGAAGAAGACGACTCTCAGGACGAAGCCGCATAATAGCGCTTTGTTTTTCCTTGCAAAAAACCCGGCCTTCGAGCCGGGTTTTTTATTGGAACTTTTTCCGTGCTGACGCGTTTAAACCTCGTAAGTGCGGACAAAAGCCAGGTGAACCCACCGATCGTCCGCTGTTGTAAACGTTCGATGAGGAGTGGGTCATGACTTCCACATATTGCCAGAGCGGCAACGTGAAGAAACAGATCCTGCTTTACCGTCTGACCGGTACTTGATGAAGAGATAGGGCCTCGTCCTGAAAAGTCCAGGAGCGGGGCCTTTTGCATTCGAGAGCTGAATTTGATCCGGACGGCGACGTTCCGGAAACGAACCTTCATTGTTTTTGTTTTGGGCGCGAGGCCTGATTTTAGGAGACCGATATGAAGAACATGTCTGCAGACCGGCGCATGATCAAAATAGCGATGGCGGCTCCCTATCTCGCCCGCGAGGAAGAACATGAACTGGCGATCCGCTGGAAGGACAATGAAGACCGCGGCGCCCGCAACCAGATCGCCATGGCCCATATGCGCCTCGTCATCTCGATGGCCGGCAAGTTCCGCAATTTCGGTCTGCCGATGAGCGATCTCGTGCAGGAGGGCTATGTCGGTCTCTTGGAAGCCGCTGCCCGTTTCGAGCCGGAGCGCGAAGTTCGTTTCTCCACCTATGCCAGCTGGTGGATCCGTGCGTCGATCCAAGATTATATCCTGCGCAACTGGTCGATCGTCCGCGGCGGTACGAGTTCCGCGCAGAAAGCGCTTTTCTTCAATCTTCGCCGCCTTCGCGCCAAGCTTGCCCGCGGCGATACGCAGCTGACCCTGCAATCCATTCATCAGGAAATCGCCGCAGCCCTCGGCGTCAGCCTTGCCGACGTTCAGACGATGGATGCGCGGCTTTCCAGCAACGATGCGTCGCTGCAGGCGCCGTCTGTCTCCGGCGACGCCGACAGTGCCGAGAAGATGGATTTCCTCGTCAGCGACGATCCCCTGCCCGATGAGCAGGTCTCCAACATGATCGATGGCGAGCGCCGCCGCGTGTGGCTCGCCTCTGCGCTGACGCATCTCAACGAGCGCGAGATGAAGATCATCAGCGCCCGCCGTCTCGCTGAGGATGGAGCGACGCTCGAAGAGCTCGGCGCCGATCTCGGAATTTCCAAGGAGCGTGTGCGCCAGATCGAAAGCCGGGCGATGGAGAAGCTCCGCAGCGCGCTCGTGAGCGCCGACCCGCACATGGCCGCCTACGCCTGAACGTTCTTACTCCCAGTAGCACAGACTGGCCCGGTTCATCCGGGCCTCTTTTATTCGGCGATGATTTTGACGCGGTCGCCGGGGGCGACGGTGGCGCCTGTCGGCAGCGCATTGATGAGCTTGAAGAGATCGAGCTTGCGATCGGTGCCCATCATGCGGGCGGCAAGCGTCGTGATGTTGTCGCCCGGGCGGACGGTGACGACGCGGATGCGCAGCGGCTTCAGCGACGACATCTCATCCGGGGTCATGCGGCGGAAGCTGGCGCGCAGGACATCCGCTGTCTGCTGCAGGGCCGTGCTGCCCTTAGGAACGGCTGTCAGGAAGCGGAAGATCTGCTGATTGTTGCGGATGACCGTGACGTCGAAATCCCAGCGGTCAGCGCTGGCACGGGCGGTTGCCGCTTCCATGCCGTTGATCGTCGTCGCCTGGATCGTCGAGGGATCGAGGCCGGTGACCCAGCCGCTCGAGATATAGTTGGTCAGGCTCTGGTTGTTGCTGTCGGCAACGCCATCGAAACGGATGGCGATATCGCCGGGGCCGGTCGCCATGACGGCTTCGACCTTGTTGTCGATGGTGAAATCGGGCGGTACGTCGAAGCGGATGCCGAGACCGCCATGCAGGAAGGTCTGGCCGCGCACATAGCCCTCTTCCGGGCTGTCGCCGTAGAGCAGACCGTCGATGCCATCGAGATAATAGTCACGGCCCTTGTCGCCGACCTTGCCTTCCTGACCGAAGGCGCGGGCGTGGTCGCGGGCCAGCTCGATACGCTGCGCGGAATTCGGATGGCTCGACAAGAAGTCCAGGCTCTGGTCGGCATCCGGATCGGCCGACATGAAGCGGCTGTATGCGGCCATGCTGTCGAGGAAGCGGCCAGCAGCATAGGGGTCGTAACCGGCTTCGCCCAGCATACGTACGCCGATGACGTCGGCCTGCAGCTCCTGCTGGCGGGAGAAGGCGGCGAGGCGCAGCTTGCCGCGGGCGAGCGCCTGCTTGCCGGCGATATCGCTGGAGAGGACTTCCGCAACGACACGGCTGGCGATGACTTCGGCTTCTTCGCGCTTCTGGCGCTCGATGCCGTGATTGGCCGTCACGTGACCCATTTCGTGCGAGAGCACGGCGGCAACCTCGGAGGCATCATTGGCAAGCGCCAGCAGGCCGCGTGTCACGTAGAGATAGCCGCCCGGCAGCGCGAAGGCGTTGATCGCCGGCGAATTCAGGATTGTGATGCGATAGGACTGGCTCGGATTTTCCGAAACGGCCGTCAGCGCGCCGGCAATGCGGGCAACGAGGCGTTCGGTCTTGGCGTCCTTGTATTCACCGCCATAGCTCGCGACGATGCGCGGGTGTTCGCGGGCGCCCATCGCGGCGCGCGGATCGTTCTTCTGCACTTCATCGACGATCTGCGGATTGGACGAGGGCGAGACGGTCGGCTGGTAGGATTGCTCGATGATCGACTGGCAGCTGTTAAGCGCGACTGCGGCAGCAGTCAGCAGCAGCGCATGCCGTCCCCGGTGGCGCAAAGTGGAAAGCATAGTCCTGGAGGGCGCGGGTCTCGTCCACGTCTTCATGCTGTCCAGTCTGGCTCTCCGAGTCATCTTGCTTTTCAGCCGGTTCGCCGCTTTATCGATCCGGCCACTTCCAACGGGGTTCAACAGGCGCCCATCCTGGCTCTCGCAGTGCACAACGGATGGATACAGGTCATTGCTGTAGCTGATTTCCGCATCGGTTGCATAGCGAGACTCTGCTTAATTGTGGCGCCGTTGTAATTTAGCAAGCTTGGCGTGGTTAAGGAGTTCTTTCGCTCGGATGAAATTGTGGCGAAAGTGCCATCGCACCCTGCAGATTCGTCAACCGCGCAGAAATTGCCGCAATGCGGGCATATCTTTTCGCGCGAGATATTCATCGATCGGCGCGGCAAGCGCGATCGCGCCATGGTCGATGAAGACCCCATAGCTGGCGATGCGGCGGACTTCGTCCGGGTCATGCGAGACGACGATCACGGTGCTGCCGGTCTCGCGCTGCATCGTCGTCAGAAGCTCCACCATGCCGCTGCGCAAACCGGGATCGAGGGCAGCGAAGGGTTCATCGAGAAGCAGGATCGGGCGATTGCGGACGAGGGCGCGGGCGAAGGCGGCGCGTTGGCGCTCGCCGCCTGACAGTGTCGCCGGAAGCCGCTTCTCGAAGCCTGCAAGTCCGACCTGCGCCAGCGCCGCCGAGATGCGGCTACGGTCCGCCTGCGTGAGCTTCAGGGCCGGATTGATGCCCAGCCCGATATTGGTGAAGATATCGAGATGGGCGAAGAGATTGTTGTCCTGGAAGACGAGCGATACCGGCCGCTCTGACGGATGGACGCCGGTGACGTCCCTGCCATCAAGCAGCACCTGGCCACTCTCCGGTATCTCGAAGCCTGCCAGCAGATTGAGGAAGGTCGATTTTCCGGCGCCCGAGGGGCCGGTCACGGCGATGATCTGGCCGCCGGGGAGTGCGCAATCGAAGTGAAAAGCATGGCTGCCAAGTGTCAGGCGGACGTTCTGCATAGCGATATCAGCGGCCGTCATCGGCACCATGTCCTCGCACCTGGCCGGATGTTCCGGCGATTGTCAGCAACAGGCATATCACGCCGAGGATCAGCGCAAAGCCATCGGCATCATTGGTTCTGTAGCTTCCCATGCGGCTATAGACTAGCCACGGCAGGGTGATGAAACCATCTGACCCAAAAAGAGCAACGGCGCCGAGATCACCGAGCGACAGCGCCATAGCGAAAGACAGGGCGGTGAGGAACGGCCTGCGCAGCCCCGGCCAATCGATAAGCCGCAGCCGCGCGATGCCGGCGATCCCGAGGCTTGCCGATAGCCGCGCCGTACGGCGCTGATGGACGAGATAGGCCGGTTCGAGCACGCGCATGACGAAGGGCAGCGCCATCAGCATGTTGATCAAGACGACGAGGGCAGGCGCGAAAATTTCTGCATCTCCGAACGGTCGCAGGGTCATGAACCATCCTGTGGCAAGCACGACCGGCGGGGCCAATAGCACCATCGAAGATGCGCCGCCCATCGTGGCGAAGAAGGCGCGGTTGCCACGGCCGGACTGCTTGCTGGTGGCGATGGTCTGGCGGGCGCGGATCAGGGCTGCCGATACCAGCAGCGCCAGTGTGGCGGCGGAGATGGATATACCGAAGCTCATCGCCGCGGCCTGCCAGAAGACGGGTTCGCCAAGCAGTTTCGGCAGGTCGGCTTTCAGGCCGGCGACGACGACCGAGAGAAGTGGCGACAGGAGAAAGGCTGTGACGACGATCAATAGCAGGCTGTCCAATAGCCTCGCTGTGGGCTTCCTGCCATCGAAACGCATTGCTCGTTGGCCCGTCGTCAGCCCCTCGTCAGGGCTCGCTGGCAGGAGCGACATGGCGGCGAGGACGAGGCCGGTCAGCGCGATCTGCAGCAGGGAAAGTGCGACGGCGCGGCCGGGATCGAAATCGAAGCGAAGCGACTGGTAGATCGCCACCTCGACCGTCGTTGCCGCAGGACCGCCGCCGAGCGTCAGCACCAGCGTGAAGCTGGTGGCACAGAGCATGAAGATCAGCCCCGCGATACCGGGGATCAGGCCGCGGATGGCGGGCCATTCGATGAAACGGAAGATGGCGCGCTGACGCATGCCGAGATTGCTCGCCATCAGCCAGTATTCAGAGGGCAGCCGTTCAAGACCGGCAAGCATCAGCCGGCAGGCGAGCGGCAGGTTGAAGAAGACGTGGGCAAGCAGAATGCCGGTCAGGCCATAGATGCTGACGGGTTCGGCGAGGCCGAGTTTCGTCAGCGCGCTGTTGAGCAGGCCCTGCCTGCCCCAGATGCCGATCAGGCCGAGCGCGCCGATCAGGACGGGCAGTCCCATCGGCACCGCCATCAGCCGGATGATCCAGATGCGGCCGGGAAATTGCGGCTGGCGGGCGAGCGACCGCGCGACAGGGATCGCCAGGAAAACCGATAGCAGCGTGGAGAGGACTGCCTGCAGCAGCGTGAAGCGCAGGACGCGGAGGATATAGGGATCGGAAATGATCCCGGCAAAGGCAGCGCCCCCGCCGGAGGCGGCAAGCGAAACGGCAGCGATACCGATGAAAAGCAGGATGGCGGCGAGCGCAATTGCGCCGCCCGCCAATGCATTTCGCCGTTCCGCCGCCGTCTGCAGCATCAGTTCATGCTCATCGCCGCAAGCCACTCGTCGATCCAGGCCTTGCGGTTCTTGGCGACGTCATCCGGCGACATCAGGAAAGTCTTGGAGGGGTTGACGAGCTTGCCGAAAGCATCCGGCAGGGGCGTGGATGTCGCCGAGACCGGCATCATCCAGTTGTTGGTCGGGATCGTGTCCTGGAAGCCGGGGGTGACCATGAACTTCAGGAAGTCGCGGGCAAGATCCTTGTCTGGCGCGTTCTTCAGCAGGCCGGCGACTTCGATCTGGATATAGTGGCCCTCGGAGAAGGCGGCCGCCTGATAGCGGTCGGTGTTTTCAGCGACCATGTGGTAAGCCGGGGACGTCGTATAGGAGAGCACCATCGGCGCCTCGCCCTTGGTGAACAGGCCATAGGCCTCCGACCAGCCTGGCGTGACCGTCAGGATGCGGTTCTTGAGCTTGGCCCAGGCTTCCGGCGCCTTGTCGCCGTAAACGGACTTCACCCAAAGCAGCAGGCCGAGACCCGGCGTAGAGGTGCGCGGATCCTCGATGACGATCTTCTGCGACGGGTCGCCGTCGACCAGTTCCTGCATGCTTTTCGGTGGGTTCTTTACCGTCTGCGTGTCGTAGATGATGGCGAAGTGGCCGTAGTCATAGGGAACGAAGACATCGTCCTTGAAATCGCCGGGTACCTTCAAGGCGCTGGTATCGACGCCGCTGGCGTCAAACAGGCCCGTATCCTTGGCTTCGGTGATCAAGTTGGTGTCGATGCCGAGCACGACGTCGGCCTTCGTCGAGGCGCCCTCGAGCTTGAGGCGTGAGAGAAGGGCGACGCCATCGGCGACGCTCACGAAATTGACGGTGCAGGCGCAGGTCTTCTCGAAGGCTTCCTTCACCTTGGGGCCAGGACCCCATTCGGAGGTGAAGCTTTCGTAGGTATAGACCGTCAGCGTCTTGTCTGCGGCCTGGGCCGGAGCGATGGCTGAGGTAACGGCGAGAAGCGCCGTGGCGAAAAGTGCGATCAATGGTTTGCGGCCGGGCATGGCGCGCCTCCTCCTATACAAGTTGTTTCACGGGAAAAGGGCGGTGCCTGGTGTCACGCGCGCATCTAATCCCTCCGCCGGTGTTAACCGGATCAGGTTCCGCGGGTTGGCTTGAAGCCTCTCAGCCAGCTGTCCTTGCGGACACGGGCACCCCGTTAGAGCGTTGGCAGATGTATAGTGGTGACGGCTTTATGACAAGGGCGAAGCTCGCCCTCGTCAGGTCACTCGGCTGCTTCAGCTGCAGCCGCAGACGTCTTCGCTTCGCCGTGGCGCGGCAGCTGTACTGGCTTCAGCAGGAACGCTGCGATCAGGCCGATCAGGGCGAAAGCGCAGGAGGTCATGAAGAGCGGCGTGAAGGCCGCCGAATAGGCATCGGCCACCGCCTGTCGGCTGGCTTCCGGCAATGCCGCCATCATCTTCGGCGTCAGCTGTTCGATATCGGCGACACCGGGGATGGAGACGCCGACCTTGGCGAGTTGCGAGCCGATGATCGCGCCGTAGATCGAGATGGCGATCGAGGCGCCGCCCATGCGCGACAGCGTCACCGAACCCGTTGCAGCACCGACGTCACGGGCCGGAGCCGCGTTCTGCACGCCGATGATCGGTACCTGCTGCGCCAGCCCGATGCCGATGCCGTGCAGGGCCATCAGCAGGCCGATAACTGGTAGGGGCGTTCCAGCGTGAACCTGCGTCAGCAACGCGAAAGCGATGGCGCTGCAGGAGAGGCTGGCGATGGCGAAGGGCTTGTAACGGCCGGTGCGCGAGATGGTGCGGCCGGCAAACAACGAACCGCAGACAAGACCGCCGGTTAGCATGATGAAGAGCAGGCCGGCATGCGAGGGCGAGAGGCCTGTTGTCGTCTGCAGGAACAGCGCGAAATAGTTGGCCATGCCGATGGCGATGCCGCCGCCGGTGATCGACATGATCAAGAGAAGCGGGAAGGTCGGGTTGCGGAACAGCGACAGCGGCACGATCGGTTCGGCAGCGCGGCGCTCGACGAAGACCCAGGCGATGGCGCAGACAACGCCTGCGGCAATGATGCCGAGGCTCTGCGGTGCAAGGATCGAACCGAAGAGCTCGCTGCCATCGGCCATCAGCACGATGCTCGTTGTGGTCATCGCCAGCAGCAGGGCACCGGCATAGTCGATCTTCGGGCGGCGGTGCGGCTTGCGGTAGGGCAGCATCAGCGCCAGGCCGATGAGCACAACGAAACCGATGGGGACATTGACCAGAAAGATCGAGCGCCAGCCGAACAGATCGCTCATCATGCCGCCGAGAACGGGGCCGATGGCGCTCGATGCCATCAGCACGAGGCTGGAATAGCTCTGGTAGCGGGCGCGCTCGCGCGGCTCGAAAAGGTCGGCATTGACGGCGAAGATCGACACCATGATGCCGCCGCCGCCGAGGCCCTGCAGCACGCGGGCGGCAATCAGCGTGTTCATCGAGACAGCCAGACCGCAGACAGCCGAGCCAACGGTGAAGATCGCGATCGCCGTCATCATCACATATTTGCGGCCGAAGAGGTCGCCGAGCTTGCCGTAGACGGGCATCACGGCGCTGAGCGACAGGAGATAGGCCGAGCCGATCCAGCCGAAGCGCTCGAGGTGGCCGAATTCGCCGACGATCGTCGGCAGCGCCGTCGAGACGATCTGATTGTCCAGCGTTGCCATGAACATCGCGGTCATCAAAAACAGGAAGAGAATAAGCCTGCGGCGGGGATCCGTTACGAGCGGCTGGGAGGCAAGCTGCATATCCATGAAGACAGTTCCGATCTTGATCGTCAATTTATGTGACAAAAGCATATAAATGTCAATGACACTTGAATGACGCAGGCATGTTTCCTTCCCGTAAGCCTTCTGTTATGCTCGCCGCATGAACGAGAAACCCGCCCGAATTCACGAGCTCGATCCCCTGTCGCTGGAAAGCGAAAGTGTCTTGAGCATCGGCCAGAGCATGACCCGCATGAAGCTCATGACGGGCCGCAGGCTGATCGGGCGTCTTGCGATCCAGAGCGTCGCGCCGGATCTCGAACTTTCGCATCTCGATGTGCTCGATGCCGTACGCCGCGCGCAGCCGGCGGAGGAAGTGACGGTCGGGACGATCGCGGAGATGCTGCGCATCGATCCGTCACGCGCCAGCCGCGTGGTTGCCGACATGGTCAGCCGCAACATTCTTCGCCGTGCGGCATCGCAGGCCGATGCGCGCCGGATCGTCGTGGTGATGACGCCGATCGGCCAGCGGCTGCTTGCCGAAATCCGTGCGCAGAAGATGGCGCTGATCGGCGAAATCCTCGACGGATGGAGCGAAAAAGACGTCGATGCCTTCGCCGCACTCTATGAGCGCTTCATCGACGGCTATGAAAAAGCCTTCGAACGGCGCGACAAGGGTACGCCCGGCTGAGCGCTGCCCCTTTCCCTCGACCCCTGCTTTGCGCTATGGGCAATGCCCATGACGGAAACCACCTTCACCATCCTGCTTGGCGGCGAGCTGACGCCGACGGAACGGCTGCGCAGCGCCGTTGCCGGTAGCCGCTTCATCGCGGCCGATGGCGGTATGCGGCATGCGGCCGAGCTCGGCGTCGTGCCGGAGCTCTGGGTGGGCGATTTCGATTCCACGGCGCCTGATCTCGAAGGCGCCTTTCCCGATGTACCGAAGCAGCCCTACCCGGCCGCCAAAGCCTCGACGGATGGCGAGATCGCCGTGTCTGAAGCCATTGCGCGTGGGGCAGAACGCTTGATCCTTGCCGGTGCCCTGGCGGGCGAGCGCTCCGACCATGCGCTTCAGCATCTGCTTTACGCCGTCAGCCTGGCAGAAGAGGGTTTCGACCTGCTGCTCACCTCCGGGGTGGAGGAAGCGGTTCCGCTTCTTGCCGGAACCATCGAGCTCGATCTGCCGAAGAACAGCCTGTTTTCAGTTCCCGGGTTCAGCGAACTGCGTGGGCTCTTCATCGAGAACGCCCGCTATCCGCTCTCGGATTTCCATTTACCCTTCGGCTCATCGCGTACCATTTCCAATGTGGCGGAAGGCAAGGTTCGTTTCACGCTCGGCAGCGGCCGCGCGATCATCCTTGCCCGCCCTTATGATCTTTCCGGAGTCTGATTCTTGGCGCCTCCCATTCTCAAACTGGACGACATCTTCCTGAGCTTCGGCGGCACGCCGTTGCTGGCGGGCGCAAGCCTGCAGGTGGAGCCCGGCGACAAGATCTGCCTCGTCGGCCGCAATGGTTCCGGCAAGTCGACACTGCTGAAGATCGCCGCCGGCATTGCCGAGGCGCAGTCCGGCGACGTGTTCCGTCATCCGTCCTCGACCGTGCGTTATCTGGAACAGGCACCAGATTTCGTCGGCTTCTCGACCGTGCAGGCCTATGCCGAAGCCGGGCTCGGGCCGGGCGACGATCCCTATCGTGTCACGTATCTGCTATCGCATCTCGGCCTGACCGGCGAGGAAGACCCGAAGAACCTTTCGGGCGGTGAAGCCCGCCGCGCGGCCCTTGCCCGCGTCATGGCGCCGGAGCCGGATATCCTGCTGCTCGACGAGCCCACCAACCATCTCGACCTGCCGACCATCGAATGGCTGGAAGGCGAGCTGCAGAAGACTCGGAGCGCCCTGGTTCTGATCTCGCATGACCGCCGTTTCCTCGAAAAGGTCTCGACCGCGACTGTCTGGCTCGATCGCGGCACCTCGCGGCGGCTGGATCGCGGCTTCGGCCATTTCGAAGCCTGGCGCGATCAGGTTCTCGAAGCCGAAGAGCTGGAGCAGCACAAGCTCGGCAAGGCGATCGAGCGCGAAGAGCATTGGCTGCGCTACGGCGTCACCGCGCGCCGCAAGCGCAACATGCGCCGCCTCGGCGAATTGCAGACGATGCGCTCGCAATATCGCGGCCACAAGGGTCCGCAGGGCACGGTGCAGGCCACGGTTTCTGATGCACAGGAATCCGGCAAGCTGGTCATCGAAGCCGAGAAGATCACCAAGACTTATGGCGACCGGCCGATCGTGACGCCTTTCTCGATCCGCGTTCATCGTGGCGATTGCATCGGTCTTGTCGGCCCCAACGGCGCCGGCAAGACGACGCTCTTGAAGATGCTGACCGGGCAACTGGAGCCCGATAGCGGAACCGTGAAGCTCGGCACCAATCTGGAAATCGCGACGCTCGACCAGAAACGAGAGGAGCTCAATCCCGAAGATACGCTGGCTAATTATCTGACGGATGGCCGCGGCGAAAACCTGCTGGTCAATGGCGAGCAGCGGCATGTCACCGGCTACATGAAGGAATTTCTGTTTCAGCCGGAGCAGGCGCGCACGCCGATCAAGAATCTCTCCGGCGGCGAACGTGCGCGTCTGATGCTGGCGCGGATTCTATCGCGGCCGACGAACCTCTTGATCCTAGACGAACCGACCAACGACCTGGATATCGAAACGCTCGACCTGTTGCAGGAAATCGTTGCCGGCTTTCCGGGCACGGTCATTCTCGTCAGCCACGATCGTGATTTCCTGGACCGCACCGTGACGTCAACGATCGCGCCTGCCGTTCCGGATGCGCCCGATGGCCGCTGGATCGAATATGCCGGTGGCTATTCCGACATGATGGCGCAGCGCAAAGGCGCGCTGGAGGAGCGGCGTAAGGCGGAGAAGGCTGCCGAGAAGGCAAAGGCGGAGGCTTCGCCTGCTGCCGAGGCGCCGAAAGGCAAAGGCAAGCTTTCCTTCAAGCAGAAATTCGCGCTGGAAAATCTGCCAAAGGAAATGGCAAAGGCCGAGGCCGAGATCGCCAAGCGCGAAGAGAAGATGGCCGATCCCAACCTCTTCACCAAGGATCGCAAGACCTTCGACAAGCTTGCTGCCGAGATGGAAAAGCTGCGCGACAGCCTGACCAAGATGGAAGAGGAATGGCTTGAGCTGGAGATGCTCAGGGAAGAGCTTGAAGGCTAAAACGTAGCCGTTCTGGTGATTTCACGTTTCCTTGATTCGCCGGTTGCCGGGTGCGGCCCTAGAGTCCGCCACGGCAGCCGGGGATATGCCTGCTATCGTGGCGACAAGGAATAGTCATATGTCTCGCAAGTCCTCTTCCGCATTTCTGACGGCGCTCGCCGCCGCAGCCATCAGTTTTTCCGCCGTCCAATCCAGCCATGCCGACGACACCCAGCGTATGCGCATCCGCGGCACCGTCGAAAGCCTGACTGGCGATACGCTGACGATCAAGACCCGCGACGGCAGCGATCAGTCGATCGCCATGCAATCCGGCTACAAGGTCGGCGGCATCCAGCGGGCATCCGTCGACGATATCAAGCCGGGTGATTTCGTCGGTGTCGGCTCGATGCCGAAGGGCAGCGGTCCGAACGATGCGCTGCAGGTGATGATTTTCCCGGCCTCGATGAAGGGCACCGGCGAGGGCAATCGTCCATGGGATGCCAAGCCGAATACCGAGATGACCAATGCAACGGTCAGCACCTCCGTCAAGGCGGTCAACGGCAAGACGATCACGCTCACCTATCAGGGCAAGGAAAAGACGATCGCCATTCCCGATGGCACACAGATCGTAACCATTGCGTCGGCGACCAAGGATGATCTGAAGCCAGGTGCCGCCGTCATCGTCACGGCCGAGAAGGCTGCCGATGGCAGCGTTTCGTCCAAGCAGGTTTCCGTTGGACTCAGCGGCGTCCAGCCGATGTAATGATTGCTAGAGCACCGGAGCCGCCGCCGGGCGGCCGGTGCCGGCTTTCGGCGGTGCGGGTTCTTCTGTCTTGGAAGCGATCGCTTCCAGATGCAGCACCCGCGGCTTCAGCACTTCCATATAGGTCTCGGAGCGGCCGATATAGATCATCGCCGTGTCCGGCAGCGCCGTCAGCAGGTTGGTCAGCGTCGTCTGCCATTCCGGTTCGAGACCTTCGAGCACTTCGTCGAATACGACCCAGCGCGGCCGCACCAGTAGGAGCCGGGCAAAGCCGATGGCCTTTTGCTCGTCGGAATCCAGCACCTTGTCCCAGCGCGCACGCGTATCGAGACGGCCGATGAGCTGACGCAGCCCGGCCTTCTCCATAGCAGCCTCGATATCCTCGTTCTTGTAGGAACCGGCAGGTTCGGGGAAGCAGAGCGCCTCGCGCAGCGTGCCGCCGGGGATATAGGCGACCTGCGGGATGAACAGCATGTCGTCGGATGGCGGCAGGCCCATGGTGCCGCTGCCGCAGGGCCACAGACCGGCCATTGCCTGGAACAGCAGCTTGCGATTGACGTTGTGATCGCCGTTGATCATCACCTTCTCGCCGGCCTTCAGCGTGACGTCAGGCTCGTGCACACGGAAGCCGCCGCACTGGTCGACTTCCTCGCCGAGCTTTGCTGCGATCGTCACGTTCTTCATCACAAGCCTGTCGGCGGCGGTATCCTCATAGGCGATGACATTCTTCGGGTTCATCGCGTCATCCATGTGCTGAAGCGCATGTCGGAAATCGGTGACGCGGTTCAGCGTTGCGCGCCATTCGGCGATCGGGCCGAAATTGGCGACGTACCAGCGCAGCGCCGTATTGACCTGGTTGAAGGCGCCGACCGACATCATCAGCTCACCGAAGGTCAGGCCGCCGGAGAAATAGGCAGGGGCAGCGACGATGATCGGGATAACGATGACCAGCCAGCCATAGCCGGCAGAGACCCAGGTGAGATTGGTATTCGCCATCGTCAGCCGCTTCAGGACGGCGAGAACGGTACTGATATCGATATTGATGCGCTGGCGCTCGTTTTCCTCGCCCTTGGCAACGGTGATCGCCGGCATGTTCTCGTTTGCATGCATCAGCGAGAAACGTAGCTCGGCTTCCTTCGAGAAGCGCTCGGCATTGATCGGCACCAGCTTGCGGCCGACGATCTGGCTGAGGATCGATGCCGAGGCGGCATAGAAGACCGCCGCCCAGACCATGTAGCCGGGGATGGCGAAGGAATAGGTGCTGAAGTGGAAGACAAAGCCGCTCGACAGTTCCCAGAGAACGCCGATGAAGCTGACGAGCAGGATGGTGGACTGGATGAGGCCAAGAACGAGGCCGGTGGTGCTTTCCGCCAGGTTGCGCGCGTCTTCATGCAGGCGCTGGTCGGGATTGACGCCGATCAGGCCGCTCGAGGCCAGCCGAAGGGCTCGCTTGCGCTTCAGCCATTGATCGACGAGATCGCGTGTCAGGCCCTCGCGCATGTAGAGCGCGGTCATCTGGTTCAGCCATGCCTGGCCGACATTGAGCAGCAGGAGAGAGCCGGCGATCAGGCCGAAGACCTGCAGCTGGCGGAAGAATTCGGTGACATCGCGCCGCTGCAGCGAATCGTAGAAGGGGGCATTCCAGCGGTTCAGGACCACCTGGCCATAGGCCGTCGCCAGGATGACGGCGAGCAGAATCGCCGCGAGCGACAGGATCTTGCCGCGCACCTTGGAGGCCCAGAAAGCCTGAAACATCAATTTAAGGCGGTAGCCGAGGCTCAGGTCATATCCGACCCGGTCTTGCCGCTGACCGCCAGCCGCGCCTTTGGCGTCGTCCGTCATCACGCATTCCCGTACAGCATCGCCCCTGATTAACATGGTAGCGCGCACTGTCCATCAACAGATTCTACCAGTCATTAATGCGTGAGTTACCTTGCGCCAAGGCGCCACATGCGAATCCTCATTGATTCGCGCCGCTGTCAGCGCTATCTAGGAGACCTCGTGGTGATTTGGCCGGCCGGCTTGCAGCCACGTTAAATAAGTCGCTAAAGGGCCGCGTGCGGACCGGTAGCGATTCTTTCGTTGCCGGTTTTTTATTTGCCGGTTGTTCTGTTCGATCGAGTGAATGCGATGCCCATCAAGATTCCTGACACGCTCCCCGCTTTCGAAACCCTCGTTCAGGAGGGGGTTCGGGTGATGACCGAAACGATGGCTATCCGCCAGGATATCCGTCCGCTGCAGATCGGGCTTCTCAATCTCATGCCGAACAAGATCAAGACCGAGGTGCAGATGGCGCGCCTCGTCGGCGCCTCGCCGCTGCAGGTCGAGTTCTCGCTGGTGCGCATCGGCAATCACAAGGCCAAGAACACCTCCGAAGACCATCTGCTCGCCTTCTACCAGACCTGGGAAGAAGTGAAGCACCGCAAATTCGACGGTTTCATCATCACCGGCGCGCCGATCGAGCTGATGCCCTATGAAGACGTCACCTATTGGAAGGAGATGCAGGACATCTTTGAATGGACGCGCACCAACGTGCATTCGACGATGAATGTCTGCTGGGGCGCCATGGCGGCGATCTATCATTTCCACGGTGTTCCGAAGCACGAGCTGACGGAAAAGGCGTTCGGCGTCTATCGCCACAAGAACCTAAAACCCTCTTCCGTCTATCTCAACGGTTTCTCCGACAATTTCGAAATCCCGGTCTCCCGCTGGACCGAGGTTCGCCGCGCCGATATCGAAAAGGCATCGGGTCTGGAAATCCTGATGGAATCGAACGAGATGGGCGTCTGCCTCGTTCAGGAAGAAGCGGCCAAGCGGCTCTATATCTTCAATCACGTCGAATATGACTCGACGTCATTGTCGGACGAGTATTTCCGCGACGTGAATGCCGGCGTGCCGATCAAGATGCCGCATAACTATTTCCCGCATAACGATCCAGCCCTTCAGCCGCAGAACCGATGGCGCAGCCACGCGCATCTGCTCTTCGGCAACTGGATCAATGAAATCTACCAGACGACGCCCTACGAGCTCAGCGAGATCGGGACGAAAATCTGAGGGCTTATCAATCTGTTGACGTTGCGCCGCTGGCCTTGATGCCGCGGCGCTTCTTTTTTGCCTTTGGCAGTTGCGGTTCGCGGAAAATGGGGGCAGGTTCGCTGCCGGAAAGCGAACAGATTTCAGGACGATGGATAGATGGCTGAACAGCTGAAGCGAGAAGTTTTCGGAACGACGAAGGATGGCGAGACCGTCTATCGCGTCGAGATCAAGGGCGGCGGTCTGACGGCCAAGATCATGACCTGGGGCGCGGTCATCCAGGATCTGCGGCTCGATGGCCATGAGGCTCCGCTGTTGCTCGGCTTCGACAATTTCGCCGACTATCCGGCCTATTCCTCCTATTTCGGCGCGACGCCCGGCCGCTGCGCCAACCGTATCGGCGGCGGCAAGTTCACGCTCGACGGCAAGGCTCACCAACTGGAACTCAACGAGAAGGGTGTATCGCATCTGCATGGCGGCAGCGACAATATCGCCAAGCGCAACTGGACGATCGTCGAGCATGATGTTGATCGCGTCGTGCTGAAGATCGTCGATCCCGATGGCCGCGCCGGCTATCCCGGTAATTGCACGATCCAGGCGACATACCGGGTCCATGGCAACGGCGAGTTCTCGATCGTCTATGAATCGACCTCGGATCAGCCGACGCTCGCCAATGTCTGCCAGCACGCCTATTTCAATCTCGATGGCCGCGACGATGCACTCGGCCACGACATCATGATCGCCGCCGACCATTATCTGCCGACCGACGAGCGGCAGATCCCGACCGGCGAGCTGCGCCCGGTCGACGGCACCGCCTTCGACTTCCGCGAAATGACCTCGATGAAGCGTTTCGAGGGCTCCGAGCAGGCGCTCTACGACCATAATTTCTGCCTGTCGAAGGATCGTGTCGCCAAGCGCTCTGTCGTGCTGGCGCGTAGCGTCAATTCCGGCGTGTCGCTGGAAGTACGCACGACCGAGCCCGGCGTGCAGTTCTATGCCGGCTTCAAGCTCAATGTCGCGGTGCCGGGTCTCGATGGCCGCAAGTATGGCCCGTTTGCCGGTTTCTGCCTGGAAACGCAGGTCTGGCCCGATGCGATCAATCACGAGGGCTTCCCCAATGCCGTGCTGCGGCCGGGTGAGGTGCTGCGTCAGGAAACGGACTACATCTTCAGCAAGAGCTAAGCCACTTCACTATCGCCGTTTTCGAAACCCTCGTGACCCCGTCACGAGGGTTTTGTGTTTTCGGCGTAGATTCATCTTGAAGAGTGGTTCTAAATAGGTTCTAATCACTTTCCATGGATAGAACCAGTCTGATAGCAGAGCTGAATGCGCGCGGACTGCGCGACGAGGCGTCCACCGGCCCGCTTTACAAGCGGCTGGCGCTGGCCTTGACCGGTCTCATTCAGGAAGGACTCCTGAAGCCCGGCGCGGCATTGCCCGGCGAACGTGATCTTGCCGAAGCGCTGAAGCTCGGCCGTGTCACCGTCAGAACCGCCTATCGCGACCTGATGTCATCGGGTGCGCTGGAATCGCGCCATGGCAGCGGCACGTTCGTCTCGGCGCGGGTCGAACGCATGGAGCAGCCGCTCTGGCGTCTCTCCTCCTTCTCGGCCGATATGCGCTCGCGCGGGCGTTCGCCCGCTGCAAAAATTCTGTCGAGACAGATCAACCAGCCCTCGCCGGAAGAATCCTTTCTCCTAGGTCTCAGTCAGGATGAGCCTGTGCTGCGGCTTGACCGACTGCGCCTGGCCGATGGCCTGCCGCTCGCGATCGAGCGCGCGGTCGTTCCGGTGAAATTCGTCGGCGAGCATGCCGGTGGCGAGGGATCGCTTTACGATGCGCTGGCTGCCAGCGGACACAAGCCGGTGCGGGCGCTGCAGCGTCTGACGGCGGTGACGCTCGACCCTTCTTCGGCCGCGATGCTGAACGTCAAGGCCGGTGCGCCTGCGCTGCTGATCGAGCGGATTTCCCGCCTGGAAGACCAGCGCGTCGTTGAATATACCCGCTCGCACTATCGTGGCGATGCATATGATTTTGTTGCAGAATTGAGAATTGGAGATGAGCTATGAGTGAGAACAAGTCGCTGATGTTGCAGGAGGCGGGTCAATCGCCGGACGTGGTGGCGACCCTCCTCGAAAAGGAAAAGCCGGCATTCGCGGAGATCGCCAAGCTGTTCTCCTCGGCCCGGCCGAGCGTGGTGACGACGGCAGCGCGCGGGTCCTCCGACCATGCCGCGACCTTCTTCAAATATCTTTTCGAGATCAGCTGCGGCGTACCGGTCGCATCGGTCGGTCCGTCGATCGCTTCGGTCTATGGCGCGCCGCTGCATCTGAAGGGTGGCATTCACTTCACGGTTTCGCAGTCGGGCGCCAGCCCTGACATCGTCGCCCTGCAGGAAGCAGCCAAGAAGGGTGGCGCAACGACGATCGCCGTCGTCAACGTCACCGACAGCCCGCTCGGCAATCAGGCCGATATCGTGCTTGGCCTGAATGCCGGACCCGAGAAGAGCGTCGCAGCGACCAAGTCGTTCATCGCTTCCGTTGCCGCACTGGCTGGTGTTACCGCTGCAATCGGCGGCAAGACCGATCTTCAGGCTGCCCTGCAGAAGCTTCCGGAGGCGCTGTCTGCGACTTCCGGCATCGATACTGCCGCTGCCGAAGACGTGCTCTTCAACGCGAGCTCGCTCTATACGGCAGGCCGCGGTCCGGCTTTCGCGATTGCGCTCGAAGCCGCGCTCAAGGCCAAGGAAACCTCCGGCCTGCATGCCGAGGCTTTCTCGCTTGCCGAGTTGATGCACGGCCCTATGCGCCTCGTGCAGCCGGGCTTCCCGATCGTTGCCTTCGCGCCTGATGATGCCGCCTATGCCAATAACGTCCAGGCGCTGGAGCGCCTGCAGAAGCTCGGCGCGACGACGGTTCCGTTCTCGGCGCAGCCGCTTGCCGGCGTCAACCTGCGTGTGCCGACGACAGGCAACGGTCTGCTCGATCCGCTCGTCTCGCTCCTCGTCTACTATCGCCTGATCGAGTCTGTTACCCGCCGCAAGGGTTTTGATCCTGACAAGCCGGCAAACCTGCTCAAGGTCACGGAGACCGTCTGATGTCCCGGAAGATTTTCACCGGCGCGCGCATCTTCGATGGCGAGCGCTTTCATGACGAGCGGGCGCTCATCGTTTCCGATGGGCGCATCGAGACGATCGCTGCGCTCAACGATCTGCCCGAAGGCGAGCGGATCGTGCTCGACGGCGGCGTTCTCTCCGCCGGGTTCATCGACGCGCAGGTGAATGGCGGCGGCGGCCGGATGCTGAATGACGAGCCTTCGGCTGGCTCGATGTATATCATCGCCGACGGTCACCGCCGTTACGGCACGACGGCGCTGCTGCCGACGCTGATCACCGATACGGCCGATGCGACCAAAGCGGCGATCGAGGCAGCCAAGGACGCCGTGAAGACCAACCGCGGCGTCGCCGGTCTGCATCTGGAAGGCCCGCATCTGGCGCCGGCCCGCAAGGGTGCGCATCTCGCCTCGCTGATGCGGCCGGTCGAAGACAGCGACGTCAAGGCGTTCATCGCGGCACGCGAGGCGATCGGTACGCTGCTGGTTACCATGGCGGCGGAGCAGGTTTCCGTGAAGCAGGTGCAGGAACTCGCCGAAGCAGGCGTCACCGTCAGCATCGGCCATTCCGACTGCACCAGCGAGCAGGCCGAAGAGCGTTTCGATGCCGGTGCCCGCGGCGTCACGCATCTCTTCAACGCCATGAGCCAGATGGGCCATCGCGCACCTGGCCTCGTCGGCGCGGCGATCGATCATCCGGCGACCTGGTGCGGCGTGATTGCCGACGGTCACCATGTCGATCCGAAGGCCCTGCGCACGGCGCTTCGTGCCAAGCGCGGCGAGGGCAAGCTGTTTCTGGTCAGCGATGCGATGTCGCTTGTCGGTTCCGACAAGGATAGCTTCACGCTGAATGGCCGCACGGTCCATCGCGAGAGCGGCAGCTTCTGCTCCAAGGTGGTTCTGGCCGACGGCACGCTGGCCGGCTCGGACGTCGATATGGCCTCCAGCATCCGCTACTGCACGACCTATCTCGACCTGACGCTGGCGGAAGCGCTGAGGATGGCGACACTCTATCCGGCCCGCTTCCTGCGCCTCGAAGGCTATGGACAGCTTCTGCCGGGATACCGCGCCGATGTGGTCCACCTCAACGACAAGACCGAAGTGACGGCGGCCTGGATCTTGGGCGAGAGGAAGTAGCGATGACGGCGATTACCGACGCCTATTTCTCCAACCTGATCGCCCGTCTCGGCAAGCTGCAGTCCGCTCTTGACGATCCGATGCAACAGGCTGCGGCGGCTATTCTGGACGCGGCACGCCATGACCGGCGCGTCTATGTCTTCGGCACCGGCCATTCGCATATGCTGGCCGAAGAGGTCCATTACCGCGCAGGTGGTCTCGCCTTTACCGTGCCCGTTCTCGTCGGTTCGGCAATGCTGCATGAGGGGGCTGTCATCAGCTCGGTCTACGAGCGGACGCAGGGTCTGGTGCGGCCGGTTCTGGAGCGATACGGCATGCAATCCGGCGACGTGATCATCATCGCGTCAAACTCGGGCGTGAATGCCGCACCGATAGAGGCGGCGGATTATGGCCATGAGATCGGCGCCAAGGTGATCGCCATCACCTCGGTCGAGTATTCGAGCGCCATTGCCAATGGCCGCCGCCGCCTGGCCGACGTCGCCGATATCGTCCTCGACAACGGCTTGCCACCCGGCGATGCGGTGATCGAGATCGAAGGCAGCGGCCTGAAGGTCGGCCCGGTTTCGACGGCGATCGGTGTGACGGTTCTCAATGCCATCTTCGCCGAGGTCGCCTCGGAGCTCGCGAAAGCCGGCGATGCGCCTGTCTATCTCAGCGCCAACATGCCAGGTGCCGCCGATGTCAATCAGCGGCTGGTCAAGCGCTACCGGCCGCGCAATCCGCATCTCTGAAACGAAAAAAGCCGGCGTCTTCGCCGGCTTTTTTGTTCGGTCCCTGAGGGCCAATCAGTTCTTGGCGCGCTCGACGTAGGAATTGTCTTCCGTCGCGATGACGACGCGGGTGCCGGCATCGATATGCGGCGGAACCATCGTGCGAACGCCGTTCGAGAGCATTGCCGGCTTGTAGGACGAAGAGGCCGTCTGACCCTTGACGACTGGCTCGGTCTCGGTGATTTCCAGCGTGACGTGACGCGGCAGCTCGAGCGCCAGCGGGATCCCTTCGTGAATCGACAGGATGCAGGTCATGCCTTCCTGCAGATAGGCCTTCTGGTCACCCATCGTTTCGACATCGACGACGACCTGGTCATAGGTCTGCGGGTTCATGAAGTGGAAGCCTTCGCCGTCTTCATAGAGGAACTGGAAGTTGACGTCTTCGACGAAAGCGCGCTCGACCTGTTCGGTCGTGCGCCAGCGCTCGGACACCTTCACGCCATCGACGATGCGGCGCATGTCAACCTGCGTGACCGGCGTGCCCTTGCCCGGGTGGAAGTTGTTGGCAGTGAGAACGACGTAGAGCTTGCCTTCCACTTCGAGAACGTTGCCCTTGCGGACGGAGGAGGCGATGACCTTGACCATAAGACTTCCTTGTAACTCAGGCTTCGGCGTCGTAGAGGACTGTCGCAATAGCCCCGGAGACGCGATTGATTTTCCTTTGGGGCGGCAACTAACGTAAAATCCGGTGAAAAGCCAGCCCTCGCGTTGGTCCTTGCAGTGAAGAAGCGGAGAATGACCCTGACGAGCGCCAAAGCCTCGCCCTGGTGGACGCCTGATGTTCATGCGGATCGCCGCCCGTTCCTGATCGGGCGCAATGCGATCCAGGCGGCTCTGCGTCTTTACTTCGCCAAAGAAGACTTCATCGAAGTCGATACATCGGCTCTACAGGTCTCCCCCGGCAACGAGGCGCATCTTCATGCCTTCGCGACGGAAGCGCTGACGACCGACGGGCAGCCCGCACCTTTCTATCTGCACACGTCGCCGGAATTTGCCTGCAAGAAGCTGCTCTCGGCCGGCGAGCAGCGCATTGCCTGCTTCGCGCATGTCTATCGCAACCGCGAGCGCGGGCCGCTGCACCACCCTGAATTCACCATGCTGGAATGGTACCGGGCGGGCGAGAGCTACGAGACGCTGATGATGGACTGCGTGCGGATGGCCGCGCTCGCTGCCGAGACCGTCAAGGCATCCAAGCTCACCTATCGCGGCGCCGAGGCCGATCCCTTTGCCGGGCCGGAACGGATTTCCGTTGCCGAGGCTTTCGATCGCTACGCCGGCATCGATCTGCTCGCCTCCGTCGCCACCGATGGTTCGACCGATCGCGAGCATCTGGCGGCCGAGTTGCGCCGCAACGGCCTGCGCGTTGCAGAGGACGATGGCTGGGCCGATCTCTTCAGCCGGGCGCTGGTCGAAAAGATCGAGCCGCATCTCGGCTTCGGCCGCATCACCATTCTCGACGAATATCCGGTTTCGGAAGCTGCATTGGCGCGACCCTCGGCCGGCGATCCCAGGGTTGCCGAGCGCTTCGAGGTCTATGCCTGCGGAGTCGAGCTCGCCAATGGTTTCGGCGAACTGACCAACGCTGCCGAGCAGCGCCGCCGTTTCGAGATCGAGATGGCCGAGAAGGCGCGCATCTATGGCGAGCGCTATCCGCTGGACGAGGATTTTCTCGACGCGTTGCAGATCATGCCGGAGGCAAGCGGTATCGCGCTCGGCTTCGACCGGCTGGTGATGCTGGCGACGGGTGCCACGCGCATTGATCAGGTGCTCTGGGCGCCTGTCGCGGAGTATGGCCGATGAATATCGTCCGGCCGATCAAGAGCGTCGATGACCTGTCGAACGCCGGCCTGATCGCCGAGGGCGACCGGTTGGCCCTCGAAGAGGTCGCGGCCCGCTATGCGATCGCGCTGACGCCTTCAGTCGCGGCGTTGATCGATCGCGATGATCCGGCCGATCCGATCGCGCGCCAGTTCGTACCTGTCGGCGACGAATTGCGGATTCTGCCGGAAGAGCGCGCCGACCCGATCGGCGATATCGCGCATAGCCCTGTCGAGGGCATCGTCCATCGCTATCCGGATCGCGTGCTGCTGAAGGCCGTGCATGTCTGCCCGGTCTATTGCCGCTTCTGCTTCCGCCGCGAAATGGTCGGCCCTCAGGGACTGGGCACGCTGGAGCCGGAGGCGATGAAGGCCGCCTTCGATTATATCCGCCAGCACGATGAAATCTGGGAAGTCATTCTGACGGGTGGCGATCCGCTGATCCTGTCGCCGCGGCGCCTCGAAGAGATCATGCGGGAACTGGCGACGATCGATTACGTCAAGATCGTCCGTTTCCATACCCGCGTTCCGGTCGTCGAGCCGCGCAAGATCGATGCGGCGCTGATTGCGGCGCTGAAGGCGAGTGGCAAGACCGTCTATGTCGCGCTGCATGCGAACCATCCGCGTGAATTCACCGACGAGGCCCGCGCTGCCTGCGCCCGCCTCGTCGATGCCGGGATCGTCATGATCAGCCAGTCGGTGCTGCTGAAGGGTGTCAACGACGATCCGGCCGTGCTTGCCGACCTGATGAAGCGGTTCGTCGAGAACCGCATCAAGCCCTATTACCTGCATCATCCCGATCTCGCGCCGGGCACCAGCCATTTCCGGCTCTCGATCGAAGAGGGCCAAAAGATCGTCGCCGCCTTGCGCGGGCGCATCTCCGGGCTCTGCCAGCCGGCCTATATTCTCGATATCCCCGGCGGCCACGGCAAGACGGTGATCTCGGAGAGCGGGTTGCGCAAGACGGCGGACGGCTGCTTTTCGGTCTCGGATTATCGCGGCGGCGAACACGTCTATCCGCCGGTGGGTTGACGGTTTTGCGTTTCATTTCTGCACTGCAGGCTTGAACGCCAATTTCGGGTATTTCGGCAGATCGTTACCGCAAACCGCTGAAATCAAATATAAAACATCGACCGCTTTCGAATATCCGATAAAACTTTAAGTATGAACCTTGCTCATATTTAACCAGACCAATTAGCGGAATGTTGTTTTTTCCGGCCTAAAAGAACGCTCATGATTTAGGCGATGACTGCCTGCTCAGGATCATGACAATCTTGGAGATGCTAGGATGAACACGACAATCCGCGACCTTATAGCCAAGTTCGGCAAGCTTCCGGTGGCGGTCGACCAGATCGCCGATGATGCCGATCTCTATGCGGCGGGTCTTACGTCCTTCGCCTCCGTGCAGCTGATGCTGGGCATCGAAGAAGCCTTCGACATCGAGTTCCCCGACAATCTGCTCAACCGCAAATCCTTCGCCAGCATTTCGGCGATCGAGAAGACCGTCGATCAGATCAAGGATAGCCGGAAGGTCGCCTGATGAACTTCCAGGTCAAGATTGCCGAAGAGAGTTTTGCGGCACGGGCCGCGCGCGTCGCCGAGATCGCTGCCAAGCACGCCGATACGGTCGATGCGGAAGGCCGCTTCCCGCGCGAAGCTGTCGATGCGATGAAGGCTGAGCGGTTGCTCGGCATCCAGGTCCCCCGCCATCTCGGTGGCGAGGGTGCGACGACGACCGAAATCGCCGAACTCTGCTCCATTCTTGGCCAGGCCTGTGCCGCAAGCGCCATGGTCTTCGCCATGCATCACATCAAGCTTTCGAGCCTGGTGGAACACGGCACCGAAAGCGAATGGCATGCGGGCTTCATGCAGCGGCTTGCTGCCGAACAGCTGCTGATCGCCTCGGCGACGACGGAAGGCGGCATCGGCGGCAACCTGCGCAACAGCATCTGCGCCATCGAGGTCTGCGACGGTATCTGCCGCCTCGAAAAGGACGCGACCGTCATCTCTTACGGCTCGCATGCCGATGCGATCCTGATTACCTCGCGCAGCAATCCGGAAGCCGCCTCCTCCGACCAGGTTCTGACGGCTTTCACCAAGGATCAGTACACGATCGAGCGGACCCACGTCTGGAACACGCTCGGCATGCGCGGCACCTGCTCGGACGGTTTCCTGTTCAAGGGCGAGGCGCCGGCGGTCCAGATCCTGCCGAAGCCGTTTGCCGAGATCGCGGCGCAGTCGATGCTTGCCTCCTCGCACCTCCTCTGGAGCGGCGTCTGGTATGGTATCGCCGTCGATGCTGTCTCGCGCGCTCAATCTTTCGTGCGCGCTGCTGCGCGCAAATCTCCAGGCGCCCCGCCCCCAGGCGCGCTGCGGCTCGCGGAAGTTTCCAACCTTCTGCAGATGGTCAAGTCCAATGTCGTTGCGGGCCTCAAGGCCTATGAGGACGCCAAGGCCGATCCCGACAAGCTGTCGTCGATGGGCTTTGCCGTCGCCATGAACAACGTGAAGATCGCCTCGTCGGAAACGATCCTGGAGATCGTCAACCACGTCATGCTGATCTGCGGCATCATGGGCTACAAGAACGGCACGCCCTTCAGCGTCGGCCGCCATCTGCGAGACGCGCATTCCGCGCAGCTCATGATCTCGAATGACCGCATCCTCGGCAACACGTCGAGCATGCTTCTCGTCCACAAGCAGGACACTAGCCTACTGGGGTGACTCACATGGATATGCAGACCTCGTTTCTGGACCGGCTTTTCGAATCCGGCCTGCTGATCGATACCGGCGTTGATGGTCTTTACGGCCGCAGCGGCCAGTTCGAAGACGTGATCACCGCCTTCGAGCGGCTGATCGACAAGTTCGGTGGCGCCGATGGCGCGGAGGCGATGCGCTTTCCGCCGGGCATGAACCGGGCGATCTTTGAAAAGAGCGGCTACATGAAGAGCTTCCCGCAGCTGGCCGGTACCGTGCACAGCTTCTGCGGCGCCGAGCTCGACCACATGAACCTGCTGCAATGCATGGAAGTCGGTGACGACTGGACCAAGGGCCAGGAAGCGACCGAAATCGTGCTGACGCCGGCAGCCTGCTATCCGCTTTATCCGACGATCGCCAAGCGCGGCAATCTGCCGGCCAATGGCGGTCTCTACGATCTGCAGTCCTACTGCTTCCGACACGAGCCTTCCAAGGATCCGGCACGCCAGCAGCTGTTTCGCATGCGCGAATATGTCTGCATGGGCACGGAAGCCAACGTGACGGAATTCCGCCAGCGCTGGATGGATCGCGGCGTTGAGATGATGAAGCAGGTCGGCCTCGACGTCGTCATCGATGTCGCCAACGACCCGTTCTTCGGCCGCGCCGGCAAGATGATGGTCAACAACCAGCGTGACCAGAATCTTAAGTTCGAGCTGCTGATCCCGATCACCTCGACCGCCAATCCAACGGCCTGCATGAGCTTCAACTACCATCAGGACTCGTTTGGTCTGAAGTGGGGCCTGAACCTCGAAGACGGCAGCGTCGCGCATACGGCCTGCGTCGGCTTCGGTCTTGAACGCATCGCGCTCGCGCTCTTCCATCACCACGGTCTCGACGTGAAGGAATGGCCTGAAAACGTTCGCAAGGCGCTCTGGGGCTGAGATCTCGGATGAACGCCGTCTTTCCAGCCATCCGTCCCGATGGCTACGCCAGGCATGCGCTCCATTCCAGTGAGCGCATGTGGCCTGAAACCAATTGCTACATCGATCTCTGGATCGAGGTGCTGAACGCGCTTCGCCTGCCGCCGGAAGCCATGCTCGGCTTCACGATGACGCAGGATTTCGAAGGCGACCAGTTCACCTTCTTCAAGGTGCCGCTCGAGGATCTCGAAGCGCTGTTCGGCATCCGCGTCAGCGAGCTGGCGATTTTCGATGCGGTGGAAAGCCATATCCAGACGCAGATCGGCCGGGGCCGTCTCTGCCTGATCGAGATGGATTCCTATTTCATGCCCGATACCCAGGGCACCGCCTATCGCACCGAACACGGCAAGACGACCGTAGCGATCAACCGCTTGGACATGGCGGCAAAGCGCGTCGAATACTTCCACAATGCCGGCTTCTTCTCGCTCGAAGGCGAGGATTTCGACGGGCTGTTCCAGCTGCATCTGACGGAAGCCGATGCGCCGTTCCTGCCCTATACGGAATTTGCGAAATTTCCGGCGATGCTTCCCGGCGATGCCGATATCCGCAAGGTTTCCGGCGAGCTATTCCGCAAGCATTTTGCGCGCCGCCCTTCCACAAATCCGATACGGGCCTTCGCTTCGGTTTTCCCGCAGCAGGTCGAGGCGGTTGCCGAGCGTCCCTTCGGCTTCTTCCACAAATATGCGTTCAACACGCTGCGCCAGTTCGGCGCCAATTTCGAGCTCGCAGCCGATCATCTTGCCTGGCTGGCACCCGGCCGCTTCGCCGATGCCGAAACTAGCGCGAGGCAAATTTCCGAGACTGCAAAATCGGTGCAGTTCCAGCTGGCACGCGCCGTCACCCGCAAGAAATTCGAGCCGTTGCAGACCGCGCTTGATCCGGCTGCCGATGCATGGGATTCCATGATGGCTTCGATTTCCGAGCGGTTGTGACACCGGAGAGTTGAGCATGCGGGGGAGGTTGGCAAGCGTCGCGGCAGAGGAAGTTCTGCTTTCGGAAGGATGGAACCTCGTCCTGACCGAGCCGGATGCCTATGCGACGCCGCACGATATTCCGCCGACATCGCAGTTCATCGCCGCACCGGTGCCCGGTACGGTCGCGGCTGCACTCGAAAAGGCCGGACTGTTCGACCGCGAAAATCCGCAGCCGCTGAACACCCGCGATGCCTGGTATGTCTGCCGCCTGTTCGATGCAGAGCCGGGCGACTGGATACTTCGGCTCGAAGGGCTGGCGACGCTCTGCCATGTGTTCGTCAACGGCAAGGAGATGCTGTTTTCGGAGAGCATGTTCACCGCGCACGAGATTCCGGTGACACTCTCTGGCGGCGACGAGCTCGCGCTTTGCTTCCGCGCCCTTGCGCCGAAGCTTACCGAGCCCGGACCGCGGGCCCGCTGGCGCCCGCAGATGATCACGCCCGCCGGCCTCAAGAATGTCCGTACTACCGTTCTCGGCCACATGCCCGGCTGGTGCCCGGAAATTCACGCCGTCGGCCCCTGGCGGGCGATTTCGTTGGTGCGCGGCGGCCCGGTCTCGATCGACAATGTCTCGATCCGCACGGTTCTTGACGAGGATGGCGCCGGGCGCCTCAGCGTGTCGCTATACTGCGATGCCGAGGAGCCGGTGCTGCAGCTGCGCTGCGGCGAGCATGAAGCGTCCTTCGAGAAGGTTGGCGCCAACCATTATTCGGCGATCCTGAAGATCCCCGACGTGACGGCCTGGTGGCCGCATACGCATGGCACGCCGCATCTCTATGAGCTGGCGCTTGTCTCCGACGGGATCGCATATCCGCTCGACAAGACCGGTTTCCGGCGGATCGAGCTGGATCGGGGTGTCGATGGCGATGGTTTTGGTCTTGTCATCAACGGCGAGCGGGTGTTCTGCCGCGGGGCGGTCTGGACGACGGCCGATATCGTGCGGCTTCCTGGAGATCGCAGCGCCTACGAGCCGTTCCTGCGGCTTGCGGCGGAAGCCGGTATGAACATGATCCGCATCGGCGGCACGATGGCCTACGAGACGCCGGAGTTTTTCGCGCTATGCGACGAGCTCGGCCTGCTCGTCTGGCAGGATTTCATGTTCGCCAATTTCGACTATCCGCGAAACGACAAGGCTTTTGCCGGTCATGTCCATACCGAGGTTGAAGGATTCCTGCATGGCGTCCAGGCATCGCCGTCGCTCGCCATCCTCTGCGGCGGCAGCGAAGTGCACCAGCAGGCGGCGATGCTCGGCCTGCCGCGCGAATTCTGGGGTGGCCCGGTGACTGACGAGGTGATCCCGGCGATTGCCTCGCGCCTGCGGCCCGATGTTCCCTATGTGCCGAATTCGCCCTATGGCGGTGCGATGCCGTTTTCGCCGAATGCAGGGGTGACCCACTATTACGGTGTCGGCGCCTATATGCGCCCGCTTGAGGACGCGCGCCGGGCGGATGTGCGTTTTGCCGCCGAGAGCCTCGCCTTCGCACATGTTCCGCAGCAATCGACGCTGCAGCGGCATCTCGATGTTCCCGCCGTCCACAGCCCGCTCTGGAAGGCGCGAGTGCCCCGTGATCGCGGCGCTTCCTGGGATTTCGAGGATGTGCGCGATTTCTATCTCGGCCTTCTCTACGACACCGATCCGGCCAAACTTCGCCGCGAGAACCCGGAGCGCTATCTCGAGCTCTCCCGCGCCGTCACCGGAGAGGTGCTGACCGAGACCTTTGCCGAATGGCGCCGCACCGGTTCGCGCTGCGACGGTGCGCTTGTCTGGACACTGCAGGACCTGCTCCCCGGCCCGGGCTGGGGCGTGATCGATTCCACCGGTGAGCCCAAGCCGGTCTGGCATGCGATGCGCCGTGCCTTCCAACCGCTGCAGGTGCTGCTGACCGACGAAGGCACCAACGGGCTCGACATTCACGTCATCAACGAGACCGCAGCCGATCTTGCGGCCGAACTCGAGATCATCAGCTTCCGTGACGGCCGGCAGCAGGCGGCGAGCGGTAGCCACAGCCTGGCGCTTACAGCACGAAGCAAGCAGAAGATCGCCGCGACCGAGCTTTTCGGCGCTTTCTTCGACACGACCTACGCCTTCCGCTTTGGGCCGCCGTCGCATGACGTCACGGTCGCGCGGCTTCGCTCCGTCGATGGCGAATTGCTGGGCGAAGCGTTTCATTTCCCGCTCGGTCGCGCCAAGGCCTGCCATGACGCCAGCATCGACGTCAGGCTCGTCGAGGACGCGGGCCATTGGGCGGTCGATCTGACGACCGATCGCTTTGCGCAGTCGGTGCATGTCGAAGCCGCAGCTTACCGTCCGTCGGACGACTGGTTTCATCTCGCGCCGGGCATCCAGCGGCGCATTCGTTTGACGCCGATGACGGCAGACGCGGGCGAGCCTCAGGGCGAGGTGCTCTGCGCTGGAAACATGCGCCGGTTTGCCTTCAGCGCCGGTGGTTAAGGACAAGATGTCGATCCGATCGCTTTACCGTGCCTTTCGCTCCCATGTTCTGCAGCGGCTGATCCCGAAATCGCGTGTTGCGTTCGATCCGGCGCGTCCGGTCGAAGTCGCCGGCTATCTCTCGATGATGGCAGGTGTGGGTGAGTCGGCGCGGCTCTGTGCCGACGCCCTGGTCTCGGCGGGACGGACGATTTCGCTGCGCGATGTCAGCACTCATGCTGGCGAGGGCTCGTCGGTCGAGTGGACGGCGGTTGCGCAGTCTTCGGCGAAGCCCGGCACCCGCATCTGGCACCTCAATCCGCCGATGCTGCCGCGCGCCGTGCTCAGCACCGGTCTCGGCGAATTCGCGCGTGCTTACAATATCGGCTACTGGGCCTGGGAACTGGAAGTCGTTCCTGCCGAATGGCGCAATGGTGCGCGCTATGTGAATGCCGTCTTCGTACCCTCCGAATTCACCCGCAAGGCGATCGCGCCGTTGACGTCGGCGCCCGTCATCGTCGTGCCGCATCCGGTGACAGAGAAGCCCGCTGCCGACGGCATGCGCGCAAAGTTCGGGATCGAGGACGATGCCTTCCTCGTCAGCTTCATCTTCAGCGCGGGATCGTCGATCAACCGGAAGAACCCGCAGGCGGTGATCGACGCCTTCAAGCTTTTCCAGGCGCGATGCCCGAAGGCATTCCTGCTGATGAAGGGCAGCGGCGATCCGGCGAAGGATGCCGGATTGGCAGCCCTTTATCGCTCCGCCGAGGGCAATAGCCGGATTCGGATCGTTACCGACAAGCTGGCGAGCAGTCAGATCAACGGGCTGATCCGAGATTCGGATGCCTATATCTCGCTGCACCGTTCGGAAGGCTTCGGTCTCACCGTTGCCGAGGCGATCATCCACAATACGCCTGTCGTGAGCACGGGCTGGTCGGGCACAGTGGATTTCTGCGATCCTGATAATACCTGGAACGTCGCGCCTTCGCTCATCCCGGTCGTCGATACGCATCCGGAGTTTGCGGCACTTGACGGTGCTGTCTGGGCCGATCCACCGCCTGAAATCGCTGCCGGATATCTTGAACAGATTTATGCCGATCCGGAAACCGCCAAGGCGAAAGCGGCGCGGGCGAAGCGCTTCCTGATCGCTTATCTTGAGGCCAATACCTACGAGAAAGCGCTGCAAACACTGGCGAGCGCTGCCCGTTAACCGAAAACTTCGGGCCTTATTTAACGGTTTCACTTTAGGAATGGCTGAGAAAGCAACGGAACGGGACTGATGTCGAACGGGATCATAGCAAATTCGGTGATGAACGCTGCGGCCGGCATGCTGCTGCTTGCCACCGGCTTCGCCTCGTCGATCATCACCGCGCGCCTGCTCGGCCCCGAGGCGAACGGCATCGTTGCCTTCTCGCTGTGGCTCGTCGTCACCGGCGCTTCGATTGCCGAACTCGGCTCCAGCATCACGCTGCTGAAAACCCTGCCGCAGCTCAGCACCCAGGGTTATGACAGCAGGAGGCGCATGGGCTTTGCGTCGATCCTCGTGACCTTCATGGTATTCTCGACGGTGGTGCTGCTTGGGCTCTATGCGATCTTCTTCCTGTCGTCGGAGGAGATGCATTGGGCCGAGACCGCGCCGTCAGTGGCACTCGTTACCGGCGCGCTGTTCTTCATCCAGGCGATCGGCTCCTTCGTCAAATTCTACCTGATCGGCGAAAAGCGGCTCGGAGACTTCTTCAAGCTGACGGTCGGCGTCTCGATCCTGCAGCTCGGCGGCGTTGCCATTGGTGCCGTCCTGCATGGCGTCGAGGGGGTGCTGATCGGTTATGCGCTCGGCCAGCTGGTGTTCTTCGTCGCGACTATGCCGATCCTCTTCGCCAAGCGGGACAAATGCGGCATCGCCTTCGGCGCGCTGGCCTCGTCCTCGGTGATCATCTCGACGCAGTTCCTGATCGATTCCGTCTTCATCAACCGCCTCGAACTGCTGTTCCTGCAGCAGTTTTGGTCGGTCGAGATGGTCGGCTACTATGCGATCGGCCTGTCGGTCGCCAATATCGCCCTGCAGCTGCCGATCCAGATGACCGGCAGCCTGCTGCCCTATTATTCCGAGCAGCGCCACAGCAGCAAGGATGCCACGCTTCCCGTCGAAGTCTTCGCCGCCGTCACCCGCAGCATGGCCTATATCATCCTGCCGATGAGCTTCGGGCTTGCCGCCATCTCGGGCGTGCTCGTTGTCAGCGTCTTCGGTGAGGCCTTCCGCCCGAGCGGTCCCGTCGTCATGCTGCTGGCGCTCGCCGCACCCGCCTACACCTTCATGCAGATCCTCAGCCTCTACCTCCTGTCGATGGACCGGGTGCGCGATCGCCTGAAGACCAGTGTGATTGGTGGCCTTGTGATGGTAGGCGGTTGTTTACTCCTGGTGCCTAGTTTTGCGGCGGAAGGTGCGGCGCTCGTTCGCATCGGCGTTTTTGTCGTGATGTGCGTGATCATGATCAAACAGACCGGATTTGGCAGTCAGCTGTCGACCCTCTATGTCAGCCTCGCGAAGGTGACGGCCGCCGCAGTCCTCTGCGCGATGGCAGCGCTTGCCGTGCTTGAAGTCTTCCATAATCCGGTTGGGCTCGTCCTCGCGATAATCGCCGGTGGCATTGCCTACCTGCTGGCGCTGAAGTTCCTCAAGGTCATTCCGCGGCAGGATGCGCTGGTCATCCGCTCGATCCTCGGCAAGGTTCCCTCGGCGTTGCGTGGCCACGCGCTGAAGGCCGCACAGTTCATCGCGCCGCTGCCACCTGAAAAGGACGGCGAAGCTTCTGCCGCAGCGGTTCAGGAGCCCGCGGAAGGTGCCGGCCGTAGCGCTGCATTTCCGGTTGCCTTCGACGGAACGATCGGGCTGTTCATGCCCGAGAATCCTGCCGTCACCAAGCGTTCCTCGGCTGTGCTCTTCGTCAGCCCCTGGGGCTTCGAGGAAATGTGCAGCCGCAAGTTCTATCGCGTGGCCGCCGAGCATCTTTCGGATATCGGCGTTCCCAGCCTGCGTTTCGACTATCTCGGCACCGGCGATGCGCTCGATTTCGGCAGCGAGCCGGCGACGCTGGCAAGCTGGGAGAAATCGATCCGCGCAGCGGCAGAGGAGCTGAAGTCGCTCAGCGGCTGCGACCAGATCATTCTGGCAGCTCAGGGCATCGGCGCAGCACTCGTGCAGCGCATCGGCGCGACGATACCCGGTGTCAGCGGCGTCGCGCTTCTTGCTCCCGTATTGAGCGGCCGCGGGTATCTCCGCGAACTCAACATGTGGGCGAAGATCATTCACGCCGATCTCGGCCTCAGCAAGGAACACGCGCCCGCCGATCAGGTGACGATCGCCGGTCTGTTCATGCCGGAAGCGATCGCCGCCGAAATCCGCAAGCTCAATCTGACCACTCCGGAAAGCATTGCCGCGGCCAAGTATGTTCTCTTCGAGCATCCATCGCGCGCCGGTGATTCCGCCTTTGCCGAAGCCTTGAGAGCCCTTGGCGCCAGCGTCGATGAGAAGGTGTTCGAAGGCTACGAGGAACTGGCGACCAATCCACTGTTTGCCAAGACGCCGATGGCCGTCGTCGCGGAGCTTGCCCGCTGGATCGAAGCGAACACCGTTCCCGATGCCACTGCCGCCAACTCGGTCGTTCCAGCCGAAAACCAGATCCTGCGCGGTGACGGTTTCGAGGAGATACCGGTTCGCTTCGGCGATCATCATCATCTCGTCGGCGTTCTCAGCCGCCCGATCGGTGAGTCCCAGGGCAATTCGGTGATGTTCCTGACCACCGCCTATGACCGTCATGCCGGCTGGGGCCGGACGATCGTCGATATGGCGCGTGATCTCGCCCGCCAGGGTGTCACGTCGCTGCGCTTCGATTCAGCCAATGTCGGCGACAGCGTTCCGCGCCCGGATGCGCCCGATCAGATTCTCTATTCAGCCACCCAGATCGAAGACGCCGTCTCGGCGCTCGATCTTCTGGAGGCGCATGTGCCGGGGCCGGTCATGGTCGCCGGGCGCTGCAGCGGCGGCTATGTCGCTTTCCGCGCCGGGATTGCCGACGAGCGCCTGAAGGCCGTCGTCTCGATCAATCCCTTCGTCTATTACTGGGATCCGGCGGTCCAGGTTGCCAAGGAGCACGTCGTTTCGGTGCCGCGCAGCGTCGATGACTACAGCCAGCGCCTGATGAATATCGAAACGCTGAAACGGCTGTTCCGCGGCCAGGTCGACGTGAAGGCCGCGTTCCAGAATTTCTTCATCGCCGTCGGCCGCCGCGTCTCCTACCGCTTCGCGCCGCTGATCGAGCTTCTGCCGCACAAGGGTCATGTCGCCCGCGAGGTGAAGCATGCCTTTGCCTCCTTCGGTAAGCGTAATGTGCCGCTGACGCTGATCTACAGCGAAGCCGATGTCGGCCTCGATCACATGTATTTCCACTTCGGCCCGGGTGGCCGCAAGCTGCAGCGCTATCCGAATGTGCGCCTCGTTATGCTTCAGGACGCCGACCATAACCTGACGCCGCTGGAATCGCGCCGGATCGTTCTGGAAGAGATCGCCAAGCTGGCGAAAGCTTAAGCGCTAGCTTTGAAAGCCGGGATGCCGAGCGACCGGTAGAGCTCGATATAGAGCCCGGCGACATGATCCCAGGAATAGGGGCGAGCTGCAGCTATCAGCGCTTCACGCATGGCAGATGGATTTGCAGAGATCGCATCGAATGCCGCGCCGATCGCATCGGCTGCTTTCCCGGCATCGCTGAAATCCGTGATCGTTACCGGTGCCTGACGTTCTGCGAGGGCGCGGTAGGCGGCATTACCGTTTAGAACGGGATAGAGCCCGGCGCTCATGGCCTCTAGTGCGACGAGGCCGAAGCCTTCGTATTCCGAGGCGGAGGCGAAGAGCGAGGCGCCCGAGACCAGTGCCCGGATGGCCTCGTTGTCGATGCCGACATGCAGGCCGACCGATTGGTCGAGATTGCGCGCGATGATTTCGGCGCGCAGATCGCCGGCCTTGAGATCGGATTCGGAGCCGACGATATCCAGATGCCAGCCGGGGTCGCGAGCTGTCAGCACTTGCATCGCGTCGAGGAGATGATCCAGACGCTTGTTTACCGAGAAGCGGCCGATGGTGACGATCCGGCGAAGCGGTACGCGCGACGCGCTATCGGCGAACTTGCCGATATCGACGCCGTTCTCGATCAGCACCGTATTCGGGGCGATCTGCGAGAACTGGGCGATATCCGAGGTGCTGCAGCCAATGACGCGGCGATAGTTCATGGCCGAGAGGCGCGTCAGTGTCTGGAACCAGACCTTCTTCAGTGCGGCATATTTCTGCGTATGGAAGAAGCCGCCATGGGTGGTCACCACCATCGGCTTGCGATGGAGAATCCGGCCGACCGCCAGCGCATCGAAGAAGAAGTCGATGGCGTGAACATGCACGAGATCGGCATCGCCGAGATGGCTGAAGACCTGTGGGGCGATCGGGTAGCGCGTGCTGCCGGACCAGGGAATGCGGACGACCTCGATACCGTCGATGGTTTCGCGCGGTGGCAGCTTGCGGTCGCGGGCCGTGAAGAGCGTATCGAGCGTTACTACGCGGACGCGGAAGCCGCGTCTTGCGGTTTCACGCGCCAGATTGGCGACGACGTCTTCGAGGCCGCCGCGGTTCGGCAGGAACTGGCGCACGACATGGACGATCAGCGGCGCGTTTGTCCTCTGCGCATTCGTGGTCATGCCTGCCGTTGCTTCCAAAGCGATACTCCTGACCCCGCGCGGCCATATAGCCGGACGAAATACCCGATCGCCTTAAGGCCGGGTTTACGGTGCGGCGCGCGGCTGGAAATCTTGCGAAGACGGTTAATCGCCAGATGGCTCAGAAAGCCTTGAAGGTCAGTGTCGTCAGCGAGCGGACGATGCCCGGGATATTGGCGATGTTGTCGTTGATGAACTTGCCGATATCCTGGCCTTCTTCGATATAGACCTTCAGCAGCAGATCGTAATCGCCGCTGGTCGAATAGAGCTCAGAAACACGTTCCGTCTGGTAGATGGCGTCGGCGACTTCGTAGGTCTTGCCGGGGGCGCACTGGAGCTGGACGAAAATGGGCTTCATGGGACTTTCCTGCGGATCGGATGCTGTTGGCGCGCATAATGCGCGAAAGCTCTCCCTGGATGCAAGCTCAAGACTTGGCTTCTGCCTCTATCCACTCGCGAAAGGCAGCAAGCGGGGCGTAATCGGCGCGTTCGGAGGGGTAGGCGAGATAGTAGGAGTCGCGGCTTTCGATCTCCCGGTCGATCGCGGCGACGAGATCTCCGCGCTTCAGTTCGTCCTGGATCAGGAAGGTCGGCAGCAAGGCGACGCCGAGGCCGGCGACGGCAGCCTGTGCTGCGGTGGCGAACTGGTCGAACAGCATGCCGTGAAGGCTCTGGAAGGCGACGCCGTTTTCGGCAAACCAGATCTCCCAGGCGTCCGGCCGTGTCGTCAGATGCAGCAGCGGCAGGTCCAGCAGGTCCTCGGGCTTGCTGATCGCATGCTCCCTCAGAAACTGCGGGCTGCAGGCCGGAACCGTCTTCTCCGACATCAGAAAGGTCAGCTCGGCACCCGGCCAGTGCGGGTGGCCGAAATGGATCGCGGCATCGATGGCATCGAGACGGAAATCGAAGGAGGAGAGCCGGGTAACGAGATTGATCGTGACGCCCGGGTTGTTGCGCAGGAAGCCCCCCAGCCGCGGCGCCAGCCAGCGTGTGCCGAAAGTTGGCAGGATCGCCAGATTGAGAGTGCCGCCATGCGGGTTGGCCCGCAGGTTCAAAGAGGCGCTGGAAATGCGGCGCAACGCTTCCCGGATTTCTCGCGCGTAGCTGTCTCCCGCCAATGTCAGTCTGACGGTCTGGCGTTCGCGCAGGAACAGTTCGACGCCGAGCTGTTCTTCGAGTGCCTTGATCTGCCGGCTGACGGCGCTCTGGGTGAGGTCCAACTCGCGAGCTGCAGCGGTGACGCTGCCGGTGCGGGCTACCGCTTCGAAGGCGGCAAGCAGGGAGATCGATGGCAGAAAACGGCGTGATGCGAGCATATCTCATTCCATTTCAGAATGACCTGTTTCCGAAACGTCGATATTCACTCCAATAAGCGCTTTGTAAAGAATGGTTTGCCGCAAATTTGGAATGAACTGGCGCTGCGAAAGCCCCACCGTCAGACGCTTTCGCAGGCCGTCCGGTAGCGGTAGATTAACGGCGATTTTGCCTTGGGATGGAACAACCGATGTTGAATGATCCGCGCTCGCACGGGCTCTGGGAAAAGACCGCTCCGCAACCGCCTGTCACCGCGCCGCTTCAGGGCGCAGTCGAGGCTGATGTGGTGATCGTCGGCGGCGGCTATACCGGCATCTCCTCCGGCCTGCATCTGGCGGAAGCCGGGACGAAGGTCGTTCTGCTCGAAGCCAAGGAGATCGGCTTCGGCGGTGCCGGCCGCAATGTCGGCCTGATCAATGCCGGCATGTGGGTGATGCCCGATGATCTTCCCGGCGTTCTCGGCGAGGTCTATGGCGAGCGGCTGCTCGATATGCTCGGCAATGCGCCGCGTCTGGTCATGGAGCTGATCGACAAGCATGGGATCGCCTGCGAGCTCGAAAAGAACGGCACGCTGCATTGCGCCGTCGGCGCCGAAGGCCTCAAGGAGATCGAGGACCGGGCGGAGCAATGGGGCAGGCGCGGCGCGCCGGTGACCTTGCTCGACGCGGCGGAAACCGCCCGCCGAATCGGCAGCGACGCCTATGCGGGAGCGCTGCTCGACATGCGCGCCGGCACGCTGCATCCGCTCGCCTATGCGCGCGGGCTGGCGCATGCTGCCGTCAAGGCCGGCGTCTCGCTGCACACGGCAAGTCCGGTGACCGCCACCGAGCGCAAGGGCGCCAAATGGTTGGTGAAGACGGAAAGGGGGTCTGTTACCGCCGACTGGATCATCGTCGCCACCGACGCTTACAGCACCGGCCCCTGGGCGCAGGTGCGCACCGAGCAGGTCCATCTTCCCTATTTCAATCTCGCCACCACGCCACTCAGCGACAATCTGCGCAAGTCGATCCTGCCCGGTCGCGAAGGTGTCTGGGATACCAAGGAGATCCTGTCGTCCTTCCGCATGGACCAGGCCGGCCGCCTCGTCTTCGGCAGCGTCGGTGCGCTGCGCAATACCGGTATTTCGGTCCACAAAAACTGGGCGAAGCGCTCGCTGCGGAAACTCTTCCCGCAGATCGGCGAGGTCGAGTTCGAATGCGAGTGGTACGGCAAGATCGGGATGACCGACAATGCCCTGCCGCGCTTTCACAAGTTTGCCGAAAACGTCGTCGGCTTTTCCGGCTATAATGGCCGCGGCATTGCGCCGGGCACGGTCTTCGGGCGTACGCTGGCGCAGCATATTCTCGGCCAGATCAGCGAGGCCGAGCTGCCGCTGCCGCTGACCGACCCACGCGAGCCGGGGTTCCGGGCAATCAAGGAAATGTGGTACGAAGCCGGCGCCCAGGTTGCCCACTTCGCCGATGCACGTTTTTAAGAACAAGAAGGTTGGAAACACATGACCATCGCTAGCCTCGATCTCGCAGCCGAAACGAAGAAGCTGCTTTCCGAACTCGGCGTTGACGCCGCCCGCTATATCGGTGGCACGCTGCGCGTCACCTCGCCCGTCACCGGCAAGGAAATCGGTGCACTGAAGGAAGATAGCGTTGCCGACGCCAAGAAGGCGATCGATGCGGCGCACAAGGCCTTTGCCGAATGGCGCGCCATTCCGGCACCGAAGCGCGGCGAGCTCGTCCGCTTGCTCGGAGAAGAGCTGCGCGCCGCCAAGGGCGCGCTGGGCCGTCTCGTCTCGATCGAAGTCGGCAAGATCACGTCCGAAGGTCTCGGCGAAGTTCAGGAAATGATCGATATCTGCGATTTCGCCGTCGGACTTTCCCGTCAGCTTTACGGCCTGACGATTGCCACCGAGCGCTCTGAGCACCGCATGATGGAAAGCTGGCATCCGCTCGGCGTCGTCGGCATCATCTCGGCCTTCAACTTCCCGGTTGCCGTCTGGTCGTGGAATGCCGCGCTGGCGCTGGTCTGCGGCAATGCAACGGTCTGGAAGCCGTCCGAAAAGACGCCGCTGACGGCGCTTGCGACGCAGGCACTGTTCGAGCGGGCGCTGAAGCGCTTCGTCGCTGAAGGCGGCAAGGCGCCGGCAAATCTCTCGACGCTGCTGATCGGCGGCCGCGATGTCGGCGAAGTCCTCGTTGACCATCCCAAGGTGCCACTCGTTTCGGCAACCGGCTCGACCGCCATGGGCCGCGCCGTCGGTCCGCGCCTGTCACAGCGTTTCGCCCGCGCCATCCTCGAACTCGGCGGCAACAATGCCGCAATCATCTGCCCGACGGCCGATCTCGACCTGACGCTGCGCGGTGTCGCCTTCTCGGCAATGGGTACGGCCGGCCAGCGCTGCACGACGCTGCGCCGCCTCTTCGTGCATGACAGCGTCTACGACAAGCTCGTTCCGCGTCTGCAGAAAGCCTACGGCTCGGTCACCATCGGCAACCCGCTGGAAAACGGCACGCTGGTCGGTCCGCTGATCGACAAGGCGGCCTTCGACAAGATGCAGTCGGCACTTTCTGCAGCCAAGTCGGAGGGCGGCAAGGTCACCGGTGGCGAGCGCGTCGAAAACGGTGCCGGCGAAGCCTTCTACGTTCGCCCGGCCCTGGTCGAGATGCCGTCGCAGACGGGTCCTGTCGTTGACGAGACCTTCGCGCCGATCCTCTATGTCATGAAGTACAGCGATTTCGACGATGTGCTCGAGCTGCACAATGCCGTGCCGCAGGGTCTCTCCTCGTCGATCTTCACCAACGACATGCGCGAAGCGGAAACCTTCGTCTCCGCCCGCGGTTCGGATTGCGGCATCGCCAACGTCAATCTCGGCCCGTCCGGTGCCGAAATCGGCGGTGCTTTCGGTGGCGAGAAGGAAACCGGCGGCGGCCGTGAATCCGGTTCGGATGCATGGAGGGCCTATATGCGCCGCGCGACCAACACCATCAATTACGGCAAGACCCTGCCGCTCGCACAGGGCGTCAAGTTCGACGTCGAATAAGGGCGCTTGCATTGCAGCATCGGGGGCGATGACGTAACACCGTCATCGCCCCTTTTGTTTATTCCAAGGTCCTTCCCATGCATCTGACGCTTGCCGCCGCCGAAACGCTCGTTCTCGACGCGTTGAAACGCAATGGCGTCGAGGAGGGCAATGCGCAGTCCGTGGCGCGGGCGCTTGTTGCGGCGGAAGCTGCCGGGCAAAGCGGGCACGGGCTTCGCCGCGCCGTGGCCTACGCCATGCAGGCGAAATCCGGGAAGGTCGATGGCGTCGCCAAGCCGATCCTCTACCAACCCTATCCGTCCGTTATCCAGATCGATGCCTGCCATGGATATGCCTATCCGGCGCTCGATCTCGCCGTTCCTGCCCTGACCGAAATGGCCCGGTCGCAGGGTATCGCCATGGCAGCGATCCGGCGCTCGCATCATGCCGGCGTTCTGGCGCTGACGGTCGAGCGTTTTGCTGAGGCTGGCCTCGTTGCGATCATGGTTGCCAATGCTACGGCGGCGATGGCGGCCTGGGGTGGGCGCAAGCCGCTGTTCGGCACCAACCCGATTGCCTTTGCTGCGCCTGTAACGGGACAGGACCCTGTGGTCATCGACCTTGCGCTGTCGCGCGTGGCGCGCGGCAAGATCATGGCGGCGCGGCAGAAGGGTGTGCCGATCCCCGCCGACTGGGCCTTCGACCGCGATGGCCAGCCGACGACGGATGCGGTTGCGGCACTCGATGGCACGATGGTGCCCTCGGGCGAGGCCAAAGGCGCTGCCCTTGCGATGATGGTCGAAATCCTGGCTGCGCCGCTGACGGGCGCCAACTTCTCCTATGAATCGACTTCGCTGTTCGACGACAAAGGTGCTGCTCCCGGCCTCGGGCAGATGATCATCGTCATCAATCCGGAAGCGGGTGGTGGTGCCTTTGCGGCGGCCCGGCTGACCGAACTTGCCAATGAAATTTCCTCGGATCCGGGGGTGCGGTTGCCCGGCAGGCGCGGGCTGACGGCGCGGCGCGCTGCGATCGAAAACGGCATCGATGTCGAGGATGATGTCGTCGATGCGATCCTCGCGGTATAGAATCGTTCTAAACCTGATGAAGAATTTCAAGTATTTGTGATCATCCCGCGGTGAAGCAAACTTGAAAATTGGAGTCAGGAAAAATATAGGGGGCGCGCATCACCCCACCCCCAGGGGAGATATTGCCATGGAGGGCATCATGAAGAATTCCATTACGCGCCGTTCCGCGTTCGCGCTGGCTGCGTCTCTTCTCGCTGCAACATCGCTCGCATCAGGCGCCAGCGCGCAGGACGAAGGCATCGTCGTCTATAACGCCCAGCACGAAAGCCTCGGCCGCGAGTGGATCGATGCCTTCACCAAGGAGACCGGCATCAAGGTCACCATTCGCCAGGGCAGCGACATGCAGTTCGCCAACCAGATCATCCAGGAAGGCGACGCCTCCCCGGCAGACGTATTCCTGACGGAAAATTCCCCGGCCATGACGCTGGTCGACGGCGCAGGCCTCTTCGCACCCGTCGATAAGGAAACGCTCAATCAGGTTCCGGCCGAGTACCGCCCGTCCGACGGCATGTGGACCGGCATTGCGGCCCGCTCGACCGTCTTTGCTTATGACAAGCGCAAGCTGACCGAAGACAAGCTGCCGAAGTCGATGCTCGATCTCGCCGATCCGGCCTGGAAGGGCCGTTGGGGCGCTGCTCCTGCCGGTGCCGACTTCCAGGCCATCGTCAGCGCGCTGCTGCAGCTGAAGGGCGAGGAAGCAACCGCGGCCTGGCTCAAGGGCCTCAAGGACAACGCGACGCCTTACAAGGGCAACAGCGTTGCGATGAAGGCGGTCAATGCTGGCGAAGTCGAAGGCGCGATCATCTACCACTACTACTGGTTCGGCGATCAGGCGAAGACGGCTGAAAACAGCGCCAATGTCGGCCTGCACTATTTCAAGAACCAGGATCCGGGCGCATTCGTCTCGATCTCCGGCGGCGGCGTTCTGAAGTCGACGCAGCACATGAAGGAAGCCCAGGCATTCCTGAAGTTCATCGCCGGCAAGGCCGGTCAGGCGATCCTGAAGAACGGCACCTCCTATGAATATGCCGTCAGCGGCGATTCCAACGACAAGCTCGTTCCGCTCAAGGATCTGAACGCACCGAAGGTCGAAGCCTCGGAACTGAACAGCAAGAAGGTCGTCGAAATGATGACCGCTGCGGGCCTGATCTAAGCCCATCTGCCGCAGGCGGATGGAGTCAAAACTATTGCTTTTGGCTCAAGAAAACCTTAGGGCATGACCAATCATGGCAACCGCTTCCTGACGAGGCGGTTGCCTTCCTTTTTCAGCGTCACAAAGGCGTCGGCCTTGCTGCAAGACAACAGATCGCTCGTGACCGGCCTTGCCGGCAATGAAGCGCCGGTCAGCACAATTGGTTCCCTGCGCGGGCGCATGCCGCACGCTTCCGTCGTCGTCTTCGCAACCATCGTCGCGCTCTTCAGCCTCGTGCCGCTCGGCTTCATCGCCTGGATCACCTACGATGTCGGCTGGGAAACGGTGAAGGCGCTCGTCTTCCGCCCGCGCGTCGGCGAGCTGATGATCAACACGGTGTTCCTGGAAGCGCTGACGGTTCCGCTGTCGATCGTGCTTGCGGTAACGCTGGCCTGGCTGACGGAACGGACCGACATCCCCTTTGCGCGCCTCTGGTCGTGGCTTGCGGTCGCGCCGCTCGCCGTTCCCGCCTTCGTTCACAGCTATGCCTGGATCAGCCTGGTGCCCGGCATGCGCGGGCTGCAGAGCGGCGTTTTCGTCTCGGTGCTTGCCTATTATCCCTTCCTATATCTGCCGGTCGCAGCGGCGCTTCGCCGTCTCGATCCGGCGATCGAGGATGCCGCCGCTTCGCTCGGGCTCGGCCCCTGGCGGGTATTCTTCCGCACGATCCTGCCGCAGCTCAGGCTGGCGATCTGCGGCGGTTCGCTGCTGATCGCGCTGCATCTGCTGTCGGAATACGGGCTCTATGTGATGATCCGCTTCGACACGTTTGCAACGGCGATCGTCGACCAGTTCCAGTCCGCCTATAACAGCCCGGCCGCCAATATGCTCGGCGGCGTGCTCGTTGCCTGCTGCCTGTTTCTGCTCGGGCTGGAAATTCTCGTTCGTGGCAACGAGCGCTATGCCCGCGTCGGCTCCGGTTCGGCGCGCCCGGCAGACCGGCGCAGGCTCGGATGGTTCACCATTCCGGCGGTGCTGCTGCCCATCGCGGTTGCAGTGCTGACGCTCGGCGTTCCCCTGGTGACGCTCGGGCGCTGGCTCTATCTCGGCGGCGCCGAGATCTGGCGGCTGGATACGGTTGGCAATGCGTTCATTCAGACCATCATTCTTGCCGTCGCAGGCGGTGTGCTGACGACGATTGCCGCGGTGCCGATGGCCTGGCTCTCGGTGCGCGCGCCGGGCCGCTTCCAGCGCTTCCTTGAAGCCTGCCACTATTATGTCGGCTCGCTGCCTGGCGTCGTCGTGGCGCTGGCGCTGGTGACGATCACCGTGCGGCTGGTGCTGCCGCTCTACCAGACCTTCGCGACGCTGACCGTCGCCTATGTTCTGCTATTCCTGCCGCGCGCCATGGTCGGCCTGCGCGCCAGCATTGCGCAGGCGCCGGTCGAGCTCGAACGTGCCGCCATGGGCCTTGGCCGGACGCCCTCGCAGGCCGTGCGCCAGATCACCATGCGGCTTGCAGCACCCGGTTTTGCCGCCAGCGTGGCGCTCGTGGCGCTCGGGATCACCAACGAGCTGACGGCAACGCTGATGCTCTCGCCGAATGGCGTCGAAACGCTGTCGACGAAATTCTGGTCGCTGACCAGCGAGATCGATTACGTGTCGGCGGCGCCTTACGCGGTGATGATGATCATCCTGTCGCTGCCGTTGACGCTGCTTCTTTATTCCCAATCGAAACGGACTGCCGGACAATGACGCTGCTCACGATTCAATCCGCAAGCAAGCGCTATGGTCCGGTCACCGCGCTGGATAATGTGTCGCTGGATGTGCCTGCCGGGAGCCGCACCGCCGTCGTCGGACCATCGGGCTCCGGCAAGACGACGCTGCTGCGGCTGATTGCCGGCTTCGAGCGGCCGGATCAGGGCAGGGTCGTGCTGAATGGCGAGACGCTTGCCGATGGCCCGGCAATTGTTCCCGCCCACAAGCGCGGCATTGGCATCGTCTCACAGGACGGAGCGCTGTTTCCGCATCTGAGCGTCGCCGAGAATATCGGCTTCGGTTTCGAGCGCGGCGCAATGGACCGCGAGAAGCGGATCGTCGAGCTTCTCGATATGGTTGAGCTCGATCGCAACATGCTGACGCGCCGTCCGCATCAGCTCTCCGGCGGCCAGCAGCAGCGCGTGGCGCTTGCCCGGGCGCTTGGCCGCAAGCCGCGGCTGATGCTGCTCGACGAGCCGTTCTCGGCGCTTGATACAGGTCTTCGCGAAAACATGCGCAAGGCCGTGTCGCGCGTTCTGCAGGCCGCCGGTATCACCACGATCCTCGTGACCCACGATCAGGGCGAGGCGCTCTCTTTCGCCGATCAGGTCGCAGTGCTGCGGGATGGGAAGCTGGTGCAGTCAGGTTCGCCGCAGAAGCTCTATCTGCAGCCGAAGGATCGCGAGACTGCGCTGTTCCTCGGCGATGCCGTGATGCTGCCTGCGGTCATCCGCAACGGTTTTGCGGATTGTGCGCTTGGCCGGGTCGCCGTCGATGGCGATCATCAGGGCAAGGCCGAGATCATGCTGCGGCCGGAACAGATCCGCGTCGTTCCTGACGACAGCAAGCCCGCCTATCATGGCCGGGTGGTTGAGGTGGAATTCGGGGGCGCGACCTGCACCGTTGCCGTCTCGCTGGAGGGCGTGCAGCTGCCGCCGATCCTGATCAAGACTTCGAGCGTCGCGCTGCCGGAAACTGGCGACCGTGTCCGCCTGGACATCGCCGGCCGCGCGCATGTCTTCTCGGCGCGCTAGGCCGTCTTGCGATCGGCTTCTTCGCCCTGCTCCAGCCAGCCGCCGGTGAAGCCGGCGCGTTCGAGGCCAAGGCGAATGACCGGCGATTGCCGCATCAGGCTCCAGATAAAATCCGAACGGTCGTTCTCAATGGTCATCACCAGCAGACCCTGATCGATGCCGACGCAGCGGTCGTCCACCCAGCCTTCGGGACGTCTGGTCTTCACCGTCGGATTGAAGCCACCGGGGAAGCGTCCCTCGTAGGTGAGGTCAGGATAGGTCTCGAGTAGCGCCTTTGTGCCATCAAGTGCTGCCTGCCGGTCAAAGGGGAGCGATGCCAGGGCAGCCCAGGGCGCGATCGTTCCATCATCGGGGCCGAGCGGGGCGCCGCGGGCCGCATAGCCCAACACCTTCGGATGGCGTCCGCCGCGCATATGGCGGCTCGGCGGTGGGCCGTCGGAGGCGGAGAGGCCCCAGACATCCTTGTTATAGCCGACGAAATGACCGGGATTGCGCACGGCGTAATCGCGCTGGACGGCGATCGAGACCTGCGTATTGCGGAAATAGTCCCAGTCGCGGGCTGCCATCGGGCGGTCCTGGATGCCGCGGAAATCGATCCAGGCATGCGAGAAGAAATGGATGAAGAGCGGGCCGGCATAGAGATAGGCCTGTTCCCCAAAGAGCATCCATGAATAGCTCGAGGTAAAGGCGTCGTAGCTCGACTGCGGGATCGGGTGCGTCGGCGAGGCGAGCGCCAGCGTATAGAGCAGTACGGCCTCGTCGTAACCCTGCCAGCGCCAGTGCAGGAAGCCGCTGGCGGGCTTCCAGCCCATGCAGATTGTCTCGCCCTTGTTGAGAGCCCAGTGCCAGTCGATACGCTCGTAGATGACCTTAACGAGGTCGCGGATTTCCTGCTCGTCGCCATCGGCGCGATCGAAATAGGCCGAAGCCGTCAGCATGCCGGCGACGAGCAGGGTCGTATCGATGGTCGACAGCTCGCTGTTCCAGGCGCGGTGGCCGGTATCCATGTGCAGGAAGTGATAATAGAAGCCGCGATAGCCGCTTGCGTGCCGCTCCCGGCCTTGATGGCTTCCGGCAAAGAAGCGAAGCGTCGTCAGAGTGCGTTCGATGGCGCCCGCCCGAGTCATCCAGCCACGCTCGACGCCTACGGTATAGGACGACAGCGCAAAGCCGACGGCGGCGATGCTGCAAGGTACGCCCTCGATCGAGGTGTCGGCAACAAGCCCGTTATCGGGATTGGTATGTTTCAGGAAGTAGTTGAAGGCGGATTCTTGCAGCCTGTCGATCAGCGCAGCATCCGTGTCGTCGAGTCGTTGCAGCATGCTCAAACCATTCGTTTTCGCCCCTGCTTCAACATGGCTATGCGTTGCGTGCAAATCAAACCTTTTTGAAAAGCGCGCAAATTCGATGATACTGCGGCCGGAAAGGCGGAAACGACAAAACACAGGCCGGAGCGTGCTGTCTGTATTCTAGATCTCTAGGGAGAAACTGGAGCGGGCGAAGGGGTTCGAACCCTCGACCCCAACCTTGGCAAGGTTGTGCTCTACCACTGAGCTACACCCGCTCATAATCCCGTCGGCCTGTGGTAGTTGTGAGGACCGTGGGCGCCACCTTGCGGCGACGGGCGCTATATCGCCCAAACGATTTTCAAATGCAACAGGGAAATGACGGAAAGCCGAAGAAAAATTCCAAGCTGTTGAAATGATTTCCGAAAACGCCGCAAATCTGCGCGAAAGCGTCGATCATGCGCATTGCCAAAGCCGACGTCCGGACTTAATCAAAGCGCCTGCCCGCAATTTTCATGAGATGGATGCCGCGATGACCGATACCAAACCGAAGACCCGCGACGAACTTTTCGCCTTTCTGGACAGCCTCGGCATCAAACATTCCACCAAGGATCATGCACCCGTCTTCACGGTCGCCGAATCGGTGTCGCTGCGTGATGAAATTCCGGGCGGGCACACGAAGAATCTTTTCGTGAAGGACAAGAAGGACCAGTTTTTCCTGCTGACCGTCGAGGAGCATGCCTCTGTCGATCTCAAGACGGTGCACATGCTGATCGGTGCGGCGAGCAAGGTCTCCTTCGGCAAGCCCGAGAAGCTGATGGAATATCTCGGCGTCATTCCCGGCTCGGTTACGGCCTTCGGCGCGATCAACGATACCGGCCACAACGTGACCTTCGTTCTCGATGCGGATCTGATGAACGACGAGATCATCAACTGCCATCCGCTGTCGAACGACGCGACGACCTCTATATCAAGTGCCGATCTCGTCCGTTTCATGGAAGCGACGGGTCACAAGCCGCTTGTCTTGAAAGTCACGGCCTGACATACGATTTTAACGCTAGAAAAAAGGCCGGGCACGACCGGCGTGGCGGGAGATACCTATGAGCGGCAACGACAACCCCTACAGCACGTCCTACGGCACGATGTCGGCAACGGCGACCTATGGCGGCGCACAGCAGCCTGCGGCGGCTCCGGCAGCAGCCGGTAGCTATATCAAGGACACGACGACGGCGAATTTCACCAAGGATGTCATCGAGGATTCGCGCAACCAGCCGGTTCTCGTCGATTTCTGGGCGCCCTGGTGCGGTCCGTGCAAGCAGCTGACGCCGGTGCTCGAAAAGGTCGTCAACGAGGCCCAGGGCCGCGTCAAGCTCGTGAAGATGAACATCGACGATCATCCGTCGATCGCTGGCCAGCTCGGCATCCAGTCGATCCCCGCCGTCATCGCCTTTGTCGGCGGCCGTCCGGCTGATGGTTTCATGGGCGCCGTTCCGGAAAGCCAGGTTCGCCAGTTCATCGATCGGCTCGCCGGTCCGGCAGGCGCCGATCAGGCAGCCGAGATTGAAGCCGTTCTCGAAGAGGCCGCCGGGCTTCTGGTGTCGGGCGACGTCAATGGCGCCGCGCAGCTCTATGGCGCCGTCATGCAGGCCGATCCGGAGAATGCCAAGGCGCTCGCCGGCATGGCTGAATGCATGATCGCCGCCAATCAGCACGAGCGTGCCCGCGAAGCGCTCATCGATCTGCCGGAAGAGCTTTCGAAGGATGCCGCCATCCAGGCCGTTCTCAAGAAGCTCGACCAGATCGAAGAAGCCCGCAAGCTTGGCGATCCCTTTGCGCTGGAACAGCAGCTTTCGGGCAATCCTGACGACCACGAAGCGCGGATGAAGCTTGCCAAGATCCGCAATGTCGAGGGACGCCGCGACGAAGCTGCTGAACATCTCCTGACCATCATGCGCAAGGACCGCACCTTCGACGACGACGGCGCTCGCCGCCAGTTGCTGCAGTTCTTTGAGGTCTGGGGCTTCAAGGATCCGGCCACCGTTGCCGCACGCCGCAAGCTTTCGGCGATGCTGTTCTCGTAACTTGATGCGGGTGCCCTTGCGTTTTTGAGCGGGGGCACCACATTCAGTTGAATGGCAGGGGCTCCGATTTTTCCTGCTTGAAGAATGCGGGACGAAATTTCATGCAAGTCGGGAATGCGAGATATTTGAAACCCGGTGATCTGCCGGACACGATCGCTGTTTTCCCCCTGACCGGCGCTCTCCTCCTGCCGACCGGGCAGCTTCCCTTAAACATTTTCGAGCCGCGCTATTTGGCGATGTTCGATGCCGCCATGGCTGGAAACCGGCTGATTGGCATGGTGCAGCCGGCCCTTGGCGATAGCGACGAAAAGATGCCGGATTGCAATCTGGCGCCCGTCGGCTGCCTTGGCCGCATCACCTCTTTCGCCGAAACGGGCGATGGCCGCTATATCGTATCGCTGACGGGCATCTGCCGTTTCAGGCTGATCGGCGAGAAGGTGAGCCACGACCCGTTCCGCACCTTCCGTATCGCTCCGTTCATTTCCGATCTTTCGGCACGTGATGAGGAAGACGCGGTCGATCGCGCCGCCCTGCTTTCGGCTTTCCGCGCCTATCTCGATGCGAACAAGCTGGAGGCGGATTGGGAGAGTGTCGAGCGGGCAAGCAACCTGACGCTCGTCAATTCGCTCGCCATGATGTCGCCCTTCGGCCCTGCGGAAAAGCAGGCTCTGCTGGAAGCGCCCGATCTCAAGACACGCGCTGAGACGCTGATCGCCATTACCGAAATCGTGCTGGCGCGCGTCTTCGGTGACTCTGATACGGTTTTGCAGTAAGTCCTGAGAGATGGACGAAAAACTCAGCCGCGTTGATCCGAAGCTCCTGGAACTCCTCGTCTGCCCCCTGACCAAGGGGCGGCTGACCTATGACCGCGACCATAACGAGCTCGTCTCCGAGAAAGGGCGGCTCGCCTACCCGATCCGTGACGGTATTCCGATCATGCTGGTGTCTGAGGCTAGGCGGCTGGACGACTAGATCGCCTCGCCCGCCAATAGCCGCGGATTGCCCTTTGCCGTCGTTCCGGCGGCCTGGCCGATGAAGAAGGACTTCAGGCCCGGCAGACGATCGACGATGCCGAGGCCGACGTCGCGGGCGATGCGGATCGGCGTCACGTCGTTCGAAAACAGACGGTTCAGCACGTCGGTCGTAACACCCATGCGGAACGTGTCAAAACGGCGCCATGTCTGGTAGCGCTCCAGGATATTGATCGAGCCGATATCGAGGCCGAGACGGTCGGCTTCGACGATGGTTTCGGCGAGCGCCGCCACATCCTTGAAGCCGAGATTGAGGCCCTGGCCCGAGATCGGGTGAATGCCGTGGGCAGCGTCGCCGGCAAGCGCGAGGCGCGGGGCGACGAAGGAGCGCGCCAATGTCAGGCCGAGCGGGAAGGCGCGCTTGGCGCCGATCACCTTGAGGGCGCCGAGCTTGTGGCCGAAGCGGCGTTCCAGTTCCTCTTCGAAAATCAGATCGTCACCGGCAACCAGCCGGTTTGCATCGCTGGTGCGTTCGGTCCAGACCAGCGACGAACGGTTGTTGGTGAGCGGCAGGATGGCAAACGGGCCGGAGGGCAGGAAATGCTCCTCGGCGCAGCCATTGTGCGGCCGCTCGTGCTCGACGGTGGCGACAATGCCGGACTGGCCGTAATCCCAGCTGACCGTCTTGATACCGGCAAAGTCGCGCAGCTTGGAGCGCACGCCGTCGCACGCGACCACGAGACGTGCTTCGATGGCACTGCCATCGGAGAGTTCGGCGGTCGCGTGGTTTTCACCGCTGCTCAGTCCCGTTGCGCTCAGGCCATGGCGGATTTCGATGCCCAGCCGCTCGCAGACGCCGCGCAATTCGCGTACCATGACGGCGTTCGGGATCATGTGGGCGAAGGGGCGGCCTTCCTCGATCTCGCCGTCGAAGGTTAGGAAAACGGGGCGTACCGGATCCGATGTCTTGGAATCGGTGACGATCATCTTGGTGATCGGCTGCGCCTCGGTGCGGATATTCTCCCAGATGCCGAAGACTTCCAGCATCTTGGCCGCGGCGGCGATGATGGCCGAAGCGCGCATGTCCTTTTGCCAGACGTGCTCGGGTGCGGCCTCGACGACGGCGACATCAAGATGCGGCGCAGCCTGCTTGACCGCCACCGCCGCGGAAAGGCCCACATAGCCTCCGCCAACAACCAGCATATCAAGCATCGCTTACTCCTCAGCCTTGTGAATACAATCGTGATCTATATAGATCATCGCTCCCTTACTTCCTACTGCCGGGGGCAAGCAAATGACCGGAGCTGCGGCAAAACTGACCGCCATGGAAACCCTTCTTGCGACGCTCGACCTCGAACCGATCGAGATCGACATTTTTCGCGGCCGCAGTCCCCAAGTCGGCTGGCAGCGGGTGTTCGGCGGCCAGGTGATCGGGCAGGCGCTGATGGCGGCGCAGCGGACGATCGAGGCGGGGCGGATCGTGCATTCGCTGCATGCCTATTTCATGCGTCCTGGCGATCCCTCGGTGCCGATCATCTATCAGGTCGAGCGTATCCGCGACGGCTCCAGCTTCAATACCCGCCGTGTCGTCGCCATCCAGCATGGCAAGGCTATCTTTGCGCTATCCTGCTCATTCCAGATCGAGGAACCCGGTTTCGACCATCAAGCCGCGATGCCGGATGTGCCGCCTCCGGAGAAGCTTCTCGGCGAGCAGCAGATCAAGGACCAGTATCTGGCGCACGCACCGGCGGCGATCCGCAAATACTGGGAGCGTGAACGGCCGATCGAAATCCGGCCGGTATCGCTGAAGCACTATTTCTCCAACGAGAAGCTGGAGCCGCGCCAGGATGTCTGGGTGCGCGCCACGGGTCCCGTTCCCGATGACCGGCTCTATCAGGCGGCGGTGCTTGCCTATCTCTCGGATATGACGCTGCTCGATACCTCGCTCTATGCGCATGGCACGTCGATTTTCGATCAGACCCTGCAGGTCGCCAGCCTCGACCATTCGATGTGGTTCCACAGGCCGGACAAACTGGACGATTGGCTGCTCTATACCCAGGATAGCCCGTCTGCTTCGGGTGCTCGCGGGCTGACGCGCGGTAGCCTGTTTACGCGCTCGGGTGTTCTGATTGCGTCGGTCGCCCAGGAGGGTTTGATTCGGAAAAAGGCAGATGAATAAATAATGTGCATATTTGTGTTTTTGCGCATTTTTTAAGCTGCAATTGCTTCGTTAGATGCCTCATAATTGGCATCCTCTGATATCATCTTTACTTTTCAATAACTTATAACGCGCCTCGAATCTGGCACGCCCCTTGAATGTATATCCCCGGTCGCTGGTCGTGAACGTCAGCGGCAAGGAGAGTCGGCTCCGTGCCGAGGATAACGAAGGATGGGAAACCAGATGAAAATTGTGATGGCCATTATCAAGCCGTTCAAGCTCGATGAGGTGCGCGAAGCCCTCACCGCGATCGGCATCCAGGGCCTGACCGTGACCGAAGTTAAGGGCTACGGGCGCCAAAAGGGACATACCGAAATCTATCGCGGCACTGAATATGCGGTCAGCTTCCTGCCGAAGCTCAAGATCGAAATCGCTGTTGCCACCGAGATCGTCGACAAGGCGGTCGAAGCCATCGCGTCGTCGGCCAAGACCGGCCAGATCGGCGACGGCAAGATCTTTGTCTACTCGATCGACCATGCCGTCCGCATCCGCACCGGCGAAACCGATACCGAAGCGCTCTAAGAACCGCTGAGCAAGGAGCTTTATACCAATGTCAATTTCGAAGTTTTCCTCCACTTTTGCGCGGCTCGGCGCTGCGTCGGCTGCGCTTCTCGCGCCGGTCGCCGCTTTCGCACAGGATGCGGCAACGACGGCCGCTCCGGCAGCTGCCGCTGCAGCACCGGTTGCTGACAAGGGCGATACCGCCTTCATGTTCATTTCTACGCTGCTGGTTCTCTTCATGATCCTACCGGGTCTCGCCCTGTTCTACGGCGGTCTCGTTCGCGCCAAGAACATGCTCTCGGTTCTCATGCAGTGCACGATGGTTGCTGCAGTTCTGATGCTCATCTGGGTCATCTATGGCTATTCCTTCGCCTTCGGCGGCTCGGACAGCCCGTATTGGGGCGGCACGGCGAAGATGTTCTTTGCCGGCGTCACCAAGGATTCGACGGCTGCGACCTTCTCGCAGGGCGTTGTCATTCCTGAGTTCATCTTCGCGATGTTCCAGATGACCTTCGCAGCCATCACGCCTGCCCTGATCGTCGGCGCCTTCGCCGAACGCATCAAGTTCTCGGCAGTCGTTCTCTTCTGCGCGCTCTGGGCAACCTTCGTCTACTTCCCGATCGCTCACATGGTCTGGGATGCCAACGGCATGCTCTTCAAGATGGGCGCGCTCGACTTCGCAGGCGGCACGGTCGTTCACATCAACGCCGGCGTTGCCGGTCTGATCGGCGCGATCATGGTCGGCAAGCGTACCGGCTACGGCAAGGACATGATGGCTCCGCATTCGATGACGCTGACCATGGTCGGTGCATCCATGCTCTGGTTCGGCTGGTTCGGTTTCAACGCCGGCTCCAACCTGGAAGCTTCCGGTGGCGCCATGCTCGCAACGGTCAACACCTTCGTTGCAACCGCTGCTGCCGTCATCTCCTGGGCGATCGTTGAAAGCCTGACGCGCGGCAAGGCATCCATGCTCGGCGGCGCTTCCGGTATGGTCGCTGGTCTCGTTGCCATCACGCCTGCTGCCGGCATCGTCGGCCCGATGGGAGCGATCGTCATGGGTCTGATCGTTTCGCCGCTTTGCTACTTCTTCGTCTCCGTCGTGAAGAACAAGTTCGGCTACGACGATACGGCTGACGTGTTCGGCGTTCACGGCGTCGGCGGCATGTTCGGTGCCGTTGCTACCGGCATCTTCGCCAGCGCTTCGCTCGGCGGCGTCGGTTACGCAGAAGGCGTAACGATGGGCGGTCAGGTCATGACCCAGATCACGGCTATTGCCACCACCATCGTATGGTGCGGCGTCGGCTCGGCGATCCTCTACAAGGTCGTCGACCTCATCGTCGGCCTGCGTGTTGCAGTCGAAGCCGAACGCGAAGGTCTCGACCTCGCAACCCACGGCGAAGCTGCTTACCACTCGTAATCAAGGGATTGCGGCGCCCGGAAACAAAGGGCGCCGCTGAATGGCCCGTCGCGGCCTAGCGAAACGCCTAGACCGCATTTTGGCCCGGACCTTCCAAGGTTCGGGCCCTTTTATTTTGAAGCTGCTAATCCTGCCTGTCATGGTTAACACCGCTTTAACCGTCCTCTGATTAGGTGGAGCGGACGCATTCTGCGTGGATGGCGCGAGGGCGATTCGCGCCGCAGCAAATGGACGGGTAGGTTACATGGCAAGAAGCACGTCGCCGGCGATCGATAGCCGGCCGGACCGTTTCTCCCTTTCGGGGTTCCTGTTCAGGCAGGCGCAGGCTCTTCTGGGCTTTGCGATCTTCCTGATGCTGGCGCTTGCCGTCGCAGCGCTGGCAACCTGGAATGTCGCCGATCCGAGCTATTCCTATGCCACCGGCAATGCCCCCACCAACATACTCGGCTATAGCGGCGCCGCCTTCGCCGATATCGCCATGCAGTTCTTCGGCCTCGCCAGCGTCATCGCCCTGCTGCCGGTCGTCGCCTGGGCGCTCTCCCTGATCTCCGGCCGCCATATCAGCCGCATTCCGGCCCGTGGCGGTGCATGGGCCCTGGGTTCCGTGCTGTCCTCCGCGGTTGTCGGCTGTTTCCCGCCGCCGCTCACCTGGCCGATCCCGAACGGTATCGGCGGCGTCGTCGGCGACATGATCCTGCGCTTTCCGGCGCTCTTCGTCGGCGCCTATCCGACGGGCACCTTCGCAACCGCTGTCGGCTGCGTCTTCGCCATTCCGACGGTCTGGATGATGTTGTTTGCTGCCGGTCTCGTCGGCCGTACCGAAGAGGATGAGGACTTCGCCGAAGAATACGCTGCCGCGACGCCTTCGAAGGCGCGCTCGGTCGGCGAAGCCGATGAGGACGATGGCGACGACGAGGGTGGCTGGCTTGCCTTTGGAGCGCTGACGCATGCCTGGTACATGAGCCAGGCGCGCATGCGCCGCATCTTCGGCATGGGTCCGCGCAAGCGCCGCCAGAGCGATTTCGAATCGCCTTACGATTTCAACGACGACGAGTTCGGCAAGCTCAACGAACCGGTTCGCGCCAAGGCGCCCGCCGGCCGCGGCGAGCGCATGGACCCGTCGATGGAGATGGGTGCAGGCTCGCAGCGCCGCGTCGTTTCCGCGCCGTCGATCTCGCTCAACGATGACGATGATGACGCGCCGTTTGATACGGACATGCCGCCGCGTCCCGCCGACATCCTGCCTGACGATGATGAAGATGCCTGGATGATGCGCGCTCCGGCGCGCTCCAACGGTGGTAAGCCGGAGCCGCGCGTCACTCCCGCTGCGTCCCGCCCCAAGCCGGGTGCCCGCGTCGATCGTGAATCGCAGGGCAGCTTCATTCGCCCCGAAGGCTTCCAGCTGCCGCCGATGCATCTTTTGGCGGAGCCGAAGAATGTCGTGCGCGACTCCTCGCTCTCGGCCGATGCGCTGGAGCAGAATGCCCGCATGCTGGAAGGCGTGCTCGAAGATTTCGGCGTCAAGGGCGAGATCATCCATGTTCGCCCCGGTCCGGTCGTCACGCTGTACGAGCTGGAGCCGGCTCCCGGCATCAAGTCGTCGCGCGTCATCGGTCTTGCCGACGATATCGCCCGCTCGATGAGTGCGATCGCCGCCCGCGTCGCCGTCGTTCCCGGCCGCAACGCGATCGGCATCGAACTGCCGAACTCGACCCGCGAAACCGTTTACCTGCGCGAGCTCATCGCATCGCGCGACTTCGAGGGATCCAAGGCGAAGCTCGCCATGGCGCTCGGCAAGACGATCGGCGGCGAAGCCGTCATCGCCGACCTCGCGAAGATGCCGCATCTGCTTGTTGCCGGTACCACCGGTTCGGGTAAGTCGGTCGCCATCAATACGATGATCCTGTCGCTGCTCTATCGGATGACTCCGGAGCAGTGCCGCCTGATCATGATCGACCCGAAGATGCTCGAACTCTCCGTCTACGACGGCATTCCGCATCTGCTCTCGCCTGTCGTCACCGATCCGAAGAAGGCCGTCGTGGCGCTCAAGTGGACCGTCCGCGAGATGGAGGAGCGCTACAAGAAGATGTCGAAGATCGGCGTGCGCAACATCGACGGCTTCAACGCCCGCGTCGAGCAGGCGCTTGCCAAGGGCGAGCAGATTTCGCGCACCGTCCAGACCGGTTTCGACCGCCACACCGGCGAGGCGATGTACGAGACGGAAGAATTCGATCTGCAGCCGATGCCCTATATCGTCGTCATCATCGACGAAATGGCCGACCTGATGATGGTTGCCGGCAAGGATATCGAAGGCGCCGTTCAGCGTCTGGCGCAGATGGCGCGTGCCGCAGGTATCCACGTCATCATGGCAACGCAGCGTCCGTCGGTCGACGTCATCACCGGTACGATCAAGGCAAACTTCCCGACCCGCATCTCGTTCCAGGTCACCTCGAAGATCGACAGCCGCACGATCCTTGGCGAACAGGGCGCCGAGCAGCTGCTCGGTATGGGCGACATGCTCTACATGGCCGGTGGTGGCCGTATCCAGCGCGTCCATGGTCCGTTCGTGGCCGATATGGAAGTCGAAGAGATCGTCTCCTTCCTGAAGACCCAGGGCGCGCCGCAATATCTCGACGCCATTACTGCTGACGACGATGAAGACGACGATTACGGCGGCGGCCCGGCCGGCACCTCCAATCTTGCCGATTCCGACGATCCCTATGATCAGGCGGTGGCCGTCGTCCTCCGTGATGGCAAGGCCTCGACCTCCTATATCCAGCGCCGTCTCGGCATTGGCTATAACCGTGCCGCATCGCTGATCGAGCGCATGGAGAAGGAAGGGGTTGTCGGTCCGGCCAACCATGCCGGTAAACGCGAGATTCTCGTTCCGACCGAAGGTGATATACTCGATCGCTAGAGGCCGAAAAAAATCTTTCGAGGCAACAACTTCACGGAAACCTGATCGCCTCGAAAACGTTACCTGCTTCAGCCATGCTTCTGCGCCATGAAGACGCCGCCTTTCGGCAGCAAGCAGGTCGCATAAAGGAGACTTAGATGAACAACTCCGATTCCTTCCTCGAAGGCTTTTCGCTGACGCGCCGCCATATGCTGGGCGCGATGGCGCTGGTGGCTGCGTCTGCGGCCCTGCCGGTCAATGTCTTCGCTCAGGCTGCTGCCGGAGGTTCGGCGACGGCTCAGGCGATTGCCGACCACTTCTCGAGCGTCGGCACCATGCAGGGCGAGTTCGTGCAGTTCGGACCGCGGGGCGAACAGACCGGCGGCAAGTTCTTCATCCAGCGCCCGGGCAAGCTGCGCTTCAACTACGACGACCCGTCGCCGATCCGCGTGATCGCTGATGGAAAGAACGTTGCCGTGGGCAACCTGAAGCTCAAGACCTGGAACCTCTATCCGCTGTCGAAGACGCCTCTTAGCCTGCTGCTGGCACAGAAGATCAATCTGAACGACGGCTCGGTAAAGAGCGTCAAGGAAGAGTCCGACCTGACGACGATCGCGCTCGGCAACAACACGGTGTTCGGCAATTCGACGATCACCATGATGTTCGATCCGAAGACCTACGATCTGCGTCAGTGGACGATCACCGACAATCAGGGCAAGGACACCTCCGTCATGGTGTTCAACGTCAAGACCGGCGTGCAGTTCGACGACAAGGTCTTCAAGGTGCCCTACGAGAGCATCCCGGGCACTGCCGCCTATCGCGACTGATCCTGCCTTCCGCGGTTTCTGGAAACGCCCGGCTTCGTCCGGGCGTTTTTGTTTGCGGCCCGTTTCCTATGGCGCCGCTTTGCTCTAAAGCCTCTGCGACCCCCCTGATGAAAGGCATTGGCATGAGCTTCTCGATCACGACCTGGAACATCAATTCCGTGCGGCTGCGCATGCCGATCGTCGAGAAGTTCCTGATGAAGCATCAGCCGGATATTCTCTGCCTGCAGGAAACCAAGGTTCCGAACGAGCTCTTCCCGCTCGCGCCTCTGCGTGCGATGGGCTACGAGCACATCATCATCCACGGGCAGAAGGGCTATCATGGGGTGGCGATCGCCTCGCGCATTCCGCTGACCGAGGATCACAGTTTCGATTACGGCAGCGTCGGCCATGCCCGCCACATCTCGGCAATCTTCGAGCGCGGCGGCCGCCGTGTGCGCCTGCATAACTTCTACGTTCCGGCAGGTGGTGACGAGCCGGATCCGGCGATCAATCCGAAATTCGAGCACAAGCTGAATTTCATCGAGGAGATGAAGCTCTTGAAGGCGGAAGCCGAGGTGAATACTTCGGCCATCCTCGTCGGCGATCTCAACATCGCGCCGCTGGAGCACGATGTCTGGTCGCACAAGCAGCTCTTGAAGATCGTCAGTCATACGCCCGTTGAAACAGAGGGGCTGCTCGAAGTCATCAAGCGGGGCGCCTGGCTCGATCTCATGCGCCAGCATGTGCCTGCCAACGAGAAGCTCTACACGTGGTGGAGCTACCGCGCCAAGGATTGGGAAGCGGCCGACAAGGGCCGCCGCCTCGACCATATCTGGTCGTCCTCCGATCTCGGTCCGCTGCTGCAGCGCGTCGAGATTCTCAAGGAAGCGCGCGGGTGGGAGAAGCCCTCCGACCACGTGCCCGTCACGGCGTATTTCAATCTCTGATCAGGAGAAGCGATGCAGCTGTGCCGCCGCCCGGGCGGCAAGCTCCGAGATGTTGTCGCGGATGCGGTTTTCGATCAGCTTGGCGGCTTCCGGATATTCCTCGATGAGGCGATGGAACAGCGCGCGGGTGATGCGGATGATGCCGGTATCCTCGCGCGCGACAGCCGTATATTTGCGCTCGACGAGCGTCACAAGCGCAAGTTCGGACAAGAGCGTGCCCGGTCCGGCGACACGCTGCACCCGGTGGTGCCCATCCTTGTCCATCACCGTCAGCTCAAGCGCACCGCTGGTGACGACATAGGCGCTCTCCGCCGGAGAGCCCTCGCGGAACAGCATCTGGCCGGTCGAGATGATGCGGCGGTCGGCGCCGAAGGCCACCAACCGCAGCTGGTCGTCGGACATGCCGTTGAACAGCGGCAGCTGCGAGAGCGTGTGAATGTCGTCGGTCAGCGCCATCTGCGCATCTGCCTCACGGTATGATCTTGTAGCCGCCGTTCTCGGTGACGAGGATTTCGGCGTTGGAGGGGTCGCGCTCGATCTTCTGGCGCAGACGGTAGACGTGGGTTTCGAGCGTATGCGTCGTCACGCCGGAATTGTAGCCCCAGACCTCCTCGAGCAGCACGTCGCGGGTCACGACCTTCTGTTCGGCGCGGTAGAGATAGCGGATGATCGCCGCTTCCTTTTCCGTCAGGCGGATCTTCTGGCCGTTTTCGGCAGTCAGCAGCTTCTGGCTCGGCTTGAAGAGATAGGGGCCGACCGTGAAGGTCGCGTCTTCGCTCTGCTCGTGCTGACGCAGCTGCACGCGGATGCGGGCGAGCAGGACGGCGAAGCGGAAGGGCTTGGTGACATAGTCGTTGGCGCCGGCCTCAAGGCCGAGGATCGTATCGGAATCCGTATCGTGACCGGTCAGCATGATGATCGGCGCCTTGAAGCCGCCCTTGCGGAGCAGCTTGACGGCCTCGCGGCCATCCATGTCGGGCAGGCCCACGTCCATGATCAGGAGGTCCACAGGCGCGCTGCGCGCCGCCTGCACACCCTTGCCAGCGGTCGATTCCTGGAGAACCGTGAACTCCTCATAGAGCGACAGCTGCTCCGTCAGGGTTTCGCGGAGGTCGTCATCGTCATCCACCAGTAGAATGGTGCGTGCAGTCATGCGGGTCTGTTCCTCAGGTTCCGTCTTACAAGTCCTACGCCAAATTCGACGATTGGCAAAGAGCACAAGACGCGCGGTTGCGGGGCTCGGATCGATATGATTTCATCGAACATCCAAGCAAAACAAAAACATGTGAGAATAATGGAAAAAACAAGGCAGAGAGCGCCGAAGCGCATCTCCACCATCCTTGTAAGGCCTCAACCGGGAAAAAAGAGCCGGGCGCTGGTGCAATGCGGGCCTATCGTCGTGCCTGCGGCGATCGGCCGGACGGGCCGCAGCATCCTCAAGCGCGAGGGCGATGGGGCAACACCTGTCGCGGCGATGAAGCTACTTTACGGCTTCCGGCGAGGCGAGCGCCCGCAGCGGCTCACAACGCCGCTTGCGCTTTCGCGGATCCGTAGCGGTATGCTCTGGTGCGACCAAGCTGAGAACGCCAACTATAACCGGCTGGTCAAGGCGCCCTTCAAGCCGAGCCACGAGGAGCTGAAGCGCAAGGACGGGCTCTACGATGTCTGCCTGGTCATGGACTGGAATGTCTCGTCCCGGGCGCGTCATCGCGGCTCGGCGATCTTCTTCCACCTGATCCGCCCGGGCTACCAGCCGACGGATGGCTGTGTCGCCGTCAAACCGCAGGACATGCGCCGGATGCTTCCCCACATGCGCAAGGGGACGGTCGTCCGGGTTCTCTGAATCTCAAGGGGTGATAATTTTTCGCCGCCGTCCTATATGGCTTGTCGACGTCGCGCTGCCTGGCGCGCCGGCTTTCAAACTGACGGAGACATATTGTGGCCAATCAACCCATCATTACTTTCCATGACGGACATTCCATCCCGCAGGTCGGCCTCGGCGTCTGGCAGACGCCGCAGGATATCGCCGCGCCGACAGTGCTGAAGGCGCTGGAAGCCGGCTACCGCCACATCGATACGGCATCCGGATACGACAACGAGCAGGGTGTCGGCGAAGGCTTCCGTTCCTCCGGTCTCGACCGCAAGGACGTGTTCATCACCACCAAGCTGCGCAACACCGATCAGGGCTACGACAATACGCTGCGCGCCTTCGACGGCAGCCTGAAGAAGCTCGGCATGGACTATGTCGATCTCTACCTCGTGCACTGGCCCTCGCCGCATCGCGGCCTCTACCGCGAGACCTGGAAGGCTTTCGTGAAGATCAAGGAAGAGGGCCGGGCGCGCTCGATCGGCGTTTCGAACTTCTATCCCGATCATCTGGAGCACATCATCGGCGATACCGGCGTCGTACCGGTGATCAACCAGATCGAGCTGCATCCCGACTTCCAGCAGAAGGCGGCGCAGGAAGCGCACCAGAAGCTCAATATCGTCACCGAATCCTGGAGCCCGCTCGGCCAGGGCAAGTTCATCGCCAACCCGGTGATCGGCACCATCGCCAAGAAGCATGGCAAGACGCCGGCGCAGGTGATCATCCGCTGGCATATCGATACCGGCCTCGTGGTCATCCCGAAGTCGGTGACTCCCTCGCGCATCGAAGAAAACTTCGAGGTCTTCGATTTCAAGCTGGATGCGGACGATATGGCCGCGATTGCCAAGCTCGACGACAAGGGTGCGCGTATGGGTCCGGATCCATATACGGCGACGTTCTGATCAAAATAAAAAGGGCGGCTCGAGGCCGCCCTTTTCATATCTTGACGCTAGACGCTCAGTTCCATTCGCGGATATCGACGAAGTGGCCGGCAATCGCCGCAGCAGCGGCCATGGCGGGCGACACGAGGTGCGTGCGGCCCTTGAAGCCCTGGCGGCCCTCGAAGTTGCGGTTCGAGGTCGAGGCGCAGCGCTCGCCCGGCTTCAGGCGGTCGTCGTTCATGGCGAGGCACATCGAGCAACCCGGCTCACGCCAGTCGAAGCCGGCGGCCTTGAAGATCTTGTCCAGGCCTTCCTTCTCGGCCTGTTCCTTCACGAGGCCGGAGCCCGGAACGATCATGGCGTTGACGGTGGAAGCAACAGTCTTGCCTTCGACGACCTTGGCGACTTCACGCAGGTCTTCGATGCGGCCGTTGGTGCAGGAGCCGATGAAGACACGATCGATGCTGATATCGGTGATCGGCGTACCGGGCTTCAGGCCCATATAGTCGAGCGCGCGCCACTTGGAGGTGCGCTTGGTCTCGTCCTGAATATCATCAGGGTTCGGAACGATACCCTGAACCGAGATGACGTCCTCGGGCGAGGAGCCCCAGGAGACGATCGGCGGCAGTTCGGCGGCGTTGAGCTTGACGATGCGGTCGTAATGCGCGCCTTCGTCGGTCTTCAGCGTCTTCCAGTAGGCGATCGCCTGTTCCAGCGCTTCGCCCTTCGGCGCGCGCGGCTTGTCCTTCAGATATTCGAAGGTGATCTCGTCAGGCGCGATCAGGCCGGCGCGGGCGCCGCCTTCGATCGACATGTTGCAGATCGTCATGCGGCCTTCCATCGACAGCGCGCGGATCGCTTCGCCGGCATATTCGATGACGTAGCCGGTGCCGCCTGCGGTGCCGATTTCGCCGATGATGGCGAGAACGATGTCCTTGGCGGTGACGCCTGCCGGAAGCTGGCCATCGACCTGCACCAGCATGTTCTTTGCCTTCTTCTGGATCAGGGTCTGGGTGGCGAGAACGTGCTCGACTTCAGACGTGCCGATACCATGGGCGAGCGAACCGAAGGCGCCATGCGTCGAGGTGTGGCTGTCGCCGCATACGATCGTCATGCCCGGCAGGGTGAAGCCCTGCTCCGGTCCGATGATGTGGACGATGCCCTGACGCTTGTCGTTCTCGGAGTAATACTCGACGCCGAATTCGGCAGCGTTGATGGCGAGCTGCTCGACCTGGATACGGCTTTCCTCGTTCTTGATGCCGAGGTGGCGATCCGGCGAGGTCGGAACGTTGTGGTCGACCACCGCCAGCGTCTTCTCTGGCGCGCGAACCTTGCGGTTCGTCATGCGCAGGCCTTCGAAAGCCTGCGGAGAGGTGACTTCGTGGACCAGATGGCGGTCGATGTAGAGAAGACAGGTGCCGTCAGCCTGTTCGTCAACCAGGTGATCGTCCCAGATCTTGTCGTAAAGGGTACGCGGTGCGCTCATGGCAGTTCAATCCGTGTTTGGATGCAATGGAAAAAGGGAAATGGCGGCAAGGCCCGCCGGCCGGCGTCGATCAGCGAAGTCGGCTGTTGAGCGCACCGGAAACGGACGCAAAGAAGCGTGCGGGCAGGCGGTAATGGTCCTGCAGCACGAAGATATGCGCGCCAATGCACTTGAACTTGCTTTCCATGGCGCTGGATATAGCGATTTTTCCGCGTGTCGGCAATTCGAATCGTGAGGCGGCCTAGCGGCCCCTTGTCCGGCGCATGCGCATCTCCACCCGCCGCAGCGCCAGAGAAAGGCCGATCGTCAGGATCAGGTAGATGTAGGTGACGATCGAATAGGTCTCGAAGAAGCGGAATGAGCCTGACGCATAGACCTTGCCCATCTGCGTGATGTCGGAGACGCCGAGCACGGAAACCAGCGAACTGTCCTTCACCATAGAGACGAAATCGTTGGAGAGCGGCGGGAAGATCACCTTGATCGCCTGCGGGAAGACGACCAGCCGGAAGCGGTGGTAGCGCGACAGGCCGAGCGCCTTGGCGGCCTCGATCTGGCCGTGATCGACCGACTGGATGCCTGCCCTGAAGACCTCGGCGATGAACGAGGAATAGCCGATCATCAGCGCAATGATCGCCCGCCACATCAGCGACAGGTCACGCACGAGAATAGGCTCGGCGGCGCCGGCTTTGACGAGCGGCGTGATCAGGAAATTATAGGCGGCAACGATTCCAGGCGCGCCGACGAAGGCGACGTAGAAGAGCAGCACCAGCATCGGGATGCCGCGGATGACCTCGATATAAAAGCGCGAGATCTGCCTGAGGACGACGCTGTCCGACAGCCCGAGGAGGGCGATGCCGAGGCCGAGCGCCGTCGCCAGCGCGAAGGCGACGACGGTGACGAAGACCGTTACCCAGACGCCGTTGACGACGGTCTGGAAGACCTGCGCATAGATGCCGTTGGTGACGATGACGATGGCGAGAACGATGCCGATAACGGCAAGGGCGACCAGCCACCAGGGATAGTCGCCCTTCTCGGATCGCGGGGATGGGTGTGGCGCCATCTGCGATGATCCGGAATTACTGACCCATCTTGTAGTCGAGGAACCACTTCTTGTTCAGGGCGTCGAGCGTGCCGTCGGCCTTCAGGCTGGCAATTGCCGCATTGACGGGCGCAACGAGATCGGAACCCTTCGGGAAGATGAAGCCGAAATCCTCCGTGCCGAGCGGGCCACCGATGACCTTCAGCGTGCCGTTCGAGGCATCGACATAGCCCTTTGCAGCAACGCCATCGGTCAGGACGGTGTCGACGTCGCCGGTCTTCAGGGCCTGGACGGTGGCGCCGAAGGTTTCGAACAGCTTGATGCGCGGGTTCTGTTCGTTGCCGTCGAGGATTTCGTAGACGGCGGTGTAGAAGGGTGAGGTGCCGGGCTGGGCGCCGACCAGGCCGTCCTTGAAGGCGCCAAAGGTCTTGCCGTCGCTGAAGCGGCTCTCATCGGCGCGAACCAGCATGAACTGCTGCGAGCGCATATAGGGGTCGGAGAAGTCGACCTTGGCCTTGCGGTCGTCCTTGATGGTGATGCCGGTCATGCCGATGTTATACTGATTGTCGGAGACGGCCTGGATCATCGCGTCCCAGCTGGTGTTCTGGTACTCGACCTTGAAGTTCAGCCGCTTGGCGATCTCGTTCATCGCATCATATTCCCAGCCGATCTGCTTGCCGGACTTCGGGTCGACGAACTGCAGCGGCGGATAGGCGTTCTCGGTGACGACGACGACGGTCTTGCCGCCGAGATCGGGCAGGGTGTCGGCGACGGCCGCGAGCGGCGAGAGCGTAAGAGCGGCAAAGCCTGCGAGAATGGTGCGGCGGAAAAGCATGCTGAAAAGTCCCCGGAAAAATGTAGCTGGCGAAAACTGTCATAGAAGAGAAGGCGATGGCAAGAGCGGTGAACTTGCAGTTGCTGCCTTAAAACAGAAAAGGCGGCCCGAAGACCGCCTTTTCATGCAATGATTTTGCTTCGCAGAACTTATTCTGCTGCCGGCTCAGCGGCGGCTGCTGCTTCTGCGGCTGCCTTTGCTTCAGCGGCTTCTGCTGCTGCCTTTTCGGCGGCGAGAGCCTGTGCTGCTGCAATCTTTTCAGCTTCGATGCGTGCCTTTTCCTCGGCAACTGCAGCGCGCTCGGCTTCGTTCAGCTTGCGGGCGCGGGTGCCGGTGTTCTCGACGATACGAGCCGACTTACCGCGACGATCGCGCAGGTAGTAAAGCTTGGCGCGACGGACCTTACCGCGGCGAACGATTTCAACGCTTTCGACAGCCGGGGAGTAAACCGGGAATACGCGCTCGACGCCTTCGCCGTAGGAGATCTTGCGAACCGTGAAGTTCTCCTGGAGGCCGCCGCCGGAGCGAGCGATGCAAACGCCTTCGTAGGCCTGTACGCGGGTACGGTTGCCTTCCTTGACGCGGACGTTAACGCGGACGGTGTCGCCCGGGGAAAATTCCGGGAGCGTGCGCTGGGCTTCGATCTTGGCGACCTGTTCGGCCTCAAGCTGCTGGATGATGTTCATGACTCAACCTCATTGTTGGTTCAACAGCCAGAGCGCTCTGAACGATCTATCCTTGGTCGAGCCTCAGATATATGCCGGTGAAGGCAGGAGCGAATTCGTCTGTTTTTCTTTGCTTGGCTGATGGGAGTTTTCCCATTCCGGGCGTGCGCATACCCTATTACGCAGACCTTGTCACCCCTCTCCGCCGGAAAATCCGCAATGCCGGGCGGTTCGCTGCGCTTCTCCGCGCGATCATGGCTGCGACTTCAGCGATTAATTATTTGTCGAATGCCTAATTTAGGAGCAGATTCTGATTCGGGCCAAATCATGACCCGTGGGAATTTGGAGGGGAATGAATGTCGATAAGCAATCCATCGCCTTCGTTGTATAACGAGGACCTGGCGCCTGCAGAGGAGAGGAAGTGGGGCGCCTTCAGTATCTTCAACGTCTGGACGTCCGACGTCCATAGTCTTTGGGGTTATTATCTCGCCGCCAGTCTGTTCCTGCTCTGCGGCAGTTTCATCAACTTCGTGATTGCGATCGGCATCGGCTCGCTGGTCATCTTCTTCCTCATGAGCCTTGTCGGCAATGCCGGCGTCAAGACGGGCGTGCCTTTCCCGGTTCTCGCGCGCGCCTCCTTCGGCACGTTCGGCGCCAACCTCCCGGCGCTGGTGCGCGCGGTCGTCGCCTGCTTCTGGTACGGCGCGCAGACGGCGGCGGCATCCGGCGCCATCGTTGCGCTTCTCATCCGCAACGACAGCATCCTCGCCTTCCACCAGAACAGTCATATGCTCGGCCACTCGACGCTCGAGGTGATCTGCTACGTGATCATCTGGGGGCTGCAGCTGCTGATCATCCAGCGCGGCATGGAAACCGTACGCAAGTTCCAGGATTGGGCAGGCCCTGCCGTCTGGATCATGATGCTCATTCTTGCCGTCTATCTCGTCACCAAGGCCGGCACCTTCTCCTTCGGCAGCGAAATCCCGCGCGACGTGCTGATCGAAAAGACCAAGGACGCAGGCATTTCCTATGAGCCCGGATCTTTCCCGGCGCTTGCCGCGGTAGCTGCGACTTGGATCACCTATTTCGCAGCGCTCTATCTGAACTTCTGCGACTTCTCGCGCTATGCCAAGGACACGAAGACCTTGCGCAAGGGCAATCTTTGGGGCTTGCCGATCAACCTTCTCGCCTTCTGCCTCGTCGCAGGCGTCACGACCACGGCTGCCTTCACCGTTTACGGCGAAGTGCTGCTGCATCCGGAAGCGATCTCGGCGAAGTTCGACAGCTGGTTCCTGGCGCTGCTTGCTGCTCTGACGTTCGCCGTCGCAACGCTCGGCATCAATGTCGTGGCCAATTTCGTTTCGCCGGCCTTCGATTTCTCGAATGTCTTCCCGCGGCAGATCAGCTTCAAGCGAGGCGGCTATATCGCGGCTCTGATCGCGTTGGTACTTTATCCGTTCGCGCCGTGGGAGACCGGCGCGGCGCATTTCGTCAACTTCATCGGTTCGACGATGGGGCCGATCTTCGGGATCATGATGGTCGACTACTATCTGATCCGGAAGGGCGAGCTTGATGTTGCTGCGCTCTACCAGGAGAACGGCGAGTTCCGGTTCCAGAACGGCTGGCACACGAACGCCTTCATCGCCTTCATTGTCGGTATGGTGTTCTCGTCGATCCTGCCGACCTTCACCTCGATCCTGCCGGATTGGTGGGGAACCTATGGCTGGTTCTTCGGCGTCGGCATCGGCGGCCTGGTCTATTATGTGCTGCGCATGAGCACGCGCGGTTCGGCCGTCGGCGCCGCCACCTGACATATGATGCGCCCGGTTCTGCGGGCGCCTATTCTTCCAAGAGGTCGGGCCGTCGTTTCCTGGTCAGGGCGACGGCCTGTTCATGCCGCCACTTCTCGATGGCGCCGTGATTGCCTGAGGTCAGAACCCCGGGGATTTCCCGGCCTTCCCATTCCTGCGGACGGGTATAATGCGGATGCTCCAGCAGGCCGCCCTCGAAGCTTTCATGCAGGCCGGAGAGATCGTTACCCATGACGCCGGGCAGGATGCGGACGATCGCGTCCAGGACGGTCAGCGCAGCGGGTTCGCCGCCTGATAGCACGTAATCGCCGATCGAGACCTCTTCCAGTTCACGCGCATCGATGACGCGCTGATCGACGCCTTCGAAGCGGCCGCAGACGATGATGACGCCGTCGCCCCCAGCGAGTTCGCGAACGCGCTTCTGCGTCAGCGGCTTGCCGCGCGGGCTCATCAGCAGGCGGGGGCGATTGTCGTTTTCCGAGACCGTATCGATGGCGCGTGCGAGAACATCGGGCTTCAGCACCATGCCTGCGCCGCCGCCGGCCGGAGTATCGTCGACGGTGCGATGCTTGTCGGTGGTGAAATCGCGGATCTGCACGGCGTCCAGCGACCACTGCCCGCGCTCCATCGCCTTGCCTGACAGCGAGAAGCCGAGATGGCCCGGAAACATCTCCGGATAGAGGGTGAGCACGGTTGCCCGGAAGGCCATGACTTACTTCTTTTTCTTCGGCTTGCCGGAGGCGAGCTTGGAGATGTCCTCGGGATCGTCGACGAGACCCGCAGCCATCGGATCGATGCGGATCGTGCCGCCTTCAAGATCGATCTCAAGTACCGATGCCTCGGAGAACGGAATCAGCACGGGACGCTTGCCCGGACCCTTGAGCTCCAGAAGATCGCCGGCACCGAAATCGAAGACGCCGGTGATCGTGCCATAGCTGACGCCCTTGTCGTCGAGCGCTTCCAGCCCCTCGAGATCGGCATAGAAGAATTCGTCTTCCTCGAGCTCGTCGTCGGGGAGATTGTCGCGCTCGATATAGAGTTCGAGACCGTTCAGCGCTTCGGCGGCATTGCGGTCGTTGACGCCGCGGAAGCGGACGACGACCATATTCTTCATTTCGCGCAATTCGAGGACCTCGAAGACGCGGCCATCGAGGCTGTGCAGGTGGCCGTAATCGCCGAGCGCGGTCGCATCAGCGGTGTAGGGCTTGACGCGGACTTCGCCGCGGATGCCCTGCGCGCCGCCGATCGTGCCCATCAGCACCGGGTTTTCAAGCTTTATCATGGTGTCCTTCGTCCGAATGCCGGCATCGATCCGAGTTCACGCTTCTCATAAACGAAGTGCACCGGATTGAAAACGAAAACGGGCGGCATGTCGCCATGCCGCCCGCCCCATAAGGAAATTCTTCTGGGATTATTCTGCGGAAGCTGCAGCTTCAGCGGCGTCGGCAGCCTTCTGAGCCTTTTCAGCAGCGCGCTCCTGAGCCTTCTTGCCCGGCTTTGCCTTTTCCGGGTTGCTCTTGGCGTCGCGCTTTGCGAGGCCGGCTTCGTTGAGGAAGCGGAGAACGCGGTCGGTCGGCTGTGCGCCCTGCTCAAGCCAATGCTTGATACGGTCGTTGTTCAGCTTGATGCGGCCGTCGTTGTCCTTGGCCAGCATCGGGTTCCAGGAACCGAGGTTCTCGAGGAAACGGCCATCGCGCGGCGAACGGGCGTCGGCGAGAACGATGTGGTAGTACGGGCGCTTCTTGGAACCACCGCGTGCGAGACGAATTTTCAGTGCCATGTTCTTTACTCCTTAGGCTTTCTTAGACCGCTTCGTGAGGCGGTTTGTTCACTTTGCTGCGGCGTGGTCCGCAGCGATCTGCTCATGATGCCGGATGACTTCCGTGATGACGAAGTTCAGGAACTTCTCGGCGAAATCCGGATCCAGATTGGCATCCTTCGCCAGGCGGCGAAGGCGTTCGATCTGGTATTCTTCGCGCGCCGGATCGGCCGGCGGCAGCTGGTACTTGGCCTTGAGCACGCCGACCTCTTTGGTGCAGCGGAAGCGTTCGGCCAGGATATGGACGAGTGCCGCGTCGATATTGTCGATCGACTGGCGGTAACCCGAAAGCTGGGCTTTGACGTCTGGATCAATCATGGGGCAGGCGATCCTCTCACTTCTTCTTCGGCAAACCGGGAAGGCCCGGGAAACCACCGCCGAGTCCCGGCAGCTTGGCGCCACCGAGCCCGGGCAAACCACCCGGCATTCCGCCGAGACCGGGCATGCCCCCGCCCGGCTTTCCAAGACCCGCAGCTTCGGCCTGCTTCTGGAGCGCTTCCAGCTGCTTCGGGTCGATGTTCGAGAGGTCGGGCATGCCGCCCATTCCGCCCATGCCGCCAAGACCCATCTTGCCGGCAAGGCCGCCCATCATCTGCTTCATCAGGCCGCCCTTACCCTTGCCGCCCATCATCTTCATCATGTCCGCCATCTGGCGGTGCATTTTCAGAAGCTTGTTGATGTCGGAGGCGTCGGTGCCGGAGCCGGCGGCGATGCGCTTCTTGCGGGAATGCTTGAGCATGTCGGGGTTGGCGCGCTCGGCCTTGGTCATCGAGGAGATGATCGCCAGCTGGCGGCCGAACAGGCTGTCGTTCAGACCGGCCGACGCCATCTTGTCCTTCATGCCGGCCATGCCGGGCATCATGCTCATGATGCCGCCCATGCCGCCCATCTTCTGCATCTGGCGCAGCTGATCGGCGAGGTCGTTCAGGTCGAACTTGCCCTTGGCCATCTTGGCGGCCATGGCAGCCGCCTTCTCGGCGTCGATGTTTTCGGCGGCTCGCTCAACCAGCGAAACGATGTCGCCCATGCCGAGGATGCGGTCGGCGATACGGCGGGGATGGAATTCCTCGAGCTCGCCCATGCGTTCGCCGACACCGATGAGCTTGATCGGCTTGCCGGTGACGGCGCGCATCGAGAGCGCTGCGCCGCCGCGGCCATCGCCGTCCATGCGGGTCAGAACGAGGCCGGTGATGCCGACGCGTTCGTCGAAGTTGCGCGCCAGATTGACGGCGTCCTGACCGGTCAAGCTATCCGCGACCAGCAGGATTTCATGCGGGTTCGACTTCTTCTTGATGTCGGCCATTTCGACCATCAAGGGCTCGTCGATATGCGTACGGCCGGCCGTGTCGAGAATGACGACGTCATGGCCGCCGAGCTTGGCAGCCTGAACGGCGCGTGCGGCAATATCGGTCGGCGACTGGCCGGCGATGACAGGCAGCGTATCGACGCCGGTCTGGACGCCGAGCTGGCGCAATTGTTCCTGGGCTGCCGGGCGGCGCGTATCCAGCGACGCCATCAGCACCTTTTTCTTCTCGCGGTCGGTGAGCCGCTTGGCGATCTTTGCCGAAGTCGTCGTCTTACCGGAGCCCTGTAGACCGACCATCATGATGACGACGGGCGCTACGGCATGAAGATCGACGCCCACGCCTTCGCCGCCGAGCATCTCGATCAGCTCGTCATGGACGATCTTGACGACCATCTGGCCGGGCTTGATCGACTTCAGGATCTCGGCGCCGACGGCCTTTTCGCGAACACGGTCGGTGAAGCCACGGACGACTTCGAGCGAAACGTCGGCTTCCAGAAGAGCACGGCGAACCTCGCGCAGCGCAGCGGAAACATCGGCTTCCGAAAGCGCGCCACGGCCTGTCAGTCCATTGAGAATGGATCCAAGACGGTCCTGGAGGTTTTCAAACATCGGCTCTTCCTTGTGATTTCCGGGATGACGGAAACCTTGTGCTTTTCCTTGACGAAAACAAGACGCAAAGCCAAAAAGCACCCGAGGGCGCATCGCGCTGTCGGGTGTGGACCTCCGGGATCAGGGTCCCGGTCGGCGGCTCGGAGTCATGTCGCTCGTCGCAGAATTGAGGCGCGGTAAACAGGAAAGCGGCCTGAAAGTCAAGCCGGAGCGGGCAAATTCGCGCTTCCGGTCCTTCTCAAGCCACGCGTCCGATCCCAAATGCATCATCCCGCCACGAGAGTCCATTCGCTCATGCCCGACGCCAAGATGCCCAATCCCTATTATCAGGGGCCGGTTTCAGATCATTTCGACGGTACCCACTTCTTCAATCCCAATGGGATTGAACCGCTTGGCTTTCGTGAACTGATGCGCTGGCAGTTCGGCGGCGGGCGGTTTCGCTGGCCGAAGGTGGTGCAGAGCCCGTTTCCGTCCGCCAAGCCTTCAGGACGTCTCAGCGGCGAGGATTTGCGGGTGACCATGGTTGGCCACGCGACGATGCTGATCCAGGTCGCGGGCCTCAATATACTGACGGATCCTGTCTGGTCGGATCGCGCCAGCCCATTCTCCTTCGCCGGGCCGCGGCGGGTTTCGCCGCCGGGCATCCGTTTCGAGGATTTGCCGCCGATCGATATCGTGCTCGTCTCGCACAATCACTACGACCATCTCGATATCAGGACGCTGAAGAGGCTGTTCGAGGAGCATGGTCCGCATTTCATAACCCCGCTCGGCAACGATACGATCATTCATCGCGCCATTCCCGATGCGAAAATCTCGGATATGGATTGGGGCGACCAGCTTTCCTATTGGGACGGCGTAGCTATCAATGCCGAGCCTTGCCATCACTGGTCGGCGCGCGGCACGCGTGACCGGCGCATGGCGCTCTGGGCCGCTTTCGTCATCTCGACGCCCGCAGGCAAGATCTATCATGTCGGCGATACCGGCTTTCACGAAGGCATCAACTACAAGGCGGCGCGGGAAAAGCATGGCGGCTTACGCCTCGCGATCCTGCCGTTCGGCGCCTACGAGCCGCGCTGGTTCATGAAAGGGCAGCACCAGAACCCGGAAGAGGCGGTGGCGGGCATGGAACTCTGTAATGCCGACTATGTTGCCGGGCACCATTTCGCCACCTTCCAGCTGACCAACGAGGCGATCGATGCGCCGGTTGCGGCGCTGCAGGGGGCGCTTTCGGCCCGCGGTATCGAACCCGGCCGCTTCCGGCCGTTGCGCGCAGGCGAAGTGTTTGACGTGCCGGTTGCGTGAGCAGCCGGTAAACCACTGGTAATTCGCCCGCGTTTCCGCCATATACAGCCCGAAAGCAATGGAAGTGGCAGCAATGAGCGCAACGGTCGAATTCGCGAAGATGAACGGGCTTGGCAACAAGATCCTGGTTGTCGACATGCGCGGCCGCGGCGACAAGGTGACGCCCGATGCCGCGATCGCGCTGAATGCCGATCCGGATACCGCCTTCGACCAGATCATGGCGATCCATGATCCCCGGGCCGACGGCACCGATGCGTGGATCGACATCCTGAATTCCGACGGCTCAAAGGCGCAGGCCTGCGGCAACGGCACACGCTGCGTCGTGCAGGCGCTGTCTGCCGAAACCGGCAAGAAGATCTTCACCTTCCAGACGGTCGCCGGCATTTTGAATGCCGTCGAGCATGAGGACGGGACGATCTCCGTCGACATGGGCAAGCCGGTATTCGCCTGGGACAAGATCCCGCTCGCCGAAGAATTCTATGACACCAGCCGCATCGAGCTGCAGATCGGGCCGATCGACAATCCGGTGCTGCATTCGCCGTCTGCGATGTCGATGGGCAATCCGCATGCGATCTTCTGGGTCGATAAGGATGTGATGTCCTTCGATCTCGCTCGCTTCGGGCCGCTGCTCGAAAACCATCCGATGTTTCCGGAGCGCGCCAATATCACGCTGGCGCAGGTCACCTCGCCCACCTCGATCACGACGCGCACCTGGGAGCGCGGCGCCGGCCTGACGCTTGCCTGCGGTTCCGCTGCCTGCGCCACTGCCGTTTCGGCGGCGCGCACCGGGCGCACCGGCCGCAAGGTCGAAATCAAGGTTGCGAGCAGCCCGAATGCCGGTTCGCTGTCGATCGAATGGCGCGAGCGCGACGATCACGTCATCATGACGGGGCCTGCCGAATGGGAATGGTCCGGCATGGTCGACCCGACGACCGGCAGCTGGTCGCGCGACGCGGAGCAGGGAGCCGAGGCGCGGTGAGCGGCGTCGAGGTCATTACCTTCGGCTGCCGTCTCAATACCTACGAATCCGAAGTGATGCGGGCGGAGGCCGAGAAGGCCGGGCTCAACAATGCCATCCTCGTCAATACCTGTGCCGTCACAGGCGAGGCCGTACGCCAGGCCCGCCAGGCGATCCGCCGCGCGCGCCGGGAAAATCCGCATGCCCGCATCATCGTCACCGGCTGTGCGGCGCAGACCGAAAGCCAAGTCTTTGCAGAAATGGCCGAAGTCGATGCCGTGCTGGGCAACGAGGAGAAGCTGAAGAGCGCCTCCTATCGCGCGCTGCCGGATTTCGGCGTTTCGGCGGAAGAGAAACTGCGCGTCAACGACATCATGAGCGTCAAGGCGACGGCGCCACAGATGGTCAAGCATATCGACGGGCATGTGCGCGCCTTTATCCAGGTGCAGAACGGCTGCGACCACCGTTGCACCTTCTGCATCATCCCCTATGGCCGCGGCAATTCGCGCTCGGTACCGATGGGCGCTGTGGTCAATCAGGCCCGAAATCTGGTCGAGGGCGGCTATAGCGAGATCGTGCTGACGGGTGTCGATGCCACCAGCTATGGTGCCGATCTGCCGGGTCAGCCGACGCTGGGGCTGCTTGCCAAGACGCTGCTGAAGCAGATCCCCGAAATCCGGCGCCTCAGGCTTTCTTCGATCGACAGCATCGAGGCCGACCAGCATCTTTTCGATCTGATCGGCGACGAGCCGCGCTTCATGCCGCATCTGCATCTGTCGCTGCAGCATGGCGACGACATGATCCTGAAGCGCATGAAGCGGCGGCATAGCCGCGCCGATGCGCTCGATTTTGTCGCGCAGGTGCGCCGTTTGCGGCCCGAGATCAGCCTCGGCGCCGATATGATCGCCGGCTTTCCGACCGAGACCGAGGAGATGTTTGCCAATGCCGTCAGTCTCGCCGAAGAGGCCGGTATCGCGCATCTGCATGTCTTCCCCTACAGCCCGCGTCCGGGCACGCCGGCGGCCCGCATGCCACAGCTCGACCGCTCGCTGATCAAGGATCGCGCCGCCAGGCTGCGAGCCACTGGACAGACGCTCTATCAATCCCATCTCGACAGGATGGTTGGAACGCGGCAATGGCTGCTGGTCGAAAACAACGGCCTGGCGCATACCGAAAACTTCACGCTCGTTGCCGCCCCCGGCCTTCGCCCGCGCTCCATGCTGCAGGCCGAAATCACCGGTCACAACGGCAAGCACCTCGACATGCAATTGACGGCCGCAGAGGCCGCCTGACTTTCACGGAATTCTTATGGCCCTCAGTTTCATCAAAAAGGTCTTCACCTTCGGCAAGCCGCTCGAAGAGGCAAAGCCGCAAGAGGCCGTGCCCGCCATCGAGCCGGTGAAGGAAGAGCTGCCGGTTGCCGCCGATCCGGTGCTGCCGGAAGAGGTGGAGACGGCTGGCGGGCCTGTTGCTGATGTCGTCGAGCCTGAAGTGGTTGAGGAAGCGGAAGAGCCGGCGATCCTGCCTGATGTCGCGCAGATGAGCGATGTGGGTGTGGTGCCGTTGTCTTTGCTGGAGGCGGAAGCTGAGGCTGAGGTTGCGCTTGAGGCGCCGGCTGAAGATTCCAGCGTGATCCCTGCGGAAACACCCCCCTCTGTCCCTACGGGACATCTCCCCCACACGGGGGGAGATCAGGCCGAAGATGCGGTTGCCGATCGCGAAGAAGGCCGCGTTGAGCCGACCGAAACCTTCCCGGAAGAAATCCTCTCGAAGGAAGACGAAAGCCTTCTCGACGCCGAAGTGGCGCAAGACCTCCCCACTCAGCCAATCTCCCCCCCTGTGGGGGAGATGCCCGGCAGGGCAGAGGGGGGTATCGCACCCGCGGACATCGAAGAAGCGCAGGCTGAACAAGTATCGGACGCGGAAGACGTGCCGTCCGAACAAGCACCCATCCTCCCGAAAGGTTTCGCCACAGGCGCCGCCGCCCCGGAACCCGAACCCGCCGTCATCCAGCCGAAACTCAGCTGGTTCCAGCGTCTCCGTGCCGGTCTCGCGCGCACCTCGTCGCAGCTGACCGGCCAGATCACCGCGCTCTTCACAAAGCGCAAGCTCGATGACGAGACGCTGCAGGATCTGGAAGACCTGCTGATCCAGGCCGACCTCGGCGTCGAGACGGCGATGCGGGTCACCGATACACTGGCCTCGGAGCGGTACGGCAAGGATGTGACGGGCGAAGATGTCACGCGCATTATGGCCTCCGAAATCGTCAAGGCCCTGAAGCCGGTCGCCAAGCCGCTGCAGCTCGATCTCAGCCACAAGCCGCATGTCATCCTCGTCGTCGGTGTCAACGGCACCGGCAAGACGACGACGATTGGCAAGCTGGCCGCCAAGCTCTCGGGCGCCGGGCTGAAGGTGATGGTCGCCGCCGGTGACACCTTCCGCGCCGCCGCGATCGAGCAGCTGAAGATCTGGGCCGACCGCACCAAATCCGAATTCATCGGCACCAAGCTCGGCGCCGATGCCGCCGGTCTCGCCTATGACGCCTTCGAGCAGGCGAAGGCGAAGAAATGCGACGTGCTGATCATCGATACCGCCGGGCGCCTGCAGAACAAGGCGGAGCTGATGGCCGAGCTCGAGAAGATCGTGCGCGTGCTCGGCAAGCTCGATCCCGATGCGCCGCATACCGTGCTGCAGACGCTCGACGCGACGACCGGCCAGAACGCCATGAACCAGGTGGAAATCTTCCGCAACGTCGCCGGCGTCAACGGGTTGATCATGACCAAGCTCGACGGCACGGCGCGCGGTGGTATCCTCGTTGCCATCTCCGCCAAGCACAAGCTGCCGGTCTATTTCATTGGCGTCGGCGAAGGCGTGGACGATCTGGAGCCTTTTGAGGCCGAGGATTTCGCACATGCCATTGCCGGTATCGGTCAATGATGCCACAGATAAGCCGCCAAGAGCGCGCAAGCCGCGGCCGGTTGAGACAGGCCCGAAACTGACAGGTTTTACGAAAAGCATGACCACCGAAAGCGATATCACGCCCTCCGCCGCAGACCGGCACCATCCGCTGCTGAAGCTGGCGCTGGAGCTCGGACCGCTGCTGATCTTCTTCTTTGCCAACCTGCGCGGCCAGTGGCTGGTCGACCGTTTCCCGGCTCTTGCCGAGCTCGGCGGCCCGCTCTTCGTCGCTACAGGCCTGTTCATGGCCGCGACTATCATTTCGCTGGTTGCCTCGAAGATCATCCTCGGCCATCTGCCGATCATGCCCTTCGTATCGGGCATCGTGGTGCTGATCTTCGGCTCGCTGTCGATCTATCTGCAGAACGAGACCTTCATCAAGATGAAGCCGACGATCGTCAATGCGCTGTTCGGCGTGGCGCTGCTCGGCGGCCTCGCCTTCGGCAAGTCGCTGCTCGGCTATGTCTTTAATGCCGCCTTCCAGCTCGATGCCGAGGGATGGCGGAAGCTGACGCTCCGCTGGGGCATCTTCTTCCTGTTCCTCGCCGTGCTGAACGAGGTCATCTGGCGGAATTTCTCCGATGATTTCTGGGTCGCTTTCAAGGTCTGGGGCACCATGCCGATCACTATCCTGTTCACGATGGCGCAGATGCCGCTGATCCTGAAGCACACGATCCAGCCTGCGGGAGAAACCGAGAAGTGAGCTTCGACAGTACGGCCGAGCGCACGAAACATCAGACCTTCTGGGTTCTCGCCTGCTTTGCCGTGCTTCTTGTGCAGGTCGTGGCTGAATATTTCATGGGCCGCACGGTCATCTGCACCTGCGGATATGTGAAGCTCTGGGAAGGCACGGTCAATTCCAGCGGCAATTCCCAGCACCTCTCGGACTGGTACACGCCCTCGCACATCATCCACGGCTTCCTGTTCTATGGGCTGGCGCATCTTGTGCTGCGCGGCAAGCCGTTTGCGGCTCGCCTGCTCCTGGCGCTGGTGATCGAATCCGGCTGGGAGCTGCTAGAGAATTCGCCCATCATCATCGACCGCTACCGCGCGGCGACGATCTCGCTCGATTATTACGGCGACAGCATCATCAATTCGGCGATGGACGCCGTGTTCATGGTGATCGGCTTCTTCTTCGCGGCCCGGGCACCGGTCGCGCTGACCGTCGCGATCGCCATCTTCTTCGAGCTGTTCACCGGCTACATGATCCGGGACAACCTGACGCTCAATGTGCTGATGCTGATCTGGCCAGTCGAGGCGATCAAGACCTGGCAGAGTGCGATTTAGCGGACGTTTTGCCGTGCAGCCCCCTCATCCGCCTGCCGGCACCTTCTCCCCGCCGGGGAGAAGGGAAGATGCCGCGACGTCGCCGATCCCTTCTACCCAGCGGGGAGAAGGTGGCCCGATAGGGCCGGATGAGGGGGCCGCACGGTCAAGCGCCGGTCATAGAATGCGACGTTTTAGGACGCCGGCTTCCCCAGCACTTTCTCCATCGCCGGGAAGAGCCCTTCCTTCATGCTGATCTCGTCGAAGGGGCCGACGCGCTTGTAGATGATCGTTCCATCAGGGGCGACGAGATAGCTTTCGGGAACGCCATAGACGCCCCAGTCGATCGCCGCTTTGCCGTTCGGATCGACGCCGATTGCCTTGAACGGGTTGCCGAGTTCGCTCAGGAACTGCAGCGCGTTCTCGGTCTTGTCCTTGTAGTTGATGGCAACGATGTTGAGCCTGCCGTCGGCGGCGAGCTGCTTTAGGATCGGATGTTCCTGCCGGCATGGGATGCACCAGGAGGCGAAGACGTTGACGAGCGTCAGCTTACCCTTGACCGCAGCGTCCGTCAGTGCCGGCAGGTTGGAGCCTTCGAGCGGTGCGAGGTTCAGCGAGGGCGCCTTGGTGCCGAGCAGCGCGGAGGGGATTTCCGAGATGTCCTTGCCGTGGAAGTCCTGGTCGTAGAGCATCTTGGCCGCAGTCGCAGCGATGCCGCCGAAGACGAGGAGCGGGATCAGGGCGACGGCATAGCGGCTGAGGCCACGCGCCTTGGTCTCTTGCGTCTCGGGCGCGCTCATTCGTCATCCTTCTTTCGGGCCGACCGGCGGCGGATGCCGGAGGCTTCGAGGGCAGCGAGCTCCTTCTGGCGGGCGCGGCCGTCGGCCCAGATCCAGAGTGTGACGGCAATGGTCACGAAAGCTGCGAAGCCATAGGCGCTGTAGACGTAGAAAGCATGCGTCATCGATCAGTCCTCGCGGCTTGCCATGCGGGCGGCAAGACGGCGCTGAGCGGCGACGCGGCGGCGCCAGATCTCGTTGCGCATCGCCATGATGTGCAGCGTGAAGAACAGTAGCGTGAAGCCGACAGCCATGACGAGCAGCGGACGCAGGAATTCGGGATCGATCGTCGGGCCATCGAGGCGCATGACGCTTGCCGGCTGATGCAGCGTGTTCCACCACTCGACGGAGAACTTGATGATCGGGATGTTGACGAAGCCGACGAGGATCAGGACGGCGACGACGCGGGCGGCCTTGGAGGGATCGTCGATGGCGCGATTGAGGGCGATCAGGCCGAGATACATCAGGAAGAGCACGAAAACCGAGGTCAGGCGCGCATCCCAGACCCACCAGGTGCCCCACATCGGCTTGCCCCAGAGCGAGCCAGTGACGAGAGCGAGAAGCGTGAAGGCGGCGCCGAGCGGTGCGGCGGCCTTGGCGGACACATCGGCCAGCGGATGGCGCCAGACCAGCGTGCCGATCGCCGAGATGCTCATGACCGTGTAGCACATCATCGCCAGCCAGGCCGAGGGCACATGGATATACATGATGCGGACGGTCTCGCCCTGCTGGTAGTCGCCTTCGGTCGCGAAGCTCAGATAGAGCCCCACGGCGAGACAGAGGGCAGTGATGCCCGCCATCCAGGGAATGATACGGCTTGCAAGCGCCAGAAACCGGGTCGGGTTTGCGAGGTCGCTGAATTTGCTGATGGCCAGGCTGGTTTCGCTCATGAGCGGTTCTTTACCTTGAACGGGGTTCTCCCGCAATTGATGCCGGTCAACGGCACGATCAATCCGACGTGTTTCTGAGCGCGAGCGCCGCCGCTGCCGGACCGATGACGGCGAAGAACAGCGTCAGCGCGATCAGCACGAGGAAGGGCGGCATGAACGGTGCGGGGTCCTCGACGGCCGCGTAGGTGGCGCTGACGCCGAAGATCAGCACCGGGATCGTCAGCGGTAGGACGAGGATCGAGACGAGCAGGCCGCCGCGCGGCAGGGCGACGGCGACCGCCGCGCCGACGGCACCGATGAAGGTGATCGCGGGCGAGCCGACCAGCAGCGTCAGCATCGTCGCGCCGATCGCCGTCTCGCTCATGTTCATGAAGAGCCCTAGCAGGGGCGAGGCGATAACGAGCGGCAGGCTGGTTGCCGTCCAGTGCGCCAGGCATTTCATGAAGATCGTGAGCACCAACGGCGTTTCCTGCATCAGCAGGATATCGAGCGATCCATCGTCGCGCTCCGCCTGGAACAGGCGGTCGAGGCCGAGGAGGGCGGCAAGCAGCGCGCCGATCCAGACGATCGCCGGGCCGATGCGGGAGAGCAGATTGAGATCGGGGCCGACGCCGAAGGGGATGACGGCGACGACGGTTAGGAAGAACAGGACGCCGATCAGCGCGCCGCCGCCGGAGCGGATGGAGAGCCTGAGGTCTCGGAGGAAGAGGGCTTTCATGGGGTTTGGCCCTCTATGAATGAAAACCCCTCCCCAACCCCTCCCCACAGGGGGGAGGGATTTAGCCCGCTGCCCTCGTAGTGGAGAATGGCCAACATCTGCTTGGGGGATCGCAAACGTTGGGGAGGGGCCTTTGATGCAGCGGAAAATGAATACTTCATCCCCACACCCCCTGATCCACACCCGCAAATCCCGTCATCCGCAATTCCCGCGCATTCTCCAACCCCAGCGGCTGATGCGTCGCCGCCAGCACGATGCCGCCCTTTCTCTGATGCGCGCCGATCAGCTCCGCAAACAGCCTGTCGGCGCTGGCATCAAGCGCCGCCGTCGGCTCGTCGAGGATCCAGATCGGGCGGTAGGCGACGAGCAGCTTGGCGAAGGCGAAGCGGCGTTGCTGGCCGGCAGAGAGATAGCCGAAGGGGAGGTGGGTAATGCCGGAGAGGCCGACAGCGTCGGCGGCATCGGCGATCGACATGCCGGAGACGCCGAGAACGTCGCCCAGGAAGTCCTGCCAGAAGGCGAGATTTTCCTCGACCGTGAGCTCGCTTTTCATCGCGTTCCGGTGGCCGAGATAATGGCTGACTTCGCTGGCGCGATGCTCGTCCGAACCGTGCGAATCAGTGAAGCGAACGGCACCCTTTTCGGAGCGAAGAAGACCGGCAACGACACGCAGTAAAGTGGACTTTCCCGATCCATTTTTACCAGTCAAAACCAATGCTTCGCCGCTTTCGAGGTGGAAGGACATGTCCTCGAAAATCAGGTCTTCGCCCCGGCGCGCAGCGAGTTTCTCGGCAGTCAGGTGCACGGCATTTCCGTTGTTTAAGATTTTAGTCATTGCGTCGCAAAAAATGTCCGAAATGGGCCACGCACTATCTGGCACCCTTCTTAGAAATTATCTATAAGACCCGCAACCACGCCAGCGGTCGGCGTGAACTTCATCCTTGCGCCGAACATGGAATATTCTTTCCACGTGCGGACAGCGGAAATGGCCGTACCCGCATCCTGATGTGCATTAAGTGCATAGGCGTTCGCACGACTGTGTTGGCTATCAGAAACGGGGTATCTCGTGTCTAAATCTCTTGACAGCTTCAATTGTCGCTCCACCCTCACCGTCAATGGTAAGGACTACGTCTATTACAGCCTTCCGAAGGCTGAGGCGAATGGCCTGGCTGGCGTATCGAAGCTTCCCTATTCGATGAAGGTCCTGCTCGAAAACCTGCTGCGCTTCGAAGACGGCCAGTCGGTTACGAAGGAGCACATCCAGGCAGTTGCCGAATGGCTCGTCAACAAGGGCTCGGTCGAAAACGAAATCGCATACCGCCCCGCTCGCGTGCTGATGCAGGACTTCACCGGCGTTCCGGCTGTCGTCGATCTGGCCGCAATGCGCGATGCGATGGTTTCGCTCGGTGGCGACCCCGAGAAGATCAACCCGCTGGTTCCCGTCGATTTGGTCATCGACCACTCCGTCATCGTCGATGAATTCGGCACGCCGCAGGCTTTCGCCAAGAACGTCGAGCTGGAATACCAGCGCAACGGCGAGCGCTACCGCTTCCTGAAGTGGGGCCAGCAGGCATTCCAGAACTTCCGCGTCGTTCCTCCGGGCACCGGCATCTGTCACCAGGTCAATCTCGAATATCTCGGCCAGACCGTCTGGACGAAGGAAGAGGACGGCGAGACGATCGCCTATCCGGATACCTGCGTCGGCACCGACTCGCATACCACGATGATCAACGGTCTCGGCGTTCTCGGCTGGGGCGTTGGCGGTATCGAAGCCGAAGCTGCGATGCTCGGTCAGCCTGTTTCCATGCTGCTGCCTGAAGTCATCGGCTTCAAGCTCACCGGGAAGCTCAAGGAAGGCGTCACCGCGACCGACCTCGTGCTCATGGTCGTTCAGATGCTGCGCAAGAAGGGCGTCGTTTCGAAGTTCGTCGAATTCTTCGGCTCGGGCCTCGACAACATGCCGCTCGCCGACCGCGCCACCATCGGTAACATGGGTCCGGAATACGGCGCGACCTGCGGCTTCTTCCCGGTCGATGGCGAAACCGTCAACTACCTCAACATGTCGGGCCGCACCAAGGACCGCATCGCCCTCGTCGAAGCCTATTCCAAGGCTCAGGGCATGTGGCGTGAAGGCGATGGTTCCGACCTCGTATTCACCGATACGCTCGAACTCGACCTCGGCGACGTCGTGCCTGCCATGGCCGGCCCGAAGCGTCCGGAAGGCCGCATCCCGCTCGAGAACATCGCGTCCGGCTTTGCCGGCTCGCTCGAAGGCGAATACAAGAAGCCCGGCCAGCTTTCGAACCGCTATGCGGTTGAAGGCACCGACTTCGATCTCGGCCATGGCGACGTTGCCATCGCTGCCATCACCTCCTGCACCAACACGTCCAACCCGTCGGTTCTGATCGCTGCCGGCCTTCTCGCCCGCAACGCCGTTGCCAAGGGCCTGAAGACCAAGCCGTGGGTCAAGACCTCGCTGGCTCCGGGATCGCAGGTCGTCGGCGAATATCTGGCCAAGTCCGGCCTGCAGGCCGATCTCGACAAGCTCGGCTTCAACCTCGTCGGCTTCGGCTGCACGACCTGCATCGGTAACTCCGGCCCGCTGCCGGCGCCGATCTCGAAGACGATCAACGACAAGGGCCTGATCGTTTCGGGCGTGCTCTCGGGCAACCGTAACTTCGAAGGCCGCATCTCGCCAGACGTTCAGGCGAATTACCTCGCCTCCCCGCCGCTCGTCGTCGCCTACGCGCTTGCCGGTACGGTCCAGAAGGACCTGACCAAGGAGCCGATCGGCGAAGACCAGAACGGCAACCCTGTCTACCTCAAGGACATCTGGCCGACCTCGCACGAAGTGCAGGAATTCATCCAGAAGTACGTCACGCGCGAACTCTATGAGTCCAAGTATGCCGACGTCTTCAAGGGCGATGAAAACTGGCAGGCCGTTCAGGTTCCTCCGGGCCAGACCTACGCCTGGGACGACCAGTCGACCTACGTCCAGAACCCGCCTTACTTCGTCGGCATGGGCAAGACCGGTAGCGGCATTTCCGATATCAAGGGTGCTCGCGTCCTCGGTCTCTTCGGCGACAAGATCACCACCGACCACATTTCCCCGGCCGGTTCGATCAAGGCGGCTTCGCCGGCTGGTGCATATCTCACCGGTCACGGCGTCGGCGTTGCCGACTTCAACCAGTACGGCACGCGCCGCGGCAACCATGAAGTCATGATGCGCGGCACCTTCGCCAACATCCGTATCCGCAACCACATGCTGGGTGCGAACGGCAAGGAAGGCGGCTTCACGATCCACTATCCGTCGAAGGAAGAGGAATCGATCTACGACGCGGCCATGCAGTATAAGGCCGAGGGCGTTCCGCTGGTCATCTTCGCCGGTGTCGAATACGGCAACGGCTCTTCGCGTGACTGGGCTGCAAAGGGCACCAACCTGCTCGGCGTCAAGGCTGTCGTCGCGCAGAGCTTCGAGCGTATCCACCGCTCGAACCTGGTCGGCATGGGCGTCATCCCCTTCGTCTTCGAAGAGGGCACGACCTGGCAGAGCCTCGGCCTGAAGGGCGACGAAATCGTCACCATCGAAGGTCTCGAGAACATCAAGCCGCGTGAGAAGAAGATTGCCAAGATCACCTACGGCGACGGCACCGTGAAGGAAGTTCCGCTTCTGTCGCGCGTCGACACGCTGGATGAGGTCATCTACCTCAACAACGGCGGCATCCTGCAGACGGTTCTGCGTGATCTCGCTGCTTAATTCTTAAGACAAGCGCATGATAATCGCCGCCGGAGAGCAATCTCCGGCGGTTTTTCTTTGCGGGACGAGGCTCACGGCGATGTGTTCCGGCTGCGATGGCGGGTGGGCCTGTCTCACCCGTTCGTTACTTCCCGTTTTGAGCCGGAAGGATTATCTCTACGGTCGTAATCGGGGCCTGCGGTATCGGTCCGCCGCATGTTCTGGAAAAGAGGTTGCAATGTCGCCGCGTTTTTTGATTTCGATGATTGCCGGTCTGGTGCTCGCGGCACCGCTTCATGCCGAAGACGGCAAGCCGAAGGGCGTCGTCGAACTCTTCACCTCCCAGGGCTGCGGCTCCTGTCCGCCGGCTGATGCGGCGTTTCGCAAGATCGTCGGCCAGGGCGATGTCATCGCGCTTGCTTATCATGTCGATTACTGGAACTATCTCGGCTGGACCGACACGCTGAGCTCGAAACAGAATACCGACCGGCAGTATGGCTATGCCCGGATGCTCGGCCGCAGCAACGTCTATACGCCGCAGGTGGTGGTCAACGGCCGCGACCATATGGCGGGATCCGACATCTCGGCGATCAACGGCAAGATCAATGGCTTCTCCACCGAGGGCAAGGGTCTCTCCGTGCCCGTCGATGCGCAGATGCGTGGCGACGAGCTGGAGATCAAGATCGGTGCCGGGCAGGGCAAGGCCAGCGTCGTCATGGTCTATTTCGACAAGGAAAAGACCATCGACGTCGAAAAGGGCGAGAACAGCGGCCAGAAGATTTCCTACATCAACAGCGTCAGCGACATCGAAACCGTGGGCATGTGGGACGGAAAGGCAACAAGCCTGACCTTACCTGCAACGGTGCTGCAGAAGGCCGACCTCGAGGGCTGTGCAATTCTGCTGCAGGCTGCTACGGCTGATGGTGACCCGGCCGCGATCCTGGGAGCAACCGTCATCATGGCGGGCAAGAATATCTGAGGGTTTCATCTGCTGCGGCAGATGGAAAACGGGGCGGCCCGGCTGATCGTATTCGGGGCTGGGGTTAAGGTCGATACGCTCAGCCGGGCCCTTTGGCGCGCTGGCGCCAAATCGGTGAGCGGAACTTCCCCTGCAAATGAGGCGCTGTTTTGACTGAATTGCGGCGCTCAGGAGATTGCATAGCATATGATTAATGTGATGACTGGCCGCACTTGCAATTTGGCGCGGCTCGGGCAAACTGTCACTCTCCTGTCACAAGCGGAGGCACAGGGAGACTGATGACAGATCAGCCGGATTTGCGGCATGGCGATCACCGTTCCGCCGACAATAGTTCCTCAGTCGTCGTCGATCTTAAAGAATACAAGCAGAGCAAGGATCCGTTGCCGGTGACGTTTCACCGGCGAGAGCTGGATGCAATCCTGTGGATTTACGGCCGCATGGTCGGCGAGGGCGAGTGGAAAGACTACGCAATCGACCACATGAAGGACAAGGCGGTGTTCTCCGTCTTCAAGCGCTCCGGCGAAATGCCCCTCTTCACCATCGAGAAAGATCCCAAGCTTGCCAACAAGCAGGGCGCCTATTCCGTGGTGAATACCAACGGCATGATCCTGAAGCGTGGCCACGAGCTGCAGCAGGTCCTGAAGGTCTTCGACAAGGTTCTGAAGCTCGTCGACAAGTAGGCGTTCAGCCCTTGAACAGCGTGCCGGGATAGATCGACGGGTCGGGATCGCTGTTCTTTCCTTCGCCAAGCGCGCGCTGCATCAGCATCGTATCCAGCCAGCGGCCGTGCTTGTATCCGGTGCCCTTGAGCAGACCGGTTTCCTCGAAACCCAACGAACGGTGCAGTGCGATCGATGCCGGATGTGCTCCGCCGATTACCGCTACCATCTGCCGGAAGCCGAGGGTGGTGCAACGCGATATCAGTTCCGACAACAGCGCCGTGCCGATGCCCTTTCCACGGGCCTCTGGCGCCAGATAAATCGAATCCTCGACCATCCACCTGTAGGCTGGGCGCGTGCGGAACGCCGAAGCGTAGGCATAGCCAAGCAGCAGACCGTTTTCGTCGGCCGCGGCGATATAGGGGTAGCCTTGGCCTGTTATGGAAGATAGCCGCGTGGCCATCTCCTGGCGCTCTGGCGGGACGATCTCGTAGCTGGCGGTCCCTGACAGAACGGCCTCGCGGTAGATCTCGGTGATGGCATCAAGGTCGGAAGCGGAGATATCGCGGAGATAGACGGTCATTCGGCAGCCGATGTCCTGAAGTGTGGTTCAGGCTGAAAACCATCCGGTGCGTGATTTGGCAACAGGAAAAGCATAAAGGTATCGCCGGGTGGAGCGCTGTTGCTTGTTGCTATTGTCTTCGCTCCGCCGCTGACAGCTGCATGGTGGCCAAGCCGGCGAGTTGACCGAGCCCGCCGCAGCTTCTAGAGAACGGCTTTCGCGGAACAGGCCCGTTGTGCCAGGCGGCACACCGGCCGCATGCGTCAACTTTGGAGAAATACCATTATCAAGATCCTGGTTTTGCTGCACGCCGCTGACGGCATCGACTGGCAGTCTCCCCCTGCCGGCACCAGCCTGAAGACCTTGAACGAGGCCGAGGAGCAGGGCTTCATCGAGATTCGCGGCGAGTTCCAGAAGCGGCAATTCCGCCTGACGAAGCGCGGCTCCGATCATGTTGCGCTCGACCGGCGGCGCCTGGCAGCGCGCAAGCTCTGAGACGCAAAGCCGACTGTCACATGCTGGCCGCGCAGAGCTAAGTGCAGCATCCACACTTCGCAAAATAAAACCGCCCGCAACATTCTCTGTTGCAGGCGGTTCGGTTGTCTCTGATCCAGCCAGGGTGGCGTTCAGGTCGCCCCGCTGTCACCCGTTCCGTCTTATTTGCGGTTACCCATGAACTGCAGAAGGAACATGAACAGGTTGATGAAGTCGAGGTAGAGCGTCAGAGCGCCCATGATCGCCTTGCGGCCCATGACCTCAGCACCGTCTGCTTCATAGTACAGTTCCTTGATGCGCTGGGTATCGTAGGCCGTGAGGCCTGCGAAGATCAGGACGCCGATCACGGAGATCGCGAACTGCAGGGCAGACGAGCCCAGGAAGATGTTCACGATCGACGCGATGATCAGGCCGAAGAGACCCATGATCAGGAACGAGCCCATGGCCGAGAGATCACGCTTGGTCGTGTAGCCGTAGAGCGACAGGGCGCCAAACGAAGCGGCGGTCACGAAGAAGGTCTGCGTGATGCTCGACTGCGTGTAGACCAGGAAGATCGACGAGAGCGACAGGCCGACCAGCGCGGCATAGACCCAGAAGGTCGTCTGCGCGGCGGCAACGCTCATGCGGTTGATCCGGAAGCTCAGGAAGAAGACCGCAGCCAACGGAGCAAGGATCACGACCCAGCGAAGCGGCGACTGGAAAAGCAGTACGCCGAACTGCGTCAGCTGATTGTCCTGGACCGCCAAATTGAAGCCGAGATAGGCCGCAACACCCGTGATCGCCAGACCCAGCGCCATCAGGTTGTAGACCTTGAGCATATAGGAGCGCAGCCCCTGGTCGATCATCTCGCCAGTCTGTGCCCGGCTTTGGTAGTTACGAAGGTCAGCCATTGTTTCCTCTATACAAGCTCCGATGTGAATACGGTGTCGGGCTTTACGACCCGGGCGCCGCTGCGGAGCTCCAGCATGCCTGCAGACAATATGAGGCTTTCGCCCCTAGCAAACAAGGCCCTTGCAACCAGCGGCGGGGTTAAATCGCCGTAAGGTGAAGCTATTTCGTCAAACGATCATTCTAGAGCTCGCGCAGAACGGGTGCTGCCTTCTGGCCGAGAATGCGCCATGTGCCGATCAGGCCGATACCAACGGTCAGCACAAGTGCCGTCACCAGCGTCAGTCCGGCGACATCTGGCAGGAAGGCCGAGGGCAGCTTCATGATACGGCTGACGACGAACCAGGCGGCCGTTCCGCCGGCAAGCAGCGCGAAGATCGCGGTGGCGACACCGAGGATGAGATATTCGTAGCTGAAGGCGCGGATCAGCATGGAGCGGGTGGCACCCAGCGTCTTCAGGACGACGGCGTCATGCGTGCGCGCCCTGTTTCCGGCGGCGAGGGCGCCCGCGAGAACGAGGATCGAGGCGATCAGGGCGACGGAGGCTGCGGCGCGGATGGCGGTCGCAAGCTGGCCGACCAGCTCGTTGACGATATCGAGCGCGTCCTTCACGCGGACGCTGGTGATCGTCGGATAGGTGTTGGTGACGGTCTTCAGGAGCGCCGCTTCCTCGGCCGGCGTGGCAGAGGGATCGGTCAGTGTGGCGAGCCAGGCATGCGGGGCGCCGCGGAAGGTGTTGGGCGAGAAGACCATCACGAAGTTGATCGATAACGATTCCCATTCGACCTTGCGCAGGTTGGCGATGCGCGCGGTGATGTTGCGGCCCAGCACGTTGACGGTGACGGTATCGCCGATCTTGAGGCCGAGCTCTCCCGCCTCTTCGGCGGAGAAGGAGACCTGCGGTTCGCCGCTGTAATCCTTCGGCCACCAGCTGCCTTCTGTCAGCGAGGCATTCTCCGGCATGTTTTCGGAGTATGTGATGCCGCGGTCACCGCGGAGCACCCATTGGCCGGCGGGCGGAACCTTGCGCTTGGTGACGTCCTCGCCGTTAAAGGCGAGGATCCGGCCGCGCAGCATCGGCACTTCGACAAGCTTGCCTTCCGGCGCCTGCTGTTTGACGAGACTGCGGAAGTCTTCGACCTGGGCGCTCTGGATATCGACGAAGAAGAAGTTCGGCGCTCCTTCGGCCATCCGTCCGGTCAGCTGCTGGCGCAGATTGCCGTCGATCAACGTCAGGGTGACCAAGAGAGCGAGGCCGAGGCCGAGCGAGAGGACGACCGAGGGGGTCAGGGCGCCGGGGCGGTGGATATTGCCGATTGCGAGGCGCAGCGCCGGGGAATTGACGCGCGGACTGCGCTTCGCAAGCCAGGCGATGACAGCCGCGACGACGCGCAGGATGACGAAGGCGAAGATGATGGCGCCGACGAAGACGACGGCGATGAAGCGGTCATAGGCGGTGACGATCGCCAGGCCCGCAAGCGCGGCCATGAAGAGGGCGGCGAGCAGGATATAGGGCCAGGAGGGGAGCTTGCGGGCTTCGAAGCCTTGCTCGCGGAAGAGCGCCGTTGCCGGAACCTCGCGGGCATGGCCGAGCGGCAGGATGGCGAAGGCGAGCGTCGTCAGGATGCCGAAGAGCGTGGCGAGCAGCAGTGCGCCCGGATAGAGCGCCGGCTCGGTCGAGACCGGTAGGAACTGCGCCAGGAACTGCGCGGCGATGACGGGCGATATGGCGCCCAGTATGAGGCCGATCAGGATGCCGGCGAAGGCGATGATGGCGATCTGGAAAAGATAGATCAGCACGACGACCGAGGCAGGTGCACCCAGGCACTTGAACGTGGCGATTGTCGTGCGCTTGGAATCGAGGAAAGCACGCACCGCATTGGCGACGCCGACACCGCCGACGATCAGCGCGGTCAGACCGACCAGCGTCAGGAACTGCGAGAAGCGGGTGATGTTTTCGGTGAGCGAGGGGGCTGCGCGGTCGCTGGTGCGGATCGACCAGCCGGCGGAGGGAAACTCCTTGGCAGCGCGATCGCGGACGGTGCCGATTTCTCCGGGATCATCGAGCTTGATCTTGTAGGCATGCTCGACGAGGCTGCCGGTCTGGATCAGGCCGGATGCCTGCAACGCCTCGCGGCTGACGATCAGGCGGGGCGCGAAGCCGAAGCCTTCGGAGAGTGCATCCGGTTCAGTCTTCACGGTGCCTGTTATGTTGAGCGTCGCATTGCCGAGGAGGATCTCGTCACCGATCGATAGCCCGAGACGTTCGAGCAGCAATGGGGCGGCGACGGCGCCGTAGGTGCCGCTCTGGGTGGAGAGCAGCGCGGCAAGCGGATAGTCCGGTTCGGACTGGAAGGTGCCGTAGAGCGGATAAGCATCGTCGACAGCCTTGACCTCGACCAGCGCCTGATCCGAGCCATCGGGCTTTCGGGCCATCGAGCGCAAGCCGGTCGAGGTCGAGACCTTGCCGAAGCCGCGCAGGAAATTCATCTCGTCCTGCGTCGCCTCACGATTGTTGAGCTCGAAGCGCACGTCGCCGGCCAGCAGTTCCTGCCCCTGTGAGGCGATCGTATCTGTGATCGAGGTCGAGACCGAATTGACGGCGGCAATGGCGCCGGTGCCGAGCGCGATACAGGCGAGGAATATGTAGAAGCCTCTGAGGCCGCCGCGCAGTTCGCGAAGGGCAAGGCGGAAGGCGAGCGAAACGCGCGGGGTGATCAGCGTCATGCGATGGCTGCCGCAGACTGGCGGACCGCGCTGTCGCCTTCGATCTTGCCGGAGCGCACGCGGATCTGCCGCGAGCAGCGGTTGGCGAGCGCATTGTCGTGGGTGACGAGCAGCAGCGTCATGCCGCGCTCGGTCTGTTTGGAGAACAGGAGATCGGCGATCTGGCGGCCGGTATCGGTATCGAGATTGCCGGTCGGTTCATCGGCGATCAGCAGGGCAGGCGAGGGGGCGAGAGCGCGGGCAATGGCGACACGCTGCTGCTCGCCGCCGGAGAGCTGGCCCGGATAGTGGTTGAGGCGTTCGCCGAGGCCGACGGAGCGGAGCTCGCGCTGGGCGATCTCGAAGGGGTTCGGGACGTTGGCGAGTTCGAGGGGAACGGCGACGTTTTCGAGCGCCGTCATGTTGGCGATCAGATGGAAAGACTGGAAGACGATGCCGATATTGCGGCCGCGGAAATCGGCGACCTGATCCTCGCTCATCGCGTGGAGCGGCGTTTCGTTGATGTGGATCTCACCGCTATCGAGCCGTTCAAGGCCAGCCAGCACCATCAGCAGCGTCGACTTGCCGGATCCGGAGGGGCCGACGATGCCGACCGATTCGCCGGCGTCGATCGTCAGGTCGATGCCCTTCAGCACATGCACGGATGCGGCGGCATTGCCCAAGGTCAAATCCGCGTGCTTCAGCTCGATGATGGTTTTTGCCAAAGAAAATAGCCCTATATAAATCTCAAAGACTTCGACAATTTAGGGAAAGCGGAATGAGATTTAAAGTTGGCCTGCTTCACATCGCTGTCATTGCAGGCTCTCTGCTCGCAAGTTCCATGGCTCAGGCCGCGACGCTCAATCTCGTCGGCTTCGGCGACAGTCTGATGGCGGGCTACCAGCTGCCACCCGGCGACGGCTTTCCGGAAAAGCTACAGGCGGCGCTGAAGGCCAAGGGTGAAGACGTTGCGATCACCAATGCCGGGGTTTCCGGCGACACGTCGACGGGCGGACTGGCGCGAATCGACTGGTCGGTTCCCGACGGCACGAATGGTGTGATTCTCGAACTCGGCGCCAATGATGCACTGCGGGGAATTCCACCCGAAGAAACCGAGAAGAATCTCGACGCCATGATTACCCGGCTAAAGGAGCGGGGCATTCCGGTGCTGCTTGCCGGTATGATGGCGCCGCCGAACATGGGTGCGGATTATGCCGCGCGGTTCAATCCGATCTACGAGAAACTGGCGCAAAAACACCAAGTTCCGCTCTACGCCTTCTTTCTCGATGGCGTCGTCATGGATGCCAGCCTGAAGCTGGAGGACGGCATGCACCCCAATTCGAAGGGTGTAGACGTCATGGTCCAGAAGATGGAGCCGGCTGTCACAAATTTCATCCGGACGATTTCTACTGTGAAGAAATAGGGGCTTGCGCGGCTCACCAATGCGTGATTCCGTGTTAGCACCTGCAAAAGATTCGGGGAGTGCTCGTTATGCCGAGACTATTTACCGCCCTCGAAATTCCGCGCAATGCGGCGATGAGCCTCTCTTTGCTGCGCGGTGGTCTTCCCGGTGCCAGATGGATCGATGTGGAGAATTACCACATCACGCTTCGCTTCATAGGCGATGTCGATGGCCGCACGGCAGACGAGATCGTCGACCGGCTCGACCGGATCGACAGGCCCGAATTCCAGATCAGGCTTGATGGCATCGGGGCCTTTGGCTCCAAGAAGCCGCATTCGGTCTGGGCCGGTGTCACGCCATCGCCGGAGATGTACGCGCTTCAAGCCGAAATCGAACGCATTTGCCAGCGCATCGGCCTGCCGCCGGATCCCCGCAAGTTTACCCCGCATGTCACGCTCGCCCGCCTCAAGTCGTCGCGGGTAGACGATGTGGTGCACTACCTCTCGGGCCGCGGCAATTTCCAGACTTCGGCTTTCATCGTACCCCGCTTCGTACTGCTGTCATCGCGGGAATCGGTCGGCGGCGGTCCTTACCTGACCGAGGAAGTGTTCCCGCTCCACGAAGCGCTTTCGGCGCCGAGCATGCCTGCGAGCTTCATGCAGCCGGTGTGAAGCTTGGCATAGACCGCTTCGAAACCTTCCGGGCCGCCGTAATAGGGGTCCGGAATGTCCTCGCCGGTGCCGAGCGCGATGTCTCCGAACAGGTGGATGTTTCCGGCATCCGGCGCCTTGCGCCTCAGCTCCGCCACGTTGCTGCGATCCATTGCGACAATCAGGTCGAATGCTGCAAAATCCGACGAGCGGATGCGGCGCGCACTCTGACCGGTAATGTCGATGCCATGGCTTCTCGCCGTTGCGATCGAGCGAGGGTCGGGCTGATCTCCTTCATGCCAGCCGCCGATGCCGGCTGAATCGATCGAGACGATTTCGGCAAGCCCGCTTTCGGCCGCGGCATGGCGAAAGATACCTTCCGCAAGTGGCGACCGGCAGATATTGCCCATGCAAACAAACAGGATGCTGATGCGTTTCATGAAAAGCCTGTTCTGAAAACGATGGGAGAACCATGACATGAAGATGGAGAAACTGGAACGCCGGGCGATCGACGAGCAGCTTACAGGTGTGAGCGGCTGGGCGCTTGCCGATGACGGACAATCGATCTCGAAGACCTTCAAGTTCGCGAGCTTCGTCGAGGCTTTCGGCTTCATGACGAAGGCGGCGCTGACGGCGGAGAAGCTCAACCACCATCCGGAATGGTTCAATGTCTATTCCAAGGTGGAGGTGAAACTGAACACGCATGATGCTGGCGGTCTCACAGAGCTCGACTTCAAACTCGCCAAGGCGATGGACAAGGCGGCGGGTTCGAACACGAACAATTGAATCGGCGTGTTCAATCCCCATATCAGCGCATGCCTTTTGAGGAGATCGGAATGGACGACGTCAAATATGGTGAGATCCTGCTGCCCGGCGATGAGGAAACCCAGAGCCGCCGGGAGAAAACCGTGCGCAAGAAGTTCTGGCCGACCTTCAAGCGTGCCGTCCGGCAGATCCCGTTCTCGCGCGACGTCGTTGCCGCTTTCTACTGCGCGCTCGACCCGCAGACGCCGACGCGCGTGCGCGGCATCCTGCTTGCCGCGCTCGCCTATTTCGTCCTGCCGTTCGACCTGATCCCCGATGTCTTCGCGGTCATCGGCTTTTCCGACGACGTCGCCGTCTTGTCGGCGGCCTTTGCCATGGTCAGCGGCCATATGAAGCCGAAGCACTACGAAGCGGCTGATCGCGCGCTTGCCGACCAGCCCGAGGGCATGAAGACGATCTAGGCCGATCGCTCCTAGGCGGTCTGCGCCTCCAGAACCTTCTTGAGCTTGCCGAAGGCGAGCCTGATGCGCGACTTCACCGTGCCGAGCGGAAGTCCTGTGGCCTCGGCGATCTCCGAATGCGACTGCCCCAGGAAGAAGGCTGCCTTCAGCATTTCGCGCTGTTCTTCCGGCAGCTGGCTGACGGCCGCACGCACATGCGCATCGCGGTCATCGTTGGCGACAGCCTCGTCGGCGCCGATCTCGGCGGGCGGCTGCAGCGTCGGATCGTCCTCGTCGAGAACCCGCGCACGGGCGCGGCGTTGCAGATCGATGCGGCGGTTTCTGGCGATGCGGAAGAGCCAGGTCGAGAGCGATGAGCGTGCCGGATCATAGAGATCTGCCTTGTGCCAGAGCACGATCATCACTTCCTGAACCAGCTCTTCGGCTTCGGTTGCAGGCATGCGCTGACGTAGCAGCCAGGATTTCAGCCTCGGCGCGAAATAATCGAACAGGACGGAGAAGGCCTGCTGATCGCGCCGTTCTGCGACTGCTTTTGCGAGGGCAGCGAAACGCTGTTTTTCCTCAGCATCCATGTCCGGTTACGGGCCCCCTGGCTCAGGCAATTCTTCGACGGATTTCCAATACCTTAATGAGGTACAACGGATTTTCGAAAGGTCAAACTCTTGCCTGAATCTTTATGTCTTAAATTGCCCTCGAAGGGATGACGCGCCGTCATCAATGCAAGGACATCACACAGGCATCCGCACCAAGCCGAACGTTGACACTCGGGCCTAAATGACACAGGTGGAGACATATCACGGTCTCCGTTGACGCTTTGGTAACCTGAATTAAGTCAAAATAAAGCAGATCGTGACGAAAGCGCAGCCCGCTCGACCGGGCGCTGAATCGCAAGAACCGGCAGGAAATCTATGTTTGTAAAAAGTATCGCACCCGCTCTCGCTCTCGTTCTCATCACGGCCGGAGTCGCAGGAGCACAGCAGGGCGGAGCTTCGGCGCCGACCCGCATCCAGCAGTTCCAGGCTTGGGGCGCCTATTCCTACAAGCAGGGTAACAGCACCGTTTGCTACGTTCTGTCCGTTCCGACGACGAAGCAGCCGGCAAGCGTCGATCACGGCGACAACTTCTTCATCGTGTCGCAGCGCCCGGGCCAGAACATCTCCTACGAGCCGCAGGCGATGATGGGCTACACGGTCAAGGAAAACTCCAAGATCAACGTTGTCATCGACAACAAGACCTTCGTCATGTTCACCAAGGACAAGGCTGGCTGGGTCGAGAATGCCGCGCAGGAGCCGGCGCTGGTCGCCGCCATGAAGGGCGGGCACTCGATGACGGTCACCGCCGTTTCGCGCAAGGGCACCGGTACCTCCTACGCCTATTCGCTGTCGGGCATCTCGGCGGCGCTGAAGCAGATCGAAAGCTGCAAGTAAGCTTCTCCGCTTCCCTTCAAATTCAAAGGCCGGCCTTGCGCCGGCCTTTGCCGTTTCCATCTATAGTGACGTGCGGGGAAAATGATGATAAAGCCCGGCGCAACAGCGGAACGAATGCGGCCTTGATCGCAGCTCCGCATTCAACTTTCTGCGAACTGCCGATGCCGCCCGCCAAGTCTTCCGGCTTTCCGGGACGCGTCCAGTTTTGATTTCGGGATCGAAGAACTATGTCCGTCATGGATGCTATGGCCGTTACCAAGCCGCAGGCGCCGCGCGCTCCGATCGGCGATGAGAAGCCCTCGCTGATCGGCCTTTCGCGCGAGCAGATGGCCGAGGCGCTGCGCGAAAAGGGCGTGCCGGAAAAGCAGATCAAGATGCGCGTCAGCCAGTTGTGGAACTGGATCTATGTGCGCGGCGTCTCCGATTTCGATCACATGGCGAATATCTCCAAGGATATGCGCGAGACGCTGAAGCAGCATTTCACCATCGCGCGCCCGGAGATCGTCGAAGAGCAGGTTTCGAACGACGGCACCCGCAAGTGGCTGCTGCGCTTTCCGCCGCGTGGGGCTGGCCGCCCGGTCGAGATCGAGGCCGTCTATATTCCCGAAGAAGGTCGCGGCACGCTTTGCATTTCCAGCCAGGTCGGCTGCACGCTCACTTGTTCTTTCTGTCACACCGGCACGCAGCGTCTGGTACGCAACCTGACGGCAGAAGAGATCCTGTCGCAGCTGCTGCTGGCGCGTGACCGGCTGGGCGATTTCCCGGACCGCGAGGCGCCGCAGGGCACGATCATGCCGGCCGAGGGCCGCAAGGTCTCCAACATCGTGATGATGGGCATGGGCGAGCCGCTCTACAATTTCGATAGCGTCAAGCAGGCGTTGCTGATTGCTACCGATGGCGACGGCCTGTCGCTCTCCAAGCGCCGTGTCACGCTGTCCACATCCGGCGTCGTGCCTGAGATCTTCCGCACCGGCGATGAGATCGGCGTCATGCTGGCGATCTCGCTGCATGCGGTGCGCGACGACCTGCGCGACATCCTCGTGCCGGTCAACAAGAAGTATCCGCTGAAGGAACTGATCGACGCCTGCCGGAAATATCCGGGTCTGTCGAATGCCCGCCGCATCACCTTCGAATATGTGATGCTGAAGGACGTCAACGACAGCCTGGAGGATGCCAAGGGGCTGATCCAGCTTCTGAAGGGCGTGCCGGCGAAGATCAACCTGATCCCGTTCAATCCGTGGCCGGGTACTAACTACCAGTGTTCCGATTGGGCGCAGATCGAGAAATTCGCCGATTTCATCAATTCGGCCGGCTATGCCTCGCCGATCCGCACGCCGCGCGGCCGCGACATTCTCGCCGCCTGCGGTCAGCTGAAGTCCGAATCCGAGCGTATGCGCAAGACCGAGCGTCTCGCCTTCGAGGCGATGATGATCGCCAATCACGGCGCGGACGACTGATCAGCAAGTTTGATCCTTGTAACAGTTCTTTGCGATTGATCGGGCGCTTCTCTTTTTCTAGAAGCGCCTTGATCATTTGATGGAGGACAAATATGCGTTCGATCTTGCTCGCCGTTGCGGCGACCCTCGCCCTTAACCTGCCTGCCAAGGCTGCAGACGTGACTGTTGCCGTGACGGCGATCGTCGAACATCCGGCGCTCGATGCCGTGCGCAAGGGCGTTCAGGACACGCTGGCGGCTGCCGGCTACAAGGAAGGCGAGAACCTCAAGTTCCTCTTCGAATCCGCGCAGGGCAACCCGGCGACCGCCGCGCAGATCGCCCGCCAGTTCGCTGGTGAGGATCCGAGCGTCATCGTTCCGATCTCCACGCCGTCGGCTCAGGCCGTGGTTTCCGCGACGCGCGACATTCCCGTCGTCTTCACCGCCGTTTCCGATCCGCTCGGCGCGCAGCTCGTCAAGAACATGGACAAGCCTGGCGGCAACGTCACCGGCCTTTCCGACATGTCGCCGGTTGCTGAGCATATTGCGCTCATCAAGGAAATCCTGCCGAACGTGAAGTCGATCGGCTATCTCTACAATTCGGGCGAGGCCAATTCCGTTTCGCTGCTCGCCGTTCTGAAGACGGAAGCCGAGAAGGCCGGCCTGACGGTCGTCGAGTCGGCTGCGACCAAGTCTGCCGAAGTTCAGGGTGCCGCCCGCGCGCTCGTCGGCCGTGCCGACGTCATCTACGTGCCGACCGACAATACGATCATCTCGGCTCTCGAAGGCGCGGTTGCCGTTGCCGAAGAAGCAAAGCTGCCGCTCTTCACCGCCGATACGGATTCCGTCAATCGCGGCTCGATCGCAGCCCTCGGCTTCAACTACTACGATGTCGGCAAGCAGACCGGCGATATCGTCGTTCGCATCCTGAAGGGTGAGAACCCCGGCGATATCGCGGTGAAGGTTGCTGCCGGCAGCGACCTCGTCGTCAACAAGAAGGCCGCGGAAAAGATGGGCGTAACGCTGCCGGAAAGCGTGCTGAAGCGCGCCAACCGCATCGTCGAATAACGCTTATTCCACGCATCTGATATTGCGTTAAGCCGCCCCTGTTTCTAAACGGGGGCGGTTTGATATTTTAAGACCCGAGAAAACACGGGCACAAAGAAAGGCGGGGGCCTTGAGTCAGATTGCATTTTGGGGAGCGGTGGAGCTCGGGCTGGTCTACGCCTTTGTCGCTCTCGGCGTCTATCTCGCGTTTCGCGTTCTCGATTTCCCGGACCTGACGGTCGACGGTTCCTTTCCGCTCGGCGCTGCCGTCACGGCCGTGCTGATCACCGCCGGCGTCAATCCCTGGCTTGCCGCACTGGTCGCGATGATTGCGGGTTCGGCCGCCGGCATGGTGACGGCGCTGCTCAACGTCCGCTTCAAGATCCTCAATCTGCTCGCCTCGATCCTGACGATGATCGCGCTGTTCTCGGTCAACCTGCGCGTCATGGGCAAGCCGAATGTCGCGCTGATCAACGCCGATACGATGATCAGCCCGTTCTTCGGCCATGGACTTCGCGATTTCTACGTCCGGCCGCTCTTCGTCGGCGTGCTTGTCATTGTCGCCGTCATCGTCGTCTGGCGCTTCCTTGAGAGTGATGCGGGACTGGCGATGCGCGCAACGGGCGCCAACGCCCGCATGGCCCGCGCCCAGGGCGTCGATACCAATCGGCAGATCTACCTCGGCATGGCGATTTCCAATGCGCTTGTCGCCTTTGGCGGTGCGCTGTTTGCACAGACCAACGGCTTCGCTGATGTCACCTCCGGTGTCGGCACCATCGTCGTCGGCCTTGCGGCCGTCATCATCGGCGAGACGCTGCTCGGACGGCGCGGTCTGCTGATCGCGCTGATCGGCTGCGTGCTGGGATCGATCCTCTACCGCATCGCCATCCAGCTGGCGCTGTCGACCGATTTCATCGGCCTGCAGGCTTCGGACCTCAATTTCGTGACGGCGGTTCTTGTGACCTTCGCGCTCATCCTTCCCCGTCTTCGCCGTGGAGGAGCCGCATCGTGATCAGCGTCAAGGATATCAGGGTCGTCTTCGGCAAGGGGACGCCGCTCGAAAAGAAGGCGCTGAACGGCGTCAACCTGACGATCGAGCAGGGTTCGTTCGTCACCGTCATCGGCTCCAACGGCGCCGGCAAATCGACGCTGCTCGGCGTGCTCGCCGGCGATGTGCTGGCGAGCGAAGGCAAGGTGATGATCGGTACCACGGATGTGACGCGCAAGCAGACGGCGGCGCGCGCCGGTCTCGTTGCCCGTGTCTTCCAGGATCCGCTGACTGGCAGCTGCGGCTCGCTTTCGATCGAAGAGAACCTCGCGCTTGCCGCCCGTCGCGGTGAACGCCGCGGTCTCGTTGCGGCACTTGGTCCACGCCGCCGCGAACATTTTCGCGAGCGCATCAGCGAGCTCAATCTCGGGCTCGAGAACCGCATGGCCGACCGCATGGACCTGCTTTCGGGCGGCCAGCGTCAGGCGGTCTCGCTCGTCATGGCGACGCTTGCCGGTTCCGAGGTGCTCTTGCTCGACGAGCATACGGCAGCGCTCGACCCCGGCATGGCGGAATTCGTCATGGGGCTGACCGACAAGATCGTCTCCGAGCGCAAGCTGACGACGCTGATGGTGACGCATTCGATGCGCCAGGCGCTCGACTACGGTCATCGCACGATCATGCTGCACGGCGGCGAGATCGTGCTGGATGTCAGCGGCGACAGCCGCAAGGATCTCCAGGTCGAGGATCTGATCGCGATGTTCCGCAAGATGCGCGGCCAGACGCTCGACGATGATGCGCTGCTGATCGGCTGATCGCGGCGTCAGCGTCTTCCGAGAAATATTTCTGCGGCGATGTCGATCCGCTTGCATCGCGTTCGTTATCCGTCACCATCGCAATGGAGCGATGGAGATCTGAGGAGACGGACGATGAAATATATGGCGCTGATCTACATGGACCCGAGCACCCGCATGCCGCCGGATTCTCCGGAATTCGGCAAGATGATGAGCGGCTATGCGACGGCGACCGAGACCTACAAGAGCGATGGCGTCTGGGTTGCCGGCGATGCGCTGCAGCCGGTGACGACGGCGACAACGGTGCGCGTGCGCAACGGCAGAACCGAGACAATGGACGGTCCCTTCGCCGACACCAAGGAGCAGCTCGGCGGCTTCTACATCTTCGACTGCGACAATCTCGATGACGCCATCAAATATGCGGCGATGATCCCGCATGCGGCGATGGGCTGCGTCGAGGTGCGGCCGGTCATGGTCTTCGACCGCTGATGAGCGAGGTTCCGGCCGCCGCTCCGATAGCCGAAGCGATCGACAGGATCGCCCGGCGCGACGGTGGCCGTCTCCTTTCCAGTCTGGTGGGCTCTTTGAGGGATTTCCAGCTGGCCGAGGACAGTTTCCAGGATGCGCTGGAATCGGCGCTCATCCACTGGAACCGGAACGGCCTGCCGGCCTCGCCGAACGCCTGGCTGGTGCAGGTGGCCCGCCGCAAGGCGATTGACCGGCTGCGGCGCTCGGCCAATTTCCGGCAGAAGTCGGCGGAGATCGCGCATCTGATCGAGCTTGAAAACGCGCCCGCCGTAGCGGATGAGACTGATCCGATCGGCGACGAGCGGCTGAAGCTGATCTTCGCTTGCTGCCATCCGGCGATCGACCGGAAGACCTGCGTGGCGCTGACATTGCGCTCCGTCTGCGGGCTGAAGACCGAAGAGATCGCCGATGCCTTTCTCGACCGGCACGATGCGATGGCGCAGCGGCTGGTGCGCGCCCGCGACAAGATCGCCAAGGCGGGCATCGCCTATGAGGTGCCGGGACCGGATGGCTGGGCGGCGCGGCTCGAAAGCGTGCTCGCCGTCGTCTACCTGATCTTCAACGAGGGCTATGCCTCCGGCAGCGGCAGTCATATCCGCGCCGATCTCTGCGACGAGGCGATCCGCCTCGGGCGGTTGCTGACGGCGCTGCGGCCGGATGAGCCGGAGATCGAGGGGCTGCTATCGCTGATGCTCCTGCATCATGCCCGCCGTGCGGCACGTATTGGCGAGGGTGGTGGGATACTCACACTCGAAATGCAGGATCGCAGCTTGTGGGATCGCGCGGTCATAGACGAAGGCGTGGCGTTGATCGAGCGGGCGCTCAAGCGGGGCTGTCCGGGACCCTATCAGCTGCAGGCAGCGGTTATCGCCGTGCATGCGGAGGCGCGGAGTTTCGCAGACACGGATTGGCGGCAGATCGCCCTGCTCTACGGCGAGCTGGCCCGCACCGCCGATAACCCGGTCTATGAACTGAACCGGATCGTCGCGCTTTCCTATGTCGAGGGGGCGGGTGCCGCCCTCGGGCGCCTGAAGCCGATCGCCATGGCGCTGGTGCAATATCAGCCATTCTATGCCGTACAGGCCGACCTACTGGCGCGCGATGGCCAGATCGATCAAGCGAGGCTCGCTTATGCGCGGGCCATCGAGCTCTCGCAGTCGGATGCGGAAAAGCTGTTCCTGAAACAGCGACTGAGCGAGATCGTCTAGCGGCCCTGCGTCATGAAGATCTTCACGGCGAAGATCGAGAACACGCCGGCGAAGGTATAATCCATGCCGCGCAGCACCTTTCTGTTGTTCTGCAGCCAGCTCGCCAGCCCGTCGGATGCGAGCACGACGAGCGCGTTCACCGGCATGCCGATCAGGATGAAAAAGAAGCCGAGGAAGAGCAGCTTGTGGGTGACTGCGGGGTCGCCGGCGGTGACGAACTGCGGCAGAAAGGTCATGAAGAAGATGATGACCTTCGGGTTCAGCAGGTTCACCCAGAAGCCGCTGGAGATGTTGGAGAGCGGTGTGCCCTTGGCTTCATCGACCTTGCCGACGGTCAGCTTCGAGCCGAAACGGATCGCCTGGACGGCAAGCCAGAGAAGGTAGGCGGCACCGCCGGTCTTGAGGATCAGGAAGGCGGTGGGCGAAGCGGTGATCAGCGCCGAGATGCCGAAGGCGACGAGCATGGTGTGGACGACAATGCCGAGGCTGGTGCCGAGGACGACGTAGAGCGCCGGCTTCTTGCCCTGCGACAGCGCGCGGCTGATCGAGAGCGTCATGTCAGGCCCCGGCGTTGCCGCCAGAAGCAGGCTCGCAGCGGAAAAGGCAAGAAGCGTCGGCAGGGTCGGAAGGAAGTCCATGGCACACTCTGAAAGCCGGAAAGGGAATTGCCTTTCTCTTATCCGGCTTTCAGGAAATTACCAATCAAACCTTCTGATGCGGCGATCGCTTCGGCTTACTTGCCTTCGAGATAGGCCTTGAACTTGTCGGCATAGTCCTTGTGCCAGCGCGACAGCGGCGGGCGGTTCTCGATGACGTCGCCGATCGCCCAGGCCATGCGCCGCTCGTCGACGGGGCGGGCAACGTCGTTGTCGGGGCAGAGGATGTAGAAGTCGCCCTTCTCAAGGCTTTCGACCATGAACTCGACCGTCTGCTCCGGCGTCCAGGCAGCGGTCGGCTTTTCGGCGCGGTCGCCCTTGGTGAGGCCGGTGAAGACGAAGCCGGGGATCAGGAGGTGGGCCGAGATCTGCGAGCCTTCGGTGTTGCGCAGCTCGTGTTCCAGTGCTTCGGTGAAGACCTTCACGGCGGCTTTCGAGACGTTGTAGGCCGGATTTCCGGGCGGCGTGGTGATGCCCTGTTTCGAGCCAGTATTGATGATCAGCCCGGGTTCGCCGTGCTTGGCCATGGCAGCGCCGAAAGCGCGGGTACCGTTGATCACGCCCATCATGTTGACGCCCAGGATGTTGTCCCAACCGGCGTCGGCGCTGAAGATCGAGGTTTCCGGCCCGATGCCGGCATTGTTCATCAGAACGTGGACACGGCCGAAGCGCTGGATGACAGTCCGCTCCAAGGCTTCGAGAGCCGCCTTGTCGGAAACGTCGGTCTCCGAGGCAAGCACATGTTCCTCACCGGCGATGGCTTCAAGCTCGGCACGCGCCTTGGCCAGTTTCTCCTGGCCGAGATCGGCGATCACGACGCTCATGCCCGCCTTGGCAAAATGCTTTGCGGCCGCCAGTCCGATACCGGAGGCGCCGCCGGTAATCACGGCGACATTCGACTTCTTGAAAATCTCTTGAATATTGGCCACGGGATAGCTCCTCCTCGGGCGGTGTCTGGACGCAGGCAGATATGGGGGTGTATTTCTTCCTGTCAAACACTACCCGCGACACGCGGGCGGCGCTGCTTGCCCTTGCGTCGTGTGACAATCTCGCTAAAAGTGCCCGCGACAACGGGCTTTGCGGGTATGCCGCCGCCCATATGCAACGGACCTCATCATCATGGCATCTAAGAAAGACGTGAAGAAAGTCGTGCTTGCCTATTCGGGCGGCCTCGACACCTCGATCATCCTGAAGTGGCTGCAGACCGAGCTCGGCGCCGAAGTCGTGACCTTCACGGCCGATCTTGGCCAGGGCGAAGAGCTGGAGCCGGCGCGCAAGAAGGCCGAGATGCTCGGCATCAAGGAAATCTACATCGAGGACGTCCGCGAAGAGTTCGTGAAGGACTTCGTCTTCCCGATGTTCCGCGCCAATGCCGTCTATGAAGGCGTCTATCTGCTCGGTACCTCGATCGCCCGTCCGCTGATCTCCAAGCACCTGATCGACATTGCCCGCAAGACCGGCGCCGATGCGATCGCTCATGGCGCGACCGGCAAGGGCAATGACCAGGTTCGTTTCGAGCTCTCGGCCTATGCGCTGAACCCCGACATCAAGATCATCGCTCCCTGGCGCGACTGGAATTTCAAGAGCCGTACCGATCTGCTGGCCTTTGCCGAGCAGCATCAGATCCCGGTTGCCAAGGACAAGAAGGGCGAAGCACCGTTCTCCGTCGATGCCAACCTTCTGCACTCCTCGTCCGAGGGCAAGGTTCTGGAAGATCCGGCTCAGGAAGCGCCTGAATACGTGCACATGCGCACGATCTCGCCGGAAGCCGCCCCTGACAAGGCGACCGTCATCAAGGTCGGCTTCAAGAAGGGCGATGCCGTCTCGATCAACGGCGTTGCCATGTCGCCGGCGACCCTGCTCGCCGCTCTCAACAACTATGGCCGTGACAACGGCATCGGCCGTCTCGACCTCGTCGAAAACCGCTATGTCGGCATGAAGTCGCGGGGCGTTTATGAGACACCCGGCGGCACGATCCTGCTGGCTGCGCACCGCGCGATCGAGTCGATCACGCTCGACCGTGGTGCTGCGCATCTCAAAGACGAGATCATGCCGCGCTATGCCGAGCTGATCTATTACGGCTTCTGGTTCTCGCCGGAGCGTGAAATGCTGCAGGCTCTGATCGACAAGAGCCAGGAGCATGTCGAGGGCGAAGTGACGCTGAAGCTCTACAAGGGCAATGTCATGGTCATCGGCCGCGAGAGCGACAAGTCGCTCTATTCCGACAAGCTGGTCACCTTCGAGGACGACCAGGGCGCCTACGACCAGAAGGACGCGGCCGGCTTCATCAAGCTCAACGCGCTGCGCCTGCGCACGCTCGGCAAGCGCAATCTGAAGGGCTGATTGCAGCTCTACCGCTTTTCGAAAGGCCCGCCTTGTGCGGGCCTTTTTCGTTGGCGCGCCGGGCCCTTGACGGCATTGCGCTTTGGCATAGTCTGCGCACACCATCCGCGGAGCATTTCATGACGCAGTCGCTACTTCTCGGCGCCTTTCTGGCAGCCCTCTTCTATGTGCTCATTCCCGGTCCCGCGTTTCTGCAGCTGCTCGGCATCGGTGCCGGGCAGGGACGCAAGGCAGGCGCGTTTTTCCTGATGGGCCATCTGGTCGGCGACACGATCTGGTCTGCCCTGGCGCTGATCGCGATTGTCGGCGCGAAGATCATCGGCACCTTCGTTTTCGATCTTCTTGGCCTGCTCTGCGGCTTCTATCTCGCCTGGATCGGCTGGAGCGCCGTCAGTGCCAAGCCCAAGGCCGACGGTCAAGCGCTTGTCGTGGTCGAGCGTCCGTTCCGGCGTGGCCTGATTTTTGGCGTCACCAACCCGAAGGGTTATCCGGTTGCGCTGGCGACGTTCACCGCCCTTGTCGCGGGTTCGTCTGGCGCGCTGGATTTCGCCGCCCTGCCGCTGATGCTCTGTGTGTCCTTCGTCGGCTTTGTCACTGCCGACATCATCTTGGTGACGATCATCGGCGCCGGTGCGGTGCGACGGTTCTATCGCGCCCACGAGCGTCTGATCGTCCGTTGCTCGGGCGTGCTGTTCATGGGCTTTGCGGTGCAGGCCCTATGGCATGCGACGCCTGGCCTGCTCGGCTGGCGGAAGGCCTGATCAATCAGCTTCCGATGAAATCGACGATCGACTGCAGCGTCTTCGCGCCATTGGAATCGCCGAGCGATTTCGCGATCTGCAGCTGATTGTCGTAATAGTCACGGAAATTGAAAGCGGTGCCGTCGGTGACGCCCGTCAGATCCAGAATATTGCCCTGTGCATCGATAGCGTGCATCGGCAAGGGTTCGGAGATGGCCGCGTAGGTCTGCTGATCGAGCGCGCCCGAATCGTAGCTCTGGCGCGCATAGCTGCGCAACTCACCCGGGCTGACCGATGTGAAGTCAGGGCTATCTGCAGGTTTATCGTCCTCCAGCCTGAAGCCGGTTTGTGCAGACGTACCAGTATCGAATTCAATATCAGAGGTCTTCGAAGACTTTGCGTTATTATCGCTGTTTTTAAAAAGCAAACTCTGAGAAGACCGCATAGAAAATATTTCCATGACCCATGTCCCCTTACGAAAAGAGTAAGAGGAAACTAGCCTTTGGGCCGCGGCGGTGCAATCGTTAACAATTAGTTAATTTTCGTCTATCAGTTCTTGTGGATCAATTCTTTGGTGACCGGCAAAAGACGAATTTGATCAGCAACATACCAATGCCGCGATGGGTCACCTATATTGCCTTTCACCTGCCTTGCGTAAAAGGATCTCAGCATGCCTTCCACACCAGAATTCAATCCGGCGCTCGTCAACTGGAACGGGCATCACGGCCTGCCGCGCTTCGATGCGCTCAATGACGGCGATTTCGCCGCCGCCTTCGATGCGGCGCTTGCGTCTCATGAGAAGGAGATCGGTGCGATCGCCGGGAATCCGGATGCGCCGACTTTCGAGAACACCATCGTGGCGCTGGAAATTGCCGGCGATGAGCTTTCGCGGGTCTCGGCACTGTTCTGGAACCGGGCGGGTGCTCATACCAATGAGGTCATCCAGGCGCTGGAGCGGGAAATATCGCCGAAGATGTCGCGGCACTATTCGAAGATCGGCATGAATGCCGCGCTTTTCGCCCGCATCGATACACTCTGGGAAAAGCGCGAAGAGCTCGGCCTGTCGCTGGAACAGACGCGGGTGCTGGAGCGGCATTGGAAGGGCTTCGTCAAGTCCGGTGCCAAGCTGCCGAAGCCGGAGCAGGAGAAGCTCGCCGGCATCAACGAAAAGCTGGCCGGCCTCGGCACCAATTTTGGTCAAAACGTGCTCGCCGACGAGAAGAGCTGGTCGCTCCTTCTCTCCGATGGCCCGGAGCTCGAGGGCCTGCCCGAATTCCTCAAGGATGCGATGGCGGCTGCAGCGCGCGAGCGCGGCGAGGAGGGCAAATTTGCCGTCACGCTGTCGCGCTCGATCATCGAACCGTTCCTGACCTTCTCTGAGAAGCGCGATCTGCGCGAGCAGGCCTTCAAGGCCTGGGTCGCCCGTGGCGAGAATGCCGGCGCCACCGATAATCGCGGCATCATCAAGGAGACGCTGGCGCTTCGCAAGGAAATGGCCGCGCTTCTCGGCTACGGCAATTTCGCCGAGCTGAAGCTCGACAACACGATGGCGAAGAAGCCTGAAGCCGTCGACGAGTTGCTGCGCGCCGTCTGGACGAAGGCTGTGGGGCGTGCCCGAGAGGAAGAGGCCGATATCGCCAAGCTGATTGCCGAAGATGGCAAGAACCATGAGGTGATGCCCTGGGACTGGCGCTTCTATGCGGAAAAGATCCGGGCGCAGAAGTTCAATTTCTCCGAGACCGAGCTGAAGCCCTATCTGCAGCTGGAGAAGATCATCGAAGCCTGCTTCGATGTCGCGAACCGCCTGTTCGGCATCCGTGCCGTCGAGAAGAAGGGTATCGCTGCCTATCATCCGGATGTGCGCGTTTTCGAGATCCGCGATGCCAGCGACAAGCTGGTGGCGCTGTTCCTCGGCGATTATTTTGCCCGCGGCTCCAAGCGCTCGGGCGCCTGGATGAGCTCGTTCCAGTCGCAGCACAAGCTGACGCTGAAGAACGGCAACAAGGGCGAATTGCCGATCATCTACAATGTCTGCAATTTCGCAAAGCCCGCCGAAGGCAAGCCCGCGCTGCTGTCGCTCGATGATGCGCGCACGCTGTTCCACGAGTTCGGCCATGCGCTGCATGGCATGCTGTCCAACGTGACCTATCCGTCGGTCTCGGGTACGGGCGTCTCGCGCGATTTCGTCGAGCTTCCGTCGCAGCTTTACGAGCACTGGCTGACGGTGCCCGCGATCCTCAGGCAGTATGCGGTGCATTTCGAAACGGGCGAGCCGATGCCGCAGGCGCTGCTCGACAAGGTTCTGGCGGCGCGCACCTTCAATGCCGGCTTCAACACGGTAGAGTTCACCTCCTCGGCGATCGTCGACATGGAATTCCATACGCGCGATGCGGTCGATGATCCGATGGCGGTCCAGGCCGAGGTGCTTGCCGAGCTCGGCATGCCGAAGTCGCTGGTCATGCGTCATGCCTCGCCGCATTTCCAGCATATCTTTTCGGGCGGTTATTCGGCCGGCTACTATTCCTACATGTGGTCGGAAGTGCTCGATGCGGATGCCTTTTCCGCCTTCGAGGAAACCGGCGATGCCTTCAATCGCGAGATGGCTGCGAAGCTGAAGGACAACATCTATTCGACCGGCGGCTCGATCGATCCCGAGGATGCCTACAAGGGCTTCCGCGGCAAGTTGCCGAGCCCGGATGCGATGCTGATCAAGAAGGGGCTTTCGACCTTCAAGGAATTGTCCGGCAGCGACGCGTAACAAAACTGTCGCCGAAGTTTCGGCAAACCGTCATGCGGCTTTCAAGAGACTGACATGACGGGTGTCCAAGGCTGGGGCGGGACGATTCGATCCCGCTCCTGAAGGGCCTTGGAATGATCTTGAAGGAAACGACGCGCCGCCGGTTCCTGACGTCGGTGGGTGCAGTCGGCGGCTTTGCGGCGGCAAGCCTGGCAATGCCCTATTACGCCCGCGGCTCGTCGAGCCGGCCGGTCTTTACCTCGGGCGTGCAATCGGGCGATGTCGATGCGGCCTCGGGTGTCGTCTGGACGCGGGTCGACCGCCCGTCGCGGCTGTTCGTCGAATATTCCACGACAGACAAGTTTGCCAACGCTGTGCGGCTCGCGCCCTTCGACGTGACGCCGGAGACCGATTTGGCCGGCAAGCTGCTGGTGACCGGTCTGCCGCCGGACCAGGAAATCTTCTATCGCTTCGTCGCGGCCGATCTGCAGGACATCAACAGCCGTTCCGAGCCCATTCGAGGCGAGTTCCGCACCGCGCCGGTCTCCAGACGCAATATCCGCTTCGTGTGGTCGGGCGATACGGCGGGGCAGGGATGGGGTATCGATGACGAGGGGATGCGGACCTATCAGACGATCGCCTATCACCGGCCTGATTTCATGATCCATTCCGGCGATACCATCTATGCCGATAACCCGATCCCCGATGAGATCGCGCTCCGCGGCGGCGGCGTCTGGAAGAACCGGATCGTCACCGAGGAAAAGCGGACGATCGCCCAGACGCTTCCCGAGTTCCGCGGCCAATGGAAATACAATCTTCTCGACGAGCATGTGACGGCGCTCAATGCAATCTGCCCGGTCTTCCACCAGTGGGACGACCACGAGGTTCTCAACAATTGGTCGCCATCGACCGATCTCAGCGCCGATGCCCGCTACAGAGAAAAGTCGGTCGCTGTGCTCGCGGCGCGCGCCAGCCGCGCCTTCCATGAAATGACGCCGATCCGCTATGTCGCCGCGGATCCCGGCCGTATCTACCGCAAGGTCTCCTATGGCCCGCTGCTCGATGTGTTCTTCGTCGATCTCCGCTCCTATCGCGGACCCAACGCGCATGGTCTCGATGAAGAACTGATGCCGCAGTCGCGGATTTTCGGCGAGGCGCAGGTCGCGTGGCTGAAGCGCGAGCTGGCGCGATCGACAGCGACATGGAAGGTGATTTCCTGCGATCTGCCCATCGGCCTGGTGATCTGGGACGATTACGGCAAACGCCGGGGCAGCGAATCCATCTCGAATGGCGACAATGACGCGCCGCTCGGCCGCGAGTTGGAATTTGCCGATCTGCTGCGTTTCATCCGCGACGCGGCGATCGGCAATATCGTCTGGCTCACCGCGGATGTGCACTACACCGCGGCGCATTATTACGATCCGGGCAAGGCGAAGTTCCAGGATTTCCTGCCATTTTGGGAGTTCGTATCCGGACCGCTCCACTCCGGCACATACGGGCCTCAGGAGCTCGATGGCACGTTCGGGCCGGAAGTGCGCTTCATCAAGGCGGCACCCGGCGGCATCGAGTCCAACCTGCCGCCATCATCAGGCATGCAGTTCTTCGGCGTCGTCGATATCGATGGGCAAAGCGAGCAGATGACGGTGCGGCTGATGGACCGCGACGACAACGAATTGTGGCGGACGGTGATCGACCCGCAACGTACGAGTTAACCTTGGAATGGCGCTTCGGACCTCTTACCCCTTTCGCAATCGCGAAAAACACTGTATGAGCGCGCCAAACGTAATAGGCGCCTCCCTCCGACGTAGCGCCCCAGCCTCAGAGATTTGACACAATGGCACTTCGCAACATCGCGATTATCGCGCACGTTGACCATGGCAAGACGACACTGGTGGACGAGCTGCTCAAGCAGTCCGGCTCCTTCCGTGAGAACCAGCGCGTTGCAGAACGCGTCATGGACTCCAACGACCTCGAAAAAGAGCGTGGCATCACCATTCTCGCCAAGGCGACCTCGGTCGAGTGGAAGGGTGTCCGCATCAACATCGTCGACACCCCCGGCCACGCCGACTTCGGCGGTGAAGTCGAGCGTATTCTCTCGATGGTGGATGGCGCGATCGTTCTCGTCGACGCTTCCGAAGGCCCGATGCCGCAGACGAAGTTCGTCGTCGGCAAGGCGCTGAAGGTCGGCCTTCGCCCGATCGTCGCGATCAACAAGATCGACCGTCCTGATGGACGCCACGAAGAAGTCATCAACGAAGTGTTCGACCTCTTTGCGAACCTCGACGCAACCGACGAGCAGCTCGATTTCCCGATCCTCTACGGTTCGGGCCGCGATGGCTGGATGAACGTCAATCCGGAAGGTCCGAAGGACCAGGGTCTCGCACCGCTTCTCGACCTCGTGCTCGAGCATGTTCCGGAGCCGACGGTTCACGAAGGCCCGTTCACGATGATCGGCACGATCCTCGAAGCCAACCCCTTCCTCGGCCGTATCATCACCGGCCGCGTCAATTCCGGCTCGATCAAGCCGAACCAGGCCGTCAAGGTTCTGCATGCCGATGGCAAGACCATCGAAACCGGCCGTATCTCCAAGATCCTCGCATTCCGCGGTATCGAGCGTCAGCCGATCGAAGAAGCGCATGCAGGTGACATCGTCGCGATCGCCGGCCTCTCCAAGGGCACCGTCGCCGACACGTTCTGCGACCCGTCCGTCAGCCAGCCGCTGCAGGCTCAGCCGATCGACCCGCCGACCGTCACCATGTCCTTCATCGTCAACGACAGCCCCTATGCAGGCACCGAAGGCGACAAGGTCACCTCGCGCGTCATCCGCGACCGTCTGTTCAAGGAAGCCGAAGGCAACGTTGCGCTGAAGATCGAAGAGTCCTCCGAAAAGGATTCGTTCTTCGTTTCCGGCCGCGGCGAACTGCAGCTGGCCGTTCTCATCGAAACCATGCGCCGTGAAGGCTTCGAGCTTGCCGTATCGCGTCCGCGCGTCGTCATGCACAAGGACGAAGCGACCGGCCAGATGCTCGAGCCGATCGAAGAAGTCGTCATCGACGTCGATGAAGAACATTCCGGCGTCGTCGTTCAGAAGATGTCTGAGCGCAAGGCTGAAATGACCGAGCTGCGTCCGTCGGGCGGCAACCGTATCCGTCTGAAGTTTCTGGCGCCGACGCGCGGCCTGATCGGCTACCAGTCGGAACTGCTGACCGACACGCGCGGTACGGCCGTCATGAACCGCCTGTTCCACGACTATCAGCCGTACAAGGGCGAAATTGGCGGCCGCGTTAACGGCGTTCTGCTCGCCAACGAAGCCGGCGAAGCCGTTGCCTACGCCCTGTTCAACCTGGAAGATCGCGGCCCGATGATCATCGACGCCGGTGAGAAGGTCTACATGGGTATGATCATCGGTATCCACAGCCGTGACAACGACCTCGAAGTCAACGTTCTCAAGGGCAAGAAGCTGACCAACATCCGCGCCGCCGGCAAGGATGAAGCCGTCAAGCTGACGCCGCCGATCCGCATGACGCTGGACCGCGCTCTCTCCTGGATCCAGGACGACGAGCTGGTCGAAGTGACGCCGAAGTCGATCCGTCTGCGCAAGATGTATCTCGACGCCAACGACCGCAAGCGGTTCGAAAAGTCGAAGGCAGCGCTCTAAGCCGTGCTCAAACAGATCAAACCCCGGCCTTGCGCCGGGGTTTTTTATGTGTGGTCCGCCGATTCCGGCTTGTGACAATGGTTAAAAAAGCGTTAAATTTTTTCCATCGTCCACATGTTAAGTCTGTGGGCAATCAGCCAGGCCGCGTGATGGCATATGGTTAATTGTCCGCTGAAGGACCAGAGTAGCGTTATGAAGACGTTGTCGATCGATGTTCGGCGGGCTGAGCCGCATGATGCCCGCGCCATATCGGAGGCGCATCGCCTTGCGTGGCAGCACACATATGCCGGCATCATTCCTCACCGTGCTCTGACACAAATGATCGAACGCCGCGGCGAAGGCTGGTGGCGCAAGGCCACCCGAGGGCCGGCAACGCTGCTGGTTCTGGATGTGGCCGGTACGGTCGCCGGTTATGCGACGCTCGGCCTCAACCGTGCCCGTGCCCTTCCGCAGGAAGGCGAAATCTACGAGCTTTATCTCCGCCCGGAATATCAGGGCATCGGTCTCGGCCGGATGCTGTTCGGAGAAGCGCGCCGGTTGCTGAAGTCGCTCGGCTGCAATGGCTTGGTCGTCTGGTGCCTGGAAGATAACGAGAATGCCAGCCGCTTCTATCGCGGCCATGGCGGGCTCGATTTCTGCGAAGGCATGGAAAACTTCGACCACAAGCAGCTAAAGAAGATCGGCTTCATCTGGAACTAGCGGCGCTGCCGCTTATGGCAGCCTCGCTGCCTGGCCACGGATCATTCCGTCGGCATCGATCAATTGCCATACCGTCACGTTTGCGATCGGAAAGCGTTTGCCCGATTTGCTGATCCTGATCCCCTCGTAATTGTCGACATAGCCCTTCTCGGCAACCTGCCGCAGGAAGTTCTCCCGTGCGGCGCGTTCGGGCGCTTCGGCGGACAGTCTCGACGGCAGCGCGGTCAGTTCGTCCCAGCTATATTCGAAGCTTCGCTGAGCGTTCTTGTTGCCATAGACGAAGACAGGATCGGGTGCGGTGTCATGTGCCAGCAGGCCGAACGGCGCGTCCTCGTAGAGCCAGCGGATGCCTTCCTGTCTGGTCAGTTCCGGCGGCACGAGATCCTTGCCAGTGATGCGGCGGTAGCTGCCGGTAAGGAGATCGAAAAAGTCGTCGCTTTCGTAAAGATACATGGCCATCTGCTTGCAATATGAGATCTGAAAAGCCCAACTAATCCGGACAATGCGACCGGTTTGTGGCCTCGCCGGTCATTGCCCCTGGTGATCCCCGAACTTCGCTGTTGGTGGCGAACTCTATTAGCCAAAACGACGGAAGATGCGGCCTGACATGTTGCGTTGCGAAGAGATTCTGATTATCTGGCAGCCGGAAACCATCCTATATTAGGGGACACTGATGCGCATCGACGCCATTTCCATCGGCAACAACCCACCGGAAGATGTCAACGTTATCGTTGAGGTTCCGGTCGGCGGCCATCCCATCAAGTACGAAATGGACAAGGACGCCGGCACCCTCGTCGTCGACCGCTTCTTGTACACGCCGATGACCTATCCGGGTAACTACGGCTTCGTGCCGCACACACTGTCGGAAGACGGCGACCCGATTGACGTGCTGATCGCCAGCACCCGTCCACTGGTTCCGGGCTGTGTCATCAACGTGCGCCCGATCGGCGTTCTGATGATGGAAGACAATTCTGGCAAGGACGAGAAGATCATTGCCGTTCCGTCGCCGAAGCTGACGCTGCGCTACGAGAAGGTGAAGGAATATACAGATCTTCCCGACATCACGCTGAAGCAGATCGAGCACTTCTTCGAGCACTACAAGGATCTCGAGCCCGGCAAGTGGGTGAAGATCTTCGGCTGGAAGGGTTCGAAGGAAGCCGGCGAACTCATTCTCGAAGCCGTCGAGCGCGCCAAGAAGGCAAAGTAAGCTCAGGCTTTCGTAAAGGCTTTTAGCTTTTCGATCAGATCCTCCGTATCGCCTTCGATGCGGAGGATTTTTTTGCGCGATGTTTCACCGGAAATGAAGGCGACGGCGGATTTCGGCACGCGCAGAGATTTGGCGAGAAGGGCGATCAGCGCCTTATTCGCCTTGCCGTCTTCGGGCACGGCGCTGACGCGCGCCTTCAGCTGTCCCTCGCCGTCCAATCCATCGATCGCGTCGCGGCCGCCATTCGGGGTCAGCCGCACCGTCAGCCTGACATGACCGTCATGAACGGTCCAGGGGGAGCTCACGCCACCAGCGGGAAAATGGTGTTCCACATGAAGGAGCGCAGGAAGAAGATAATCAGTAGCAGGATGATCGGCGAGATGTCGATGCCGCCAAGATTCGGCAGCACGCGGCGGATCGGGCGCAGCACCGGTTCGGTGACATTGTAAAGGAACATCCCGACCGAGTTGACGAACTGGTTGCTGGAATTGATGACGTTGAAGGCGTAGAGCCAGGAGAAAATGGCACTCGCAATCAGCACCCAGGTGTAAAGATTCAAAGCCAAATCAATGGTTTGAAAGAGGGCAATCATCGTCGTCTCCAGTTCGTTGTTGACAGACATGTAGCTATTGGCGACTAAACGGGCAAGTGCCGTGTCTTAACGCGCGGTGAATCATGTTTAATGGGCGCGTTTGAACTGTACCGCGCGGCCCGATTTCCTTGGTTGCCCCCAATGTCTTTCTCGTCCACCGGAGACCGTTTTGCCGCGTTCCGGCATTCTTCCTACACCCGGTTCTTCTTCGCGAAGTTTCTGCTTTCCTTTTCACAGCAGATCCTCAGCGTCGCGGTCGGCTGGCAGATGTATGACCAGACGCGGAGCGCCATCTATCTCGGCCTGATCGGCCTGGTGCAGTTCCTGCCGTCGCTGCTGTTTATCCTGGTCACGGGATCGGTCGCCGACCGCTACAATCGTCGTGCCATCGCTTCGATCTGCTCGCTGGTCAGCGCTCTATGCACGCTGGCGCTGCTGATCATGACGGTGACGGGCACCTTCTCGCCGATCCCGGTTTTCATCGTGCTGTTGGTTTTCGGCATCGAGCGCGCCTTTGCAGCACCTGCCGTGCAGTCGCTGGCGCCGAACCTGGTGCCGGAGAAGGATCTCTCCAACGCGATTGCCTGGAATTCCTCCTCCTGGCAGCTGGCGGCAATCACCGGCCCGGTGCTCGGCGGTCTCCTCTACGGCGTCGGCGCGACGACGGCTTACACGGTCTCGGTCATCTTCGCGGTGCTCGGCGCCATCCTGCTCTTCATGATCCCGAAGCCCGCACAGCACAGCGTCGGCGAAGCAAAGAGCTGGGACATGATCCTCGGCGGCTTCCGCTTCATCAAGGCGGACAAGGTGGTGCTCGGCGCGATCTCGCTCGACCTGTTTGCCGTGCTGCTCGGCGGCGCTACGGCACTGATGCCGATCTATGCGCGCGATATCCTGACGCTCGGTCCCTGGGGGCTCGGTCTTCTGCGCTCGGCGCCCGGCGTCGGCGCGATCGTGATGGCGCTGTTCCTGGCCGCCTATCCGATGAAACACCGCGCCGGCTTCTACATGTTCACCGGTGTCGGCCTGTTCGGTATCGCGACGATCGTCTTTGGCGTCTCGACCCATACCTGGACCTCGATCGCCGCGCTGGCGATCATGGGGGCCGCAGACATGATCTCGGTCTATGTGCGCGAGAGCCTGATCGCCCTCTGGACGCCGGACGAGCTGCGTGGCCGCGTCAACGCCGTCAACATGGTCTTCGTCGGTGCATCGAACGAGCTCGGCGAGTTCCGGGCAGGCACGATGGCGCATACCTTCGGCGCGGTGCCTGCCGTCGTCATTGGCGGTCTTGGGACACTTGCCGTTTCGGTGATCTGGGCGATGAGCTTCCGCCAGCTGCGGCAGATCGATACGCTCGATGCGCCTATGCGCTCAGCGTCGCCGGCATAGAGAGCGGCGCGCCTTTCGCCGTCTTGCCCTCGAAGACGATATCGAGGAACTCGTTCAGCCACGCCTTCAGCGGCGCATCGAAGAGCATGCGTCCCTCAAGGTGCTCGCGGCCCTGCTGGGCGTTCGGCAGGATAAAGCGGTGGGCGCCGTGGACGACCCAGCGGTGCATCATCACCCGCGTCAGCTCGGCATGGAACTGCAGCGCCCAGGCATTCTTGTTGTAGCGGAAAGCCTGGTTCGGATAGGCATCGCCTTCTGCCAGCAACTCGGCGCCGCGCGGCAGATCGAAGCCTTCGCGGTGGAAGTGATAGACCATCTTCGGCCAGTGCATCAGAAGCCGGCCCTTTTCCGTCGGGCGCAGCGGATACCAGCCGATTTCCGTCGAGCCATCGGGGTTTGACTGGACCTTGCCGCCGAGATGGCGCACCAGCATCTGGGCGCCGAGGCAGATGCCGAGGAACGGACGGTTTTCCTTGAGCGGCACGTCGAGCCAGTTGATCTCCGCCTTGACGAAATCTTCCGGATCATTGGCGCTCATCGGGCCGCCGAAGACGACGGCGCCGGCATGTCCGTCAAGCGTCGACGGCAGCTTGTCGCCCAGCACCGGACGGCGCATGTCGAGGCTGTAGCCCTTTTCGACCAGCAGCTGGCCGACGCGGCCGGGGCTGGATTGTTCCTGATGCAGGACGATCAGGACGGGCCGCTTGTCGCGTTTTACCGGGCGCTCAATCTGCATCGTCTTGAACCACGACCGTATCGGTCACCCGGGCGGCGGCCTCCTGGCGCTTCTGGATGCGCTCGCGGGAGGAGACGCCGAGCAGATCGGCGATCCGCCAGATGACGTGATCCTCCATCTCGCTGCGCTCGCCATCGGCATAGACGATGTCCCAGAGGATGCCGATCAGCTCGAGCCGCTGCTCGGTGTTCAGATGGCGCTTGAGATCGGAGGTGAAGCGATAGTAGTCGACGGCGCTGCTTTCGGCCTCGAGCCCGGCGGCGATCACGGCATCGAGCTGCTTGCCGTCGAGCCCGTACTGCTCCTTCAGCAGCTTGCGCAGCCGCTTCTTCTCGCTGTCCTTGATCTGGCCGTCGGCTTCCATGACCTGCATGCAGAGCGCGGCAACGGCAATGCGCGGGTCATCGGGATCGAAACCCTTCCTGCTCCCGTCTGCCGTGAGGTTGTGGAAGAATGCCTGAAAGCGTTCGAACATGCGGTTTTCGTTCCATCTCAGAAAAGGCGGAGCCGTGTCTTGGGTTCCGTATCCACCTTGGTGTCGCGAACGCCTGGATCATCAGGCATTCCATAATATGGTTTCGGTTCGGGCGGGCGTGAAGGGGAGGCCGCTTCGGCAGGCTTGGGCGCCGGAGCGGGCTTCGGAGGGGCCGCGGGTGCCGGGGCCGGGCGAACGGATTCGGCGATCGTTGCGGCGCGTTCCAGCTCGATGATGCGGTGATCGCTCGCCGGTGCTTCCTGGCGATGTTCGCGAACTGGCGGCAATGTTTTGAGTGCCGTGTCGATCGACGTGGCAGAGCCTTCCTCGACCGGGCCTTCCAGCTGGCCGAATGGCGCCTTCCACTCGAAGGCGTCGAGACGGCCGGTGACCGGCGAGAGCGGCAGCCACTTGTCGGAAACGAAGCCATCGGCCACCCAGGCCGGATCACGCGGCGCCTTCAGCGCCTGCGCCAGCCAATGGCGCACACGGCCCTGATCGCCAGTCTCGGCCTCCTCGATATCGGCAAGCAGCAGGAAAGCGGCTTCGCGTGGCTGCATGCGGGCGGCTGCTTCCGCCTTGGCGCGGGCCTTGGCGAAGTTTTGCGCGTCGAGAGCGGCTTGCGCGACGACGAGCAGCGACTCCACATTGTTCGGGCGGATGGCTTCCAGCTTGTCAGCACGTTTCAGCCGGTCGATGACGGAATCACCGCTGCGGGCCAGCACATAGACGCGGCCGATCTCGGGATGCGGATTGGTCTTCCACGCCTGTTCAAGGATCGAGGCCGCCTTGCGCAGCTTGTCTTCGCGGAAAAGCGCCTTTGCGGCAATGATCGCGGCCGGTTCGAAATCGGCGATCAACTTCAGCGCATGCAGGGCATCGTCGCGGGCGCCTGCCGGATCGCGGTCCAGCTTGTCGCCGGCGCGCGCCGTAAGCAGCACGGCGCGCAGGCGGTCGCCGTCATGCTTGTCGACGACGCGGGCGGCTTTCTGCTGGTCGAGCAGGCGGATCGCATCGTCCCAGCGTCCGGCCTGGCTGCGGGATTCCAGGGTCGCCTGAGCGGCCCAGGGGAGATAGGGCGCGTTGTCAGCAGCCTTCTCGGCATATTGGCGTGCGGCCTCATTGGCGCCAAGACGCTTGGCTTCGAGATAGAGGCCACGCAGGCCGAGCTCGCGGGTCTCGGGATCGTTGGCCATGGCTTCGAACTTGGCGCGGGCCTCGTCGTGGCGGCCTTCGATCAATGCTGCCTGTGCTTCCAGGAGGTTGATAAGCGGTTCCTGATCGGCGCGGATGAGACCGCGCGAACGGGCCGCCATCTTGCGGGCGAGAAGCGCATTGCCGGCGCCGGCTGCGATCAGTCCGGTCGAGAGCGCCTGGTAGCCGCGGTCACGCTTGCGGGCGCGGAAATAGCGGGTGACGGAATGCGGCGAGGTCCAGATCGTGCGGATCAGCCACCAGCCGATCATCACGAGAGCAATGAGCGCGATCAGGCCGCTGGCGGCAACGATCAGCTTGGTCTGGTAGAGCTGGCCTTCCCAGATCAGCGACAGGTCGCCGGGACGATCGGCAAGCCAGGAGAAGCCGTAGCCAAGGACGAGAACGAGCAGGGCGAAGATGACGAGCTTGATCATCGGTCAGCCCTCCTTGCCTGCGCCGGATACGGCCTTCGAGAGCGCTCCGCTGACGAGGTCTTCGACACGGATGCGGGCTTCGAGCGACTGCTTGAAGGCGGCCGATGCCTGCTTGGCTGCGGGCGGCAGGTCGTTCCATTCGTTGGCGGCGCCCGGCAGGTCACCGTTCTTCACCTTGTCTTCCATGCGGGCGGCGATCGCCTCGACGCTTTCGCCCTCGATGTTGCCGACGGGGCGGACGCTGACCAGCGACTTGGCACTCGACATCAGCCGGTCGGACCAGCTCTGATCCGGGTTCGCCTGGTTTACGGCCTCAACAGCCGACGTAGCGACATCGGGAACCTGGCGGATCAGCTCGGCACGCGAGGGAACGCCTGTCTGCGCGAAGTTGCGCAGATCCTTGACGGCGGGATCGTCAGGCGCGACGCCCGCGAATGTATCGAGTTCGGCGGTGAACGGTCCGCCACGATCGATCGCCGCTTTCAACGCTGCTGCGGCGATTGCCTGCGCGACGGCCACATCCTGGCGCGGTTCGTTGAGCTTCTTCTCGGCTTCGTCGAGACGCTTGGTAATGTCGGCGCCGTTTGACGCCTGCTGTTCGGAGGCCTGGGTGAGCGAGCTCTGGAGCTTAGCCACCTCAGCGGTGAGATCGGCGATCTTCTGGTTGAGAGCCTCGGTCGCAGCCGGGTCGCCGGGCTGGGCAGCCGCGGGCGTCTTGGCGGCGGCCTCCAGGGCGGCGATGCGCTTGTCGAGAGCGTCGTCATCAGGATTGGGCGCGGCTGCGAGATTGGCGATCGACTGCTTCAGGCCGTCGATCTCGGCCGAAAGCTCGCTGTTCTGTTCCGTCTGCGCCGGTTGCTGCGCGGAGCCGGGGAGATAACCTGCATATTGGATGGCGCCGGCTCCCGCGAGCGCAACGAGGCCGCCGAAAATGCCGGCGGCGATCAGGCCCGAGGTGTTGCCGCCGCGCTGCTGCTGGGGCGGCGGAGACATGGTCGATTCGGTGTGGCGAGGCGCCGGTTCTTCGGCCGGAGCTTCGGGTGCCGATGGCTCTTCGGTGTGTACCGGTTCTTCTACCGCAGCTGCGGCCGATGCGTCTTCCGAAGGCGTCGCTTCCAGCGTTTCCTTCAGCTCATTTGCCGCCTGCTCTTCGGTATCGGCTGCGGCATCGGCAGGGGTGGAGGCGGTATCCTCCTGCTTGGCAAATTCCTGCGCTTCCAGATCGATGGTGACCGGCTTGTCGGTTCTCTTCGAATGGCGTGGCGGGTTTCCCGATACCATGAGGCCCTCATATTTCCTGCATTGCAACGAAACTAGTCAGTGATCCCAGTTAAGGAAAGAGGTTAGATCAAATTTGGGCGGCTAACGCCTTCAAAGAAGCGACAAAAGACTTTGTTCATCCGGCATTGCCGCAATGCGAAGATTTTTCTGCAGCCCGGCCGGAACGGCGGCTGCAACGGCCTCACTGAGGCAGAGAATGCGGGCGGCGCTCAGCCACTCCGGTAAAGGATTGAAAAATCGGAACAAGGCGATTGCCGTCTCGCGGGAATAGAGGAGGATGGCATCTGGCGGCGATTGCTGCAGCGCCTCGCTGGCATCGCGGCCCGGAGCAATCTGCTCCATGCGGTAGCATTCGACGGCGGTCAGCTCGAGGCCGAGCTCGGTGGCGCGCTTTTCGAAGGTTTCCGCCCGCGGTCTTCCGGCGAGATAGGTGACGGCGCCGGTGGTCTCGGCCGCGATCAATTCTGCGAGATCGCCGCCATCGCCGGAGGCTGCCTTGACCGTGACGAAGCCTGCGGCGATTGCCGCTTGGGCGGTCGCGTTGCCGACGGCATAGAGAGGGCGATCGAGGTGGGGTGCCAGCGATGCGGCTTGATCCGAGAGCGCCCCGATGGCTTCGGCACTGGTGATGGCAATCGGGCCTGCGGTTTGCGCAAGGGCGGCCATTGCCGTCGCGCCGTCATGTACCGGTTCGGAGAGCGGCATCATCACGGCGTCATGTCCGCGTTCGCGCAATCGCTGTGCCGTTCGTTCCCCCTGACGCTGCGGGCGAGTGACGAGCACGCGCATGGAAGACTAGCTCCAGTCGTCGAAGAAGGTGGTTCCGGCGCGGGCGCGGACGTCCTGCCCGGCGCGGGTGCCGAGTGCTGCAGCATCGCGGCGGTTGCCGTCGATCGAGATCGCATGCTGGTGGCGGCCGTCCGGGGTGATGATCAGGCCGGAGAACTTGATCTGATCGCCTTCGCAGATCGCGTAGCCGCCGATCGGCGTCCGGCAGGAGCCGTCGAGGGCGCCGAGGAAGGCGCGCTCGCAGGAGACGGCGTCGAAGGTCGCGGGGTCGTTGATCGCTGCCAGCAGATTATCGATGCGCTCGTCGCCGATGCGGCTTTCGATCGCGATTGCGCCCTGTGCGGGTGCGGGCGGAAAGGTGTCCGGATCGAGAATGTCGGTGAGCACGTCGACCTTGCCAAGGCGCTTGAGACCGGCCAGCGCCAAAAGCGTTGCATCGACCTGGCCTTCGGCGAGCTTGCGCAAGCGGGTATCGACGAGGCCGCGGAAAGTGATGACGTTGATATCGGGCCGCATGCGGCGGATCAGCGCCTGGCGGCGCAGCGACGAGGAGCCGACGGTGGCGCCATGCGGCAGGTCGATCAGCTTCGGCGCGGTGCGGCCGACGACAGCATCGCGGATGTCTTCGCGCGGCAGGTAGGCGGAGAGGTAGAGGCCTTCGGGCAGAACGGTCGGCATGTCCTTGGCGGAGTGGACGGCGAAATCCAGTTCGCCGAGTGCCAGCTTCTCTTCCAGTTCCTGGGTGAAAAGCCCCTTGCCGCCGATCTCGGCGAGAGAGCGGTCGGTGATGCGGTCGCCTGTCGTCGTCAGCACGACGATCTCGAACATTTCCTCCGGCAGGCCATGCGCAGCCATCAGCCGATCGCGGGCTTCATGGGCCTGGGCAAGCGCCAGCGGGCTGCCCCGCGTGCCGATCCGGAAAGGTTTTGTTTGCATCCGCTTTGATCCGTTGTTACCGGAAGTCTCGTAACCGGGTTTCTTACCCATCGCAATCAACGATCAGGTTTCATGGCTTCCTTTCTACGCATCCTCGGCATCGAAACAAGCTGCGACGAGACCGCAGCAGCGGTGGTCGAACGCGATGCGGACGGCCGCTCGAATGTGCTTTCCGACGTTGTGCTGAGCCAGCTTGACGAGCATAGCGCCTATGGCGGCGTGGTGCCGGAGATTGCGGCGCGCGCCCATGTCGAGGCGCTCGATACGTTGATCGAGGAAGCGCTGCAGCGCGCCAATGTGTCGCTGGCCGATGTCGATGCCATCGCGGCAACATCGGGGCCAGGGCTGATCGGCGGCCTCCTGGTAGGCCTGATGACCGGCAAGGCGATTGCCAGGGCAGCGGGCAAGCCGCTCTACGCGGTCAACCATCTCGAGGGCCATGCGCTGACGGCGCGGCTGACGGATGGGCTTTCCTTTCCCTATCTGATGCTGCTCGTCTCCGGCGGCCATACGCAGCTCATTCTGGTGCGTGGCATCGGCGAGTATGAGCGTTGGGGCACGACGATCGACGATGCGCTCGGTGAGGCCTTCGACAAGACCGCCAAGCTTCTCGGCCTTCCCTATCCCGGCGGTCCGGAGGTGGAGAAGGCTGCTGCGAAGGGCAATCCGGATCGCTTCAATTTTCCGCGCCCGCTGGTCGGCGAGGCGCGGCTCGACTTTTCCTTCTCCGGCCTAAAGACGGCGGTGCGTCAGGCGGCGACAGAGATCGCGCCGGTTTCCCAGCAGGATATCGCCGATATCTGCGCCTCGTTCCAGAAGGCCATTTCACGCACGTTGAAGGATCGCATCGGCCGCGGGCTGCAGCGCTTCAAGGCGGAATTCCCGGATGTAGAAGGCCCGCCGGCGCTGGTCGTGGCAGGCGGCGTTGCAGCCAACCAGGAGGTTCGCGGCACTTTGCAGGCGCTCTGCGACAAGCACGGCTTCCGCTTCATCGCGCCGCCGCTGAGGCTTTGCACCGACAATGCGGTGATGATTGCTTGGGCGGGGCTGGAGCGCATGGCGCTCGGTGTCGCGCCTGATGATCTCGATGTGCAGCCACGCTCACGCTGGCCGCTGGATTCCAATGCCGAGGCGCTAATTAACTACGGAAAGCGAGGAGCCAAGGCGTGAGCGAGCGGATTGCAGTCATCGGTGCCGGTGCGTTCGGAACGGCGCTTGCCGCGGTCATCGCGCTCGCCGGGCGCAGCACCGTGACGCTGATCGGCCGCGATCCGGCTCTGATGGCCGATCTTGCTTCAGAGCGGCTTCATAACGCCGTGCTGCCGGGCATTGCCCTGCCTGAGGCGCTGGAATTCTCCGCCGAGCCCGATGCGATCCGCCGGGCAGGCATCGTGCTGTTCGCCATGCCGTCGCAGGCGCAGGCGGATGCGGCGCGACACTATGGTCCTTACCTGGCTCACGATGCCGTGGTCGTCACCTGCGCCAAGGGGATCGAGCGCTCTACCGGTACGCTCTTGACGGATATGCTGGAACGCGAGCTGCCCAATCATCATGTGGCAGTGCTTTCCGGTCCAGGCTTTGCCGCCGATATCGCCAAGGGGCTACCGACGGCGATGGCGATTGCGGCTGCCGATATGGATGTTGCCGAGCGGCTGGCGCAGGCAATTTCGGGCCGCACGTTCCGGCTCTATGCGTCCGATGACCGCACCGGCGTCCAGCTGGGAGGTGCCTTGAAGAATGTTCTCGCGATTGCCTGCGGCATCGTCGAAGGCTGCGGCATAGGCGATTCCGCCCGTGCAGCGCTGATTGCCCGTGGCCTGGCCGAAATGTCCCGGCTCGTTGCGGCAAAGGGCGGGCAGGCGGATACGGTGCGGGGGCTTTCCGGCCTTGGCGATCTGGTGCTGACGGCAACCAGCCATCAGTCGCGCAATCTGCGCTTCGGCATCGCGCTCGGGCGCGGAGATAAGGCTGATCCCTCGCATGGCGAGCTGGTCGAGGGCGCTTTCGCGGCCGCCGTCGCGTCGCGGCTCGCGAGAGAGCTCGGCATCGAGATGCCGATCACCGATGCCGTCTCGGCGATCATCGAGGGCAAGCTCGGTATTGCCGAGGCAATCGAACAATTGATGACACGTCCGATCACCACCGAATAGGAGACTGACATGCTTTTCGCCCTTCTCTGCAAGGACAAGCCGGGACATCTGAACGTGCGCATGGAAACGCGCCCAACGCATGTCGAGTATCTCAACAAGCTCAATGCCGAAGGCAAGCTGGCGATCGCTGGCCCGTTCCTTGACGCTGACGGCAAGCCGAATGGCAGCCTGGTGATCGTCAAGGCCGACAGCATTGAAGCCGCCAAGGCACTCGGCGAGGCCGATCCCTATGCAAAGGCCGGCCTGTTCGAGAGCGTCGAGGTGAAGCCCTACAACTGGGTCTTCAACAATCCGGAGGCCTGAGATGGCGCATTGGCTTTACAAGTCCGAGCCTGAGGCATGGTCGTGGGAGCAGCAGAAGGCTGCCGGCGAAAAGGGCACGGAATGGACCGGCGTTCGCAACTACCTGGCGCGCAACAACATGCGGGCCATGCAGATCGGCGACAAGGGCTTCTTTTACCATTCGAATGAGGGGTTGGAGATCGTCGGTATCGTCGAAGTCTGCGCTCTCTCGCATCCCGATTCCAGCGCCAAAGGCGATCCCAAATGGGATTGCGTCGATATCCGCGCCGTGATGGACATGCCGAAGCCGGTGACGCTGAAGGATGTCAAGGCGAGCGAAAAGCTCTCGAAGATGTCGCTGGTCACCTCCATGCGCCTCTCCGTGCAGCCCGTGACCGATGACGAGTGGCTGGAAGTCTGCCGCATGGGCGGGCTCGACAACCCGCCGCGCTGACAGCCTTTGAAGAGCGATCCCGAACTCTTCATCCGCGCCAATACCAGCTTGATGGCGCCGCCGCATGTGCCGGAGATCCGGCTGCATCTGGCGAGCGAAGCCCATGAGCTCTGGCTGAAGACGGAAGAGGAGCTTGCCGAGATCGGTCTGCCGCCGCCATTCTGGGCTTTCGCTTGGGCGGGCGGGCAGGGGCTGGCGCGTTACGTGCTCGATCATCCGGAGCATCTGCGCGGCAAGAGCGTTCTGGATTTTGCGACGGGATCCGGTCTCGTGGCGATCGCCGCCCGCATGGCGGGTGCGGCGAAGGTCCTGGCGGCAGATATCGATCCGTGGACGGAAACTGCAGTCCGGCTGAACGCTGCGGCGAATGGCGTCTCGATCGAATTCGAGGGTGCGGACTTGATCGGCTCGATGATCGCTGCCGACGTGCTGCTTGCCGGCGACGTCTTCTATGATCGCGGCTTTGCCGATGCGCTGCTGCCGTGGTTTCAGCGCCTGGCGGCCGGAGGCAAGGATATTCTGGTCGGCGATCCAGGCCGCGCCTATCTGCCGAAAGACAGCCTGGAATTCTGCGCGGTCTATGAAGTGCCAGTCACCCGGGCGCTCGAGGATAGCGAAGTCAAGAAGACGACCGTCTGGCGCTTCAGGGCCTGATCACGCAGACATTGGCCTCGTATTCGCAAGGGTCGTCCTGCACGGCGACGTCGATGATCTTTGCCTTGGGAGCGACGGTCGTGGTTTGCGGCGCGCCATAGATCGTATAACCGCTGGCGCCGATATAGGTGCCGCCATCGACGTCATAGGCGTAGGAACCGGCATAGGTGCCGTTGTATGCAGGGCCTGCCACCTGCGGGGCGGCCGCATTGACGCTGCGGATGCTGTAGCCGTTGGCAACCGGGGAGAACTGGCGAAGGCGGACATAGCGGTTGTGGCCATGGCGGCGATCGCGATCGCCATACCATTGATTGCCACCCGTCCAGTGAACCATGCCGCGATCACGATGCGGGAAGCGTTCACCGGCGGCGGCCGGCAGCGCCATCAGGGCGCCGAGCATGAGCGGAATGACTTTCGAAAAACGCGTGACCATCGGATGTCTTCCTCGCAAAATGCGATCGTTAACAAATCGTTAACGGCAGCTTGCGTCAAAACTTTCTGCATGTCCACTTGAGCGATGAAAAATCAGGATAAAATCTGAGCGGCGCGGGCCAGTTTTGCTCTGCAGCAACTTCCCGGTAACGCGAATCGATTAAATTAAAAAGCGGACAGCAATTGTGCTTGTCGTCCGGGGTTTCGGTGATTAAACGTCGCCATTGATGCAACGCACACAGACAATTTTGTCATTCCTGTGGTTGCCTTGATATGCTCCGAATTCCGGAAGCGCAGAGAAGACGCCGCGAGGTTCTGATGGCGAATGTGACAAATAACCGGCCCCTGTCGCCGCATTTGCAAATTTACAAACCAATCCCCACCATGGTCATGTCGATCGTTCACCGCATTACCGGTGGCGCTCTCTATGTCGGCACGCTGCTGATCGCCTGGTGGCTGATTGCGGCCGCGACCGGCCAGTCGAATTACGACTGGGCCAACTGGGTGCTCGGCAGCATCATCGGCAAGCTGGTCCTGCTCGGCTACACCTGGGCGCTGATCCACCACATGCTCGGCGGCTTCCGCCACTTCATGTGGGACCTCGGCCACGGCTTCGGCAAGGAATTCTCCACCAAGCTCGCCATCGCCAATCTGATCGGATCGCTCTGTCTGACCGCGCTGGTCTGGGTGATCGGCTTCGTCATTCGTTAAAAGGTCGCTCTCATGGATATGCGTACCCCCCTGGGTAAGGTTCGCGGCCTCGGCTCCGCCAAGGAAGGCACCGATCACTTCTGGCGCCAGCGTGTGACCGCGGTCGCCAACGTGCCGCTGTTTCTGTTCTTCATCATCTTCATGCTGATTCACGCCGGCCAGCCCTATGCGGAGGTGGTTCACGCCCTGTCGAACCCGTTCGTCGCCGTCATCATGGGCCTGATGATCATCTCGGGCGTCATTCACATGAAGCTCGGCATGCAGGTCATCATCGAGGACTATGTTCATTCCGAATGGCTGAAGATCATCAGCCTGATGCTGAACACGTTCTTCTCGATACTGATCGCCGGCCTCTGTCTCTTCGCCATTCTGAAAATTGCATTCGTAGGATAACCGTATCATGGCACCCTCTTCACCCGCTCAGAATGGGAAGGCCTACAAGTACGTCGACCACTCTTATGATGTGATCGTCGTCGGCGCCGGTGGCGCCGGTCTGCGCGCCACGCTCGGCATGGCAGAGCAGGGCTTCCGCACCGCCTGCATCACCAAGGTATTCCCGACGCGTTCGCACACTGTTGCCGCCCAGGGCGGCATTGCCGCGTCGCTGCAGAACATGACGCCGGATAGCTGGCAGTGGCACCTTTACGACACCGTCAAGGGTTCCGACTGGCTCGGCGACGTCGATGCCATGCAGTATCTCACCATGGAAGCGCCGAAGGCGGTCTATGAGCTCGAGCATTACGGCGTGCCGTTCTCGCGCAACGAGGAAGGCAAGATCTACCAGCGCCCGTTCGGCGGCCACATGCAGAATTTCGGCGAGGGACCGCCGGTACAGCGTACCTGCGCCGTCGCCGACCGCACCGGCCACGCCATCCTGCACACGCTCTATGGCCAGTCGCTGCGAAACAATGCTGAATTCTTCATCGAGTATTTCGCGCTCGATCTGATCATGTCGGAAGACGGCAGCCGCTGCACCGGCGTCGTTGCTTGGAACCTCGATGACGGCACGATCCATCGCTTCGCCGCCAAGATGGTGGTGCTGGCGACCGGCGGTTACGGCCGCGCCTATTTCTCGGCAACGTCGGCCCATACGTGCACCGGCGACGGCGGTGGCATGGTTGCCCGCGCTGGCCTGCCGCTGCAGGATATGGAATTCGTCCAGTTCCACCCGACCGGCATCTACGGTTCCGGCTGTCTGATCACGGAAGGCGCACGCGGTGAAGGCGGCTACCTCGTCAACTCCGAGGGTGAGCGCTTCATGGAACGCTACGCACCGTCGGCCAAGGACCTTGCCTCGCGTGACGTCGTCTCGCGCTGCATGACGCTGGAAATCCGCGAAGGCCGCGGCGTCGGCAAGAACAAGGACCACATCTTCCTGCATCTCGACCATCTCGATCCGGCCGTTCTGCATGAGCGCCTGCCGGGCATTTCCGAGAGCGCCAAGATCTTCGCCGGCGTCGACGTGACGCGCGAGCCGATCCCGGTTCTGCCGACCGTCCACTACAATATGGGCGGCATCCCGACCAACTATTGGGGCGAAGTGCTGAATGCCGACAGCAATAACCCTGAGCGGATCATTCCGGGCCTGATGGCTGTCGGTGAAGCGGGCTGCGCCTCGGTGCACGGTGCCAACCGTCTCGGCTCCAACTCGCTGATCGACCTCGTGGTCTTCGGCCGCGCCGCCGCAATCCGCGCCGGCGAGGTTATCGACCGCGCAGCGCCCGTCCCGCATCTCAACGTCGCTGCCTGCGACAAGATCATGGACCGCTTCGACGGCCTGCGCCACGCCAGCGGCGGTACGCCGACGGCGGTGCTGCGTGAAAAGATGCAGCGCGCCATGCAGGAAGACGCCGCCGTCTTCCGCACGCAGGAATCGCTGGAATCCGGTTGCCAGCGCATTTCGGCGATCTGGGGCGAGATGAAGGACATCAAGGTCACCGACCGCTCGATGATCTGGAACTCCGACCTCGTCGAAACGCTCGAGCTGCAGAACCTGATGGCCAACGCCATCACGACGATCTACGGCGCCGAGGCCCGCAAGGAGAGCCGCGGTTCGCATGCGCGCGAAGACTATACGGAAGGCGCATTCGCCGGCCGCGACGACGTCAACTGGCGCAAGCACACGCTTGCCTGGGTCAACGAGGCAGGTGACGTCAAGCTCGACTACCGCCCGGTTCACACCGAGCTGATTGCAGACGGCATCGATCCCAAGAAGATCGCGCCGAAGGCTCGCGTGTACTGATATGAAGGTATTTTGCTGCACCCTTATAATTGGAGCTGTAGCTGCCGCCTCTCCCGCACTCGCGGCAGAGCGGTACAAGCTCCGCGCGCCGGGTGGTGTTCCCGCTGCCGTCGTCAACGAGGTTGGCGTTTGGAAGTCGGCCAATGCCGCGCGCCGGGCGCGTTCGTCGCTTGACGGCGCGTTCATGTCACCAAATTTGGAATGCATCGTTCGGCCTGGGACAAAGGCCGAGGTGATCAAGCGTGAGGGGCCGGTCGCATACGTGCGGGCGAGCAATGCTGCTTTCGGCGGTTGCAGGGGGTACGTGAAAACGGACTTCCTGTCGGCAAACTAGGATCTTAACATGGTTGAACTCGCTCTCCCCAAGAACTCCCAGATCCGCGAAGGCAAGGTTTGGCCGAAGCCTGCGGGCGCCAAGAACACGCGCGAATTCCGCGTCTATCGCTGGAGCCCCGACGATGGCCAGAACCCGTCGATCGACACGTTCTATATCGATGTCGACGACTGCGGCCCGATGGTGCTCGACGGTCTGCTCTACATCAAGAACAAGATCGACCCGACGCTGACGCTGCGCCGCTCCTGCCGCGAAGGCATCTGCGGCTCCTGCGCGATGAACATCGACGGCACGAATACGCTCGCCTGCACCAAGGGTCTCGACGACATCAAGGGCTCGGTGAAGATCTATCCGCTGCCGCATATGCCGGTCGTCAAGGACCTCGTTCCCGACCTGACCAACTTCTACGCCCAGCACCGTTCGATCGAGCCCTGGCTGAAGACGGTCTCGCCGACGCCGGCGAAGGAATGGAAGCAGAGCCACGAAGACCGCCAGAAGCTGGACGGCCTCTACGAGTGCATTCTCTGCGCCTGCTGCTCGACCTCCTGTCCGAGCTACTGGTGGAACGGCGACCGTTATCTCGGTCCGGCTGTTCTGCTGCAGGCCTATCGCTGGCTGATCGACAGCCGCGACGAAGCGACTGGCGAGCGCCTCGACAATCTCGAGGATCCGTTCCGCCTGTATCGCTGCCACACGATCATGAACTGCGCGCAGACCTGCCCGAAGGGCCTGAACCCGGCAAAGGCGATCGCCGAGATCAAGAAGATGATGGTCGAGCGCCGCGTCTGACTGCAAATCGAACGGCGCCGCTTGCGGCGCCGTTTTTCTTCCGGTGGCCGGTCAAACCGGGGAAGAATGCGCGGTCATCACCTTGATGACAAATTCTGCCTTCAGAAGTCCTTCCGCACGGCTTGAATTGCCTCTGTTCCGGCTTAGGTCCTGTCACGGGCAATTTACGGCTGTGCCGACTTGATTAACCAAAGTGAAATACGTTAATTCGAAAATTAGTCCGATGACTATTTTTGATGCGGCAAAGCGAATATTCGGGAGCCTCAAGATGCAGTTGCGATATGCGATGACAGGTGTGGCGGTTGTTCTGTCACTCGCTGGCTGCCAGCGTACGGCCTATGACAACGCTAGTTACAGCAGCCAGCCGGCGCCGCTGACGGCGCAGCCCGTGCCGTCGGTGCAGGGCGGCCAGCTGCCCCCTCCGGGCGGCGCATCGCAGTTCCCGGCCGCACCGAGCGCGGCGCCTGCCGCTCCGGCAGCCCCGGGCGCCATGGCCGCAAACGCTCTCGATGTCACCAAAGAATCGATGGTTGGCAGCTGGCGCGTCAACGGCAGCTGCGACATGTTCCTGACGCTGACCAATCTCGGCAGCGGCTCGCGCGGCGGTACGCGCGGTTGCGCCGGCGAACTGACAGCGATGGGTTCCTGGGAAGTGTCCGGCAAGCAGGTTCTGCTCAAGGACCGCAGCGGCAACCAGATCGGCAGCGTCTACAAGACCGCCGACAACAGCTTCTCCGGCCAGACCAGCGGCGGCCAGGCAATCACCCTCAGCCGGTAATTCATCCGGCGGCAGGTCCGCCGGCCACGCATAGGCGGATTTGCTCTCATGCAGCCAATGCCAGACTACGCCCTGAGCGTCAGCGAACAGTTGAAGTCGCTGACGGCCAACGGTGATTTGCAGGTCGATTCCGCACAGATGGACGTGGCAAAGAACCTGGACCGGGTTCTTTCGCAGCTGAAGCAGCGCCGCCCCGCGGCCAAGTCCAGCGCTCTCGGCTGGCTGTTTGCTTCCAAGAAGAAGGCCGAGCAGGGGATCAAGGGGCTCTACATCCATGGCAGCGTCGGCCGCGGCAAGACGATGCTGATGGACATGTTCTTCGGCATGGCGCCCTGCAAGAAGAAACGACGGGCGCATTTCCACGAATTCATGGCCGACGTGCATAACCGCATCGCCGTCCACCGCCAGAAGCTGAAGGATGGCGAGACCAAGCAGGCGGATCCGATGCCGCCGGTCGCGGCCTCCCTCTATGAAGAGGCCGAGCTTCTCTGCTTCGACGAGTTCACGGTCACCGACATTGCCGATGCGATGATCCTGTCGCGACTGTTCTCAGAGCTTTTCGCCCGCGGTTGCGTGCTGATCGCGACGTCGAATGTCGAGCCCGACAATCTTTACAGGGACGGCCTCAACCGCGGCCTCTTTCTGCCCTTCGTCGAACTGCTGAAGAAGAATGTCGACGTCGTGACGCTCGATTCTCCCACCGATTACCGGATGGAGAAGCTGAACAGCCAGCCCGTCTATCTGACGCCGATCGACGAGCGGACGGATATGGCAATGGATGCGTCCTGGACGCAGATGCTGCATGGGCGCAAGGCGCAGCCGCTCGAAATTCCGATGAAGGGCCGGTCGATCCAGGTGCCGCTCGCCGTCGACCGGATGGCGCGCTTCGCCTTCAGCGATCTCTGCGACAAGCCGCTTGGCGCTGCCGACTTTCTGGCGATCACCGCGCGTTTCGACACGATTTTCATCGACCGCATTCCGCTGCTTGGTCCCGACAAGCGAAATCAGTCCAAGCGCTTCATCATTCTCGTCGATACCCTATATGACCATGGCGTGCGGCTTCATGCTTCCGCCGCGGCCATGCCCGAGGATCTGCTGACCGAACGCAGGGGCACGGAAGGTTTCGAATTCGATCGTACGGCATCGCGTCTCTTCGAGATGCGGAGCGCGGAATATCTTGCGCTGCATCATCAGAAGACCGCTGCCGAGTAACACTTTAGTGACAAATTATCTTACGTTTACGTAAGAATTTTGATATCTAAACGATTGAAAATGCTACACCAAAAATAACACGTTGCCATTTTTTGGCTTTAGGTCTATGCGATTGCGGCATTGGACGACGCCGCCGCGCGCCGCCCGACCGATTATATTCGCAAAGGAAAAGCGAAATGGCGCGTAATAAGATCGCACTCATTGGTTCTGGCATGATTGGTGGCACGCTGGCGCATCTCGCCGGTCTCAAGGAGCTCGGCGACATCGTTCTGTTCGACATTGCCGACGGCATTCCGCAGGGCAAGGGCCTCGACATCTCCCAGTCGTCTCCGGTCGAAGGCTTCGACGTCAACCTGACCGGCGCCAGCGATTACTCGGCGATCGAAGGTGCTGACGTCTGCATCGTCACCGCAGGTGTCGCCCGCAAGCCGGGCATGAGCCGCGACGACCTTCTCGGTATCAACCTCAAGGTCATGGAGCAGGTCGGCGCCGGCATCAAGAAGTATGCCCCGAACGCTTTCGTCATCTGCATCACCAACCCGCTCGACGCGATGGTCTGGGCCCTGCAGAAGTTCTCCGGCCTTCCGGCCAACAAGGTCGTCGGCATGGCCGGCGTTCTGGATAGCTCGCGTTTCCGCCTGTTCCTCTCGAAGGAATTCAACGTTTCCGTTCAGGACGTCACCGCATTCGTTCTCGGCGGCCACGGCGACACGATGGTGCCGCTCGCCCGCTACTCGACCGTTGGCGGTATCCCGCTGACCGACCTCGTCACCATGGGTTGGGTCACCAAGGAGCGCCTCGAAGAAATCATCCAGCGCACCCGTGACGGCGGCGCCGAAATCGTCGGCCTGCTGAAGACCGGCTCGGCCTATTACGCTCCGGCCGCTTCGGCGATCGAGATGGCTGAATCCTACCTCAAGGACAAGAAGCGCGTTCTGCCTTGCGCAGCGCAGCTCACCGGCCAGTACGGCGTCAAGGACATGTATGTCGGCGTTCCCACCGTCATCGGTGCCGGCGGTGTCGAGCGCGTCATCGAAATCGACCTGAACAAGGCCGAAAAGGAAGCCTTCGACAAGTCGGTGGCTGCTGTCGCCGGCCTTTGTGAAGCCTGCATCAACATTGCGCCTGCGCTGAAGTAATTCCCGCGCGCCCCCACGCAATTCAAACAGGAATAGATCCATGAATATTCATGAATATCAGGCCAAGGCTCTCTTGAAGGGCTACGGCGCGCCGGTCGCAAGTGGCGTGCCGATCCTCAAGGTCGAGGAAGCCGAAGCGGCTGCAAAGTCGCTTCCCGGCCCGCTCTATGTCGTCAAGAGCCAGATCCATGCTGGTGGCCGCGGTAAGGGCAAGTTCAAGGAACTCGGCCCCGACGCCAAGGGCGGCGTTCGCCTCGCCAAGTCGATCGACGAAGTCGTCGCTCACGCCAAGGAAATGCTCGGCAACACGCTGGTAACGGCGCAGACGGGCGAAGCCGGCAAGCAGGTCAACCGTCTCTATATCGAAGACGGCGCCGACATTGCCCGTGAACTTTACTGCTCGCTGCTCGTCGACCGCTCGGTCGGCCAGGTTGCCTTCGTCGTTTCGACCGAAGGCGGCATGGACATCGAAGCCGTTGCCCACGACACGCCCGAGAAGATCCACACGATCGCCATCAATCCGGAAACCGGCGTGACGGCTGCCGACGTGGCTGCGATCTCCAAGGCCCTGCAGCTCGACGGCGCTGCCGCCGAAGATGCGAAGTCGCTGTTCCCGGCGCTCTACAAGGCCTTCAACGAGAAGGACATGGCTCTCCTCGAGGTCAACCCGCTGATCGTCATGAAGGACGGTCATCTGCGCGTTCTCGACGCCAAGATGTCCTTCGACGGCAACGCGCTGTTCCGCCATGACGACGTCAAGGCGCTGCGCGACGAGACGGAAGAAGACGCCAAGGAAATCGAAGCCTCCAAGTGGGACCTCGCCTACGTTGCCCTCGACGGCAACATCGGCTGCATGGTCAACGGCGCAGGCCTCGCCATGGCGACGATGGACATCATCAAGCTGTACGGCAAGGAGCCGGCAAACTTCTGCGACGTCGGCGGTGGCGCCGGCAAGGAGAAGGTGGCTGCAGCCTTCAAGATCATCACTGCCGACCCCAAGGTCGAAGGCATTCTCGTCAACATCTTCGGCGGCATCATGAAGTGCGATGTCATCGCTGAAGGCGTCGTCGCTGCCGTGCAGGAAGTCGGCCTCAAGGTTCCGCTCGTCGTTCGCCTCGAAGGCACCAATGTCGAGCTCGGCAAGAAGATCCTGAACGAGTCGGGTCTGGCGATCACGGCGGCTGACGATCTCGACGATGCCGCGAAGAAGATCGTCGCGGCGATCAACGCCTAATTTGAGGACCTGATAGATGTCTATTCTCGTAAACAAGAATACCAAGGTTCTCGTTCAGGGCCTGACCGGCAAGACCGGTACCTTCCACACCGAACAGGCTCTCGCCTACTACGGCACGCAGATGGTCGGCGGTATCCACCCGAAGAAGGGTGGCGAAACCTGGACCGGCTCGAAGGGCGAAAGCCTGCCGATCTTCGCTTCCGTCGCCGAAGGCCGCGAGAAGACCGGCGCTGACGCGTCCGTCATCTACGTTCCGCCGGCAGGCGCTGCAGACGCGATCATCGAAGCGATCGACGCCGAGATCCCGTTCATCACCTGCATCACCGAAGGCATCCCGGTCATGGACATGGTCCGCGTCAAGGCTCGCCTCGACCGCTCCAAGTCGCGTCTGCTCGGCCCGAACTGCCCGGGTATCCTGACGCCGGAAGAATGCAAGATCGGCATCATGCCGGGCTCGATCTTCCGCAAGGGTTCGGTCGGTATCGTTTCGCGCTCCGGCACGCTAACCTATGAAGCCGTCTTCCAGACCTCGAACGAAGGCCTCGGCCAGACGACGGCTGTCGGCATCGGCGGCGACCCGGTCAAGGGCACCGAATTCATCGACGTGCTCGAGATGTTCCTGGCCGATGAAGCCACGACCTCGATCATCATGATCGGCGAAATCGGCGGCTCGGCTGAAGAAGACGCGGCCCAGTTCCTCAAGGATGAAGCCAAGAAGGGCCGCAAGAAGCCGATGGCCGGCTTCATCGCCGGCCGTACCGCTCCGAAGGGCCGCACCATGGGTCACGCCGGCGCGGTCGTTTCCGGCGGCAAGGGCGATGCGGAATCGAAGATCGCAGCCATGGAATCGGCAGGCATCAAGGTGTCGCCTTCTCCGGCTCGCCTCGGCAAGACGCTGGTTGAAGTCCTCAAGGGCTGATCCGACATAAGACCCGGGCGGCGGACTGCATCTGCCTCCTCCGCCCGGCTGACCTTTCGAATGCAGATGTGCCGCGGACAGGCGGCAAATGGAAATGCGGCAGCCGGCGAGATGGCCGGCAAACTCATCTTAGTCAGGAGGCGGGCGGAAGCGTCCGCATAACACCATGGCACGGCAAGAAGCCAACGAGCAGTTTCAGATCACTTCGTTTCTGGATGGCGCAAACGCTGCTTATATCGAGCAGCTCTACGCCCGTTATGAAGACGATCCGTCATCGGTCGACGAACAGTGGCGCACCTTCTTCAAGGCGCTCGACGACGATCCCGCTGATGTGAAGAAGGCGGCCAAGGGTGCATCCTGGCGCAAGAAGCACTGGCCGATCCCGGCCGGTGGCGATCTCGTCTCGGCGCTCGATGGCGACTGGGGCATCGTCGAGAAGGTCATCGAGACCAAGGTGAAGGCGAAGGCCGAAGCCGCAGGCAAGCCGGCGGAAGCCGCCGATGTCCTGCAGGCGACGCGCGATTCCGTCCGCGCCATCATGATGATCCGCGCCTACCGCATGCGCGGCCACCTGCATGCCAAGCTCGACCCGCTCGGCATCGCTGCTCCGGTTGAAGATTACCACGAGCTGTCGCCCGAAAATTACGGTTTCACAGCCGCCGATTACGATCGCAAGATCTTCATCGACAACGTTCTCGGCCTCGAATACGCGACCATCCGCGAGATGATCGAGATTCTCGAGCGCACCTATTGCTCGACGCTCGGCGTCGAATTCATGCACATCTCCAATCCGGAAGAGAAGGCCTGGATCCAGGAACGTATCGAAGGTCCGGACAAGGGCGTGGCGTTCACCCCCGAAGGCAAGAAGGCGATCCTGCAGAAGGTCATCGAAGCCGAAGGCTACGAGCAGTTCCTCGACGTCAAGTTCAAGGGCACCAAGCGTTTCGGTCTCGACGGCGGTGAATCGCTGATCCCGGCTCTCGAGCAGATCCTGAAGCGCGGCGGTTCGCTCGGCCTCAAGGAAGCCGTGTTCGGCATGGCCCACCGCGGCCGTCTGAACGTGCTTTCCCAGGTCATGGGCAAGCCGCACCGCGCCATCTTCCACGAGTTCAAGGGCGGCTCCTACGCGCCTGACGAAGTCGAAGGTTCCGGCGACGTGAAGTACCATCTCGGTGCTTCCTCCGACCGCGAATTCGACGGCAACAAGGTTCACGTTTCGCTGACGGCAAACCCGTCGCATCTCGAAATCGTCGACCCTGTTGTCATGGGCAAGGCCCGCGCCAAGCAGGACATGGGCGCTACCGTCTGGGACGGCGACACCATTCCGCTGTCCGAACGCTCCAAGGTTCTGCCGCTGCTGATCCACGGTGACGCGGCCTTCGCCGGCCAGGGCGTCATCGCTGAAATCCTCGGCCTTTCCGGCCTGCGCGGTCACCGCGTTGCCGGTACGATGCACGTCATCATCAACAACCAGATCGGCTTCACCACGAACCCGGCCTTCTCGCGTTCGTCGCCCTATCCGTCCGACGTCGCCAAGATGATCGAAGCGCCGATTCTGCACGTCAACGGCGACGATCCGGAAGCGGTCGTCTACGGCGCCAAGGTTGCCATGGAATTTCGCATGAAGTTCCACAAGCCTGTCGTCCTCGACATGTTCTGCTACCGCCGCTATGGCCACAACGAAGGCGACGAGCCGTCCTTCACGCAGCCGAAGATGTACAAGGTCATCCGCGGCCACAAGACCGTGCTGCAGATCTACGCCGAGCGTCTGATCGGCGAAGGCCTGCTGACCGAAGGCGAAGTCGAAAAGATGAAGGCCGACTGGCGTGCCCATCTCGAGCAGGAGTTCGAGGCCGGCCAGAGCTACAAGCCGAACAAGGCCGACTGGCTGGACGGCGAGTGGTCGGGTCTGCGCACGGCTGACAATGCCGATGAACAGCGCCGCGGCAAGACCGCCGTTCCGATGAAGCAGCTGAAGGAAATCGGCCGCAAGCTCTCCGAAATTCCGGAAGGCTTCCATGCACACCGCACCATCCAGCGCTTCATGGAAAACCGCGCCAACATGATCCAGACGGGTGAAAACCTCGACTGGGCAATGGCGGAAGCCCTGGCATTCGGCTCGCTGGTCACGGAAGGTCACAAGATCCGCCTGTCGGGTCAGGATTGCGAACGCGGCACCTTCTCGCAGCGTCACTCGGTCCTCTACGATCAGGAAACGGAAGAGCGCTACATCCCGCTCGCCAACCTGTCGCCGACCCAGGCGCGTTACGAAGTCATCAACTCGATGCTTTCGGAAGAAGCGGTTCTCGGCTTCGAATACGGCTACTCGCTGGCCCGCCCGAATGCGCTGACCCTCTGGGAAGCCCAGTTCGGCGACTTCGCCAACGGTGCACAGGTCGTGTTCGACCAGTTCATTTCGTCGGGCGAACGCAAGTGGCTGCGAATGTCCGGTCTCGTCTGCCTTCTGCCGCATGGCTATGAAGGTCAGGGTCCGGAGCACTCCTCGGCACGCCTGGAGCGCTTCCTCCAGCTCTGCGCCGAAGACAACATGCAGGTCGCCAACGTCACGACGCCGTCGAACTACTTCCATATCCTTCGCCGTCAGCTGAAGCGCGACTTCCGCAAGCCGCTCGTGCTGATGACGCCGAAGTCGCTGCTGCGCCACAAGCGTGCGGTTTCGACCCTGGCTGAGATGGCCGGCGAGTCTTCCTTCCACCGTCTCCTGTGGGACGATGCCGAGGTCATCAAGGACGGCCCGATCAAGCTGCAGAAGGATGCCAAGATTCGCCGCGTCGTGCTCTGCACCGGCAAGGTCTATTACGACCTGCTCGAAGAGCGCGAAAAGCGCGGCATCGACGACATCTACCTGCTGCGCGTCGAACAGCTCTATCCGTTCCCGGCAAAGGCGCTCATCAACGAGCTCAGCCGCTTCCGGAATGCGGAAATGGTCTGGTGCCAGGAAGAGCCGAAGAACATGGGTGCATGGTCGTTCATCGACCCGTATCTGGAATGGGTTCTCGCCCATATCGATGCGAAGTATCAGCGCGTCCGTTACACGGGCCGCCCGGCCGCCGCTTCGCCGGCAACGGGCCTGATGTCCAAGCACCTGTCGCAGCTTGCCGCATTCCTTGAGGATGCGCTGGGCGGCTGACCCTCGAAACGAACAACGATCGAAACAAACTGATCAACGGAAACTAAAATCATGGCCACAGAAATCCGCGTTCCAACTCTCGGTGAGTCCGTCAGCGAGGCGACAGTCGGCACCTGGTTCAAGAAGGTCGGCGATGCCATCAAGGCAGACGAGCCGATCCTCGAGCTTGAAACCGACAAGGTGACCATCGAAGTCCCGGCTCCGGCCTCCGGCACGCTGTCCGAAATCGTTGCCCAGGCCGGTGAAACCGTCGGCCTCGGCGCGCTGCTCGGCCAGATTGCCGAAGGTGCCGCCGCTGCAGCCCCGGCTGCCGCGCCCGCCGCTGCCGCTCCGGCCAAGGTTGCCGAACCGGTTGCTGCTGCACCGGCTGCACCGGCTGCCGCACCGTCCTCCATGCCGCCGGCTCCGGCTGCTGCAAAGATGCTCGCTGAAAACAACATCTCGGCGGAGCAGGTCGATGGTTCCGGCAAGCGTGGCCAGGTCCTGAAGGGCGATGTCATCGCTGCCGTTGCCAAGGGTGTATCGGCTCCGGCTGCTGCACCGGCCGCCCCGGTTGCCGCCCGCGCACCTTCGACCGTCGAAGACGCCGGCCGCGAAGAGCGCGTGAAGATGACGCGTCTGCGCCAGACGATCGCGAAGCGCCTGAAGGACGCCCAGAACACGGCTGCCATGCTGACCACCTATAACGAGGTGGACATGAAGGCTGTCATGGACCTGCGCGCCAAGTACAAGGACGTCTTCGAAAAGAAGCATGGCGTGAAGCTCGGCTTCATGGGCTTCTTCACCAAGGCCGTGACCCACGCGCTGAAGGAACTCCCGGCCGTCAACGCCGAGATCGACGGCACCGACATCATCTACAAGAACTTCTGCCACGTCGGCATGGCTGTCGGCACGGATAAGGGTCTTGTCGTTCCGGTCATCCGTGACGCCGACCAGATGTCGATCGCCGAGATCGAAAAGGAACTCGGCCGTCTTGCAAAGGCTGCCCGTGACGGTTCGCTGTCGATGGCCGACATGCAGGGTGGCACGTTCACGATCACCAACGGTGGCGTCTACGGCTCGCTGATGTCCTCGCCGATCCTGAACGCTCCGCAGTCGGGTATCCTCGGCATGCACAAGATTCAGGACCGTCCTGTGGTCGTCGGCGGCCAGATCGTCATCCGTCCGATGATGTATCTCGCGCTCTCCTACGATCACCGCATCGTCGACGGCAAGGAAGCAGTCACCTTCCTCGTCCGCGTCAAGGAAAGCCTGGAAGATCCGGAGCGTCTGGTTCTCGATCTCTAAGCGGAGCAAATCCGATGCGGAACCGGATCAAGCAGGCGGCATTGGCGCTTTTGTGCGCAGCCGCAGTGCATCTTCCGGTTCCGGCTTCCGCTGCCGCCTGGGATATCTCCAAGGCGAGCAGCAATTTCGACCTGGTCTCGCTGGATGATGCAGCCCTTGCCGAGCGCAAGATCACCACGGTGAAGATGGGCGACGTGCAGCTGACATCCGGCCGTATCATCGCCGCCGATCCGCTGGCCCAGCCTGACCGCCCTGCCTTTGTCAGGACCGTGCCTCCCGGCAACTATCCCGTGACTCTTTATCAGGCCTTCGGCCGCGTTGCCGCCGCCAGCATGCGCTTTGGCGAAGGCAAGCCGGTTCGCTGGGAGATGGCGGCGATCCCCGGGCAGGATCCGGCGAGCCTGAAGGACGACGAGATCTTCGGCTATCCTGTCGATGCCGGCCTCGGCGCTTACATGGATGCCGATACGCTGAAGCTCTTGGAAGAGCGGGCGGAGACCGCGCAGGCGGCAAAGCCGGACGAGGATGTGAACTACTACGACATCATCGCCCCGGAACTCGATGCCAACGGCGGGCGCTATGCGCTGCATTCGCCGGTATCGGGAAAGCCGGGCAATGTCGCGATTTTCTGGAGCGGCTGGGGCGACGGTTTCTATCCGGTTTTCTGGGGACTGGCCGAAGACGGTCATCCGCTGGTGATGCTGACGGATTTTTATGTGATCGAGAATTCCGACGGGCGTAAGGAGCCGGTGGCGCAATGAGCAAGAAAGCTAGCCTTGCAGCCCTGTTTGCGGTCTCTGCCCTGACCCTGCCGGATATCGCGGCAGCGGCGGATTGCCTGCAGTCGCATGCCGTCTATGCCGATCGCGATGGTATCTACCAGCTGAAGTTCCAGCCGCTGAACTCCGATGCGGCCGCTGCCAACAACCAGTTCAAGATGACCGTGAAGGACAGCGATGCCGTGCTCGACGGCTATGTCATGCCTTCGGAAGACCCGACGCGGACAATCGGCATGGTGATGTTCCATTGCCCCGATGGCGATGCGACAGGTGCCGATCTCGATGCCTGCACGATCTGGCAGGGGCCGGTCTACGGCGTCGATGCCAAGGGCGTGATCGACAATCTGCCGGCCGAGAAGGCGAATGCCGTCGACAGCATCGTGCTTCCGGCAATTGGTCCGGCGCTTCGCGATTCCACCATTCTCGGCGAAGGCAAACAGGTTGCCGCGCCCTGGGATGTCTTTGCCTTCAAGGAATGCACGAAATGAGCGGCGCACCTGTTCTCCTCGTCACCGGCGGAAGCCGTGGCATCGGTGCCGCGGTCTGCAGGCTTGCCGCTAGCCAGGGATGGCGCGTGGCCGTCAACTACGCATCCAACAAGGATGCCGCTGATGCTGTCGTCAGTGATATCGTAGGCCAGGGCGGGGACGCTTTCGCCGTCAAGGGCGATGTCGGCAATGCGGCCGATATCACCGCAATGTTCGCAGCCGTCGACAAGCATTTCGGCCGGCTCGATGGCCTCGTCAACAATGCCGGTATCGTCGATCAGCCGCAGCGCGTCGATGAGATGAGCGTCGAGCGCATCGAGCGGATGATGCGCATCAATATCACCGGTTCGGTTCTCTGCGCTGCCGAGGCTGTGCGCCGCATGTCGACCCGTCACGGCGGCAAGGGTGGCTCGATCGTCAACATCTCCTCGATGGCGGCGATCATCGGTTCGCCGTCGCAATATGTCGACTACGCGGCCTCCAAGGCGGCGATCGACACGTTCACGATCGGTCTGGCGCGCGAAGTCGCGACGGAGGGCGTGCGTGTCAATGCCATCCGCCCGGGCATCATCGATACCGATATTCATGCGTCCGGCGGCCTGCCGGATCGCGCCAAGGACATGGCGCCTTCCATTCCGATGCAGCGGCCCGGAACGGCCGGCGAGGTCGCGGATGCGGTGCTTTATCTTCTCTCTTCGAATTCTTCCTATGTGACCGGCGCCATCATGAATGTGAGCGGCGGGCGCTAGGCATTTCCATTTCCTGACCAACGGACAAACAAAAGGAAAAGAACAATGGCTTACGATGTGATCGTTATCGGAACCGGCCCTGGCGGTTATGTCGCGGCAATCAAGGCCGCGCAGCTCGGCCTGAAGGTTGCGGTCGTCGAAAAGCGTGCGACCTACGGCGGCACCTGCCTCAATGTCGGCTGCATTCCGTCCAAGGCGCTGCTGCATGCCTCCGAGATGTTCCATCAGGCCGCGCACGGCATGGACGCCCTCGGCATCGAGGTCGCGGCTCCGAAGCTCAATCTCGAAAAGATGCTGGCGCATAAGGATGCGACCGTGAAGTCGAACGTCGATGGCGTCGCCTTCCTGTTCAAGAAGAACAAGATCGATGCCTTCCAGGGCACCGGCAAGATCGTCTCCGCCGGCAAGGTTTCCGTCACCGCCGAAGACGGCAAGGTGCAGGAACTCGAAGCCAAGAACATCGTGATTGCCACCGGCTCCGACGTCGCCGGCATTCCGGGCGTCAAGGTCGATATCGACGAGAAGATCATCGTCTCCTCGACGGGTGCGATCGCGCTCGACAAGGTGCCGGAGACGATGATCGTCGTCGGCGGCGGCGTCATCGGCCTCGAGCTCGGCTCGGTCTGGTCGCGCCTCGGCGCCAAAGTCACCGTCATCGAGTATCTCGACAAGATCCTCGGCGCGATGGATGGCGACGTTTCCAAGCAGTTCCAACGCATGCTCGGCAAGCAGGGCATCGAGATTAATCTCAGCGCCAAGGTTACCGGCGTCGAGAAGGGCGGCAAAGGCGCGAAGGTCACCTTCGAACCGGTCAAGGGTGGTGACGCCCAGACCGTTGAAGCCGATGTCGTGCTGATCTCCACCGGCCGCGTGCCCTACACCGCCGGCCTCGGCCTCGAGGAAGCCGGCGTTAAGCTCGACAACCGCGGCCGCGTCGAGATCGACGGCCACTTCAAGACCAATGTCGACGGCATCTATGCAATCGGCGACGTCGTCAAGGGTCCGATGCTGGCCCATAAGGCTGAAGACGAAGGTGTGGCACTCGCCGAAATCCTCGCCGGTCAGCACGGCCATGTGAACTACGACGTCATCCCGAGCGTCGTCTACACGCAGCCGGAAGTCGCTTCCGTCGGCAAGACCGAGGAAGAACTGAAGGCTGCAGGCATCGCCTACAAGACCGGCAAGTTCCCCTTCACCGCCAACGGCCGCGCCCGCGCCATGCTGGCGACCGACGGCTTCGTGAAGATCCTGTCGGACAAGGAAACCGACCGCGTTCTCGGCGGCCACATCGTCGGCTTCGGCGCCGGCGAGATGATCCACGAGATCGCCGTTCTCATGGAATTCGGCGGCTCCGCCGAAGACCTCGGCCGCACCTGCCATGCGCATCCGACGATGTCGGAAGCCGTGAAGGAAGCTGCGCTGGCGGCGTTCTTCAAGCCGATCCATATGTGAGATCGGTAGCAGGTTAGTATGAAGCCGCGGTCTGAGAGGGCCGCGGCTTTTTTGTGCCTGGCGTTTTGGGCCTTAGCCGGCAGCTCGAGCCCGGAGCCCCCTCACCCTGCCCTCTCCCCGCGGGGGAGAGGGGAAGTTGGCGCAAGGGGCACCCTCGACTTTCCCTTCTCCCCAGCGGGGAGAAGGTGGCCCGAAGGGTCGGATGAGGGGGGCGCGGGGTATGGCGGCGCGCGCGCGTCTCTTCAGCCCAAGGACTTGGGCCGGCTGGATTCCCATGACGAGCACAGGAATGAGGGTGAGTTTGGGGTTTGAGACCTGTAGCCTTCCGGCTCAGTTCACCGCAGTGACCGTAAAGCCCTGCTGACGCAGCAGCTCGATAACGCCCTTGTCGCCCGGCAGGTGCAGGGCGCCGACGGCCATGAAGACGTTGCCGGCGGCGAGGATGGGGGCGGCGCGGTCGGCCATGACCTTGTTGCGGTCGAGGATGATGCGCTGCTCGAAGGCGGCATAGTCGCCGTCACCGCCTTCTTCGGGGGAGACGGTCTTCAGCATCGGGATGGTCATGCCGACGTTGCCCGAGAGGTAGAGGTCAGTCATGGTCTCGACGACGTCGTTCATCTTCGGGCCGAGTTCCAGCGTTTCGATCAGCGACTTCAGATGAAACTCCATCGGCAGCTCGGCCATGGCCTGCAGCTGTTCGGCAAGGGTTTCGAGACCCTTGACCTGCTTGCCTTCCTTGACGGCGTCGGCAGCGATCTTCTGGTCGAGGAACTGGACGCCCTTGGCCTTGCGGGCGATCTCGCAGGCGGGGAGGGCGACGGCGCTGGCAATCATCCAGGGGCGCATGCGCGAAACGGCCGCGAGCGGAATGCCGCGCTGCTTCAGGCCGGCGTCGAGGCGGGCGTAATCTTCCGGCGAGAGCAGCTTCTGGATCGTCGTGCCGTCGGTAAACATCGTCAGATCGGGACGGGCGAGCAGGGCGGCGGCAGCCTTCTTCTCGTCGAGGATTTCGTCGGATTCGATGACGATCGTATCGGCGTTGTCGTGGGCGGTCTGGGCGTAGGCGGGCAGATTCAGGACGCGCGGGTCGGTGACATGCATGCTGCCGAGCAGCCAGGACGGCTTCAGGCCCGGTTTCTCGATTTTCCAGAAGATACCTTTGCCGTTCGGCACGGCATCGGCTTCCTTGACGACTTCGGCATAGCGGGCGGGATCGGATTGCTTCAGCTCGGCCATCAGGTCCTTGCCGGAGCAGCTGTCATCGGCTGCCGCGGCAGGTGTGACCGAGAAGAGGACGGCGAGCAGCGACGCGGCGAGCAGCATGTGGAAGGCCGCGATCAGCCAGAGCAGGATGTTGCCCGGCTGCGCAATCTCAAATCTGCGATGGCCGATGGAAATCGTCATGATTGCTTCCGCTCGCTATGCTTAATCAGATCCATGCTCTACGCCGCCTTCGCGCATATTCCTTTAAGGGAAAGCGTTAACGAATGATTACGCCCTTGGATGGGCACGATCGTAGACCTCGAGCAACCTTGCCGAATCGACACCGGTATAGACCTGCGTGGTGGACAGGCTGGCGTGGCCGAGAAGCTCCTGAATGGTGCGAAGGTCGCCGCCACCGGCAAGCAGATGCGTTGCGAAGGAGTGGCGCAGCGCATGCGGCGTTGCCGTCTCCGGCAGGCCGAAGGCGCTGCGCATCTTCTGCATGGTACGCTGGATGATCGCCGGCTGCAGCTTGCCGCCGCGGGCGCCGCGGAAGAGAGGTTCGGCTGCTTCAAGATGAAACGGGCAGAGCGCGCGGTACTTGCCGACGGCCTCGCTGACGATGGCGAGAAGCGGCACGAGCCGGGTCTTGTTGCCCTTACCGGTGATACGCAGCGAGGTCGCGGCATCGTGGAAATCGCCGGGCGTCAGATCGAGTGCCTCGGATATACGCAGCCCGCAGCCATAGAGAAGCGTCATGACGGCAGCATCGCGCGCCGCGATCCAGGGGGCATCGTGCATCTGTGCCTCGTCACTGACGACGGTGACGGCCTGCCGGTCGGAGAGTGGCTTCGGCAGCGATTTCGGCTGCTTCGGTGAGCGCACCGCGCTGGCGCCTGCGGCGTTCACCAATCCCTTCTTCTCGAGATAGCGCAGCAGCGAGCGCAGGCCGGCGAGATTGCGGCCGAGCGAACGGGCGCCGGATCCTTCCTTGCGGCGGGCGGCGAGGAAGGCGCGGAAATCGGCGGGGCGGAGCGCCTCGATATCCTTCAGCGTCGTGGGGCCGCCGAGATGGCCGGTGAGGAAGGTCAGGAACTGGCGGCTGTCGCGCTCGTAGGCGTCGAGCGTGTGTTCCGAAAGACGGCGTTCGCTTTCCAGGCTCTGGAGCCAGGCGCTGCGCTCGGACATCAGGCGCGGATCGGCGATAATCAAAAGTTCGTTCACGGCTCGGGCCTTGATTTCGGGGCAGTCGCCGCCAATTTTCACCGAGGGACGGTTATGGAATTGCTAATATCGGCCAAGCGCTTGTCATGCTTCGATCATAATAGGTTGCGATAGCTGGTTCCCGGAACGAGGCAGGACTCTTGTATGGCGCGGCGCCACTCCACGACGGCTTTCGGACAGCTCGCGGAAGCAATCGCCCTGGTTTCTCACGGCAACCCCGGCCATATCGTCGATACGCTGATTGCCGAGCGCGGACAGCGGATCGTCAAGAACCCGCTCTGGCCGGTGATGCGGCCCTTCCTCTACACGCTGCTGCGCTACAACAAGGCGCTGCAATTCGCCAATGACGTGGCGAATATGCCGGGCTTCCAATGCTTCGAATATATGAGCAACCTGCTGAGGCTGGATATCCAGGTGCGGCATGCCGAGCGCATTCCGGAAACGGGCGGCTTCATTCTGGTCAGCAACCACCCGACGGGGATCGCCGATGGCGTTGCCGTCTTCGATCTCCTGAAGACGCGCCGGCCGGATATGATGTTCTTTGCCAATCGCGATGCGGTTCGCGTCAATCCGCGTTTTGCGGAGATGGTCATACCGGTCGAGTGGCGCGAGGAATACAAGACCAAGCTCAAGACCCGCGAGACGCTGCAGCTGACCAACCATGCTGTTAAGGAAGGCAAGGCGACAATCCTCTTTCCGTCGGGACGTATTGCCTATTGGGCGAATGGCAGGCTTAACGAGCGGCCATGGAAGAGTTCTGCGGTGGGATTGGCGCGCAAGTACAATCTGCCGATCCTGCCGGTGCATATGACGGCCCGCAATTCCGGGCTGTTCTACTGGTTTGCCAAGTGGTCGACGGAGCTTCGCGACATGACCGTTTTCCATGAACTCCTGAACAAGCGCGGTGACCGGTTCGATTTTACGATCGGCGATCTCATTCCGGTCGAGCATCTGGATGGCGATATCAACGATGTGACGAAGGCGCTCGAGCAGCACACCGTTTTCGGATTGGGCGCTGATGACAGCGCCCGCTTTTCGCCGGTCGCCCGGGAGCCGCAACCAGAGCCGCTGCTCGCCCATTCTTTTTGACGCTGGTTTGCGCTAAAGCGGTCTTATGCGTCTTCGCTCGATGTTTGCCCAGAATTACCGCTCCCTGCGTTCGATCCGTCTGGACCTGGCGGATACGACGCTGTTTCTCGGCGAGAACGGTGTCGGTAAATCCAATCTCTACCGCGCGCTACAGCTGGTGCAGGCGGCAGTGCGCGGGCGGTTGGCGCATGAGCTGGCAGCCGAGGGCGGCATGTTTTCGGTGCTCTGGTCTGGCACCCGGCGCAAATCCGATGGACCGGCGCGAATCCGGCTTGAGGTCGAGATCGTCGACGAGGAGCGGGCGGTCACGTTCCGCTATCACGTCGAAGCCGGGTTGCGTCCGCTGAAGGCCGCCGCTGGCTTTCCGCTCGAGCCGCAGGTGAAGGCCGAGGAGTTGACGGTCGAGACCGGCCGCCGGGCTGTGACGATGATGAAGCGGTCGGGTCCCGGCATTTTCGTGCGCGACGGCGACGGGCGGATGCAGGAGCATCCCGACGAGGCGCTGACATCGGAGACGGCGATCGCGCTGCTCGGCGATGCCGGCAATTTCCCCGAGGTCGCCGCCTTCCGGCGCATCGTCAACAACTGGCGCTTCTTCCATGGCTTCCGTACCGACCGCGCCTCGCCGCTTCGCCATCCCTGCCTTGCCGTGACAGGCCCGATGCTGGACGAAGATGGGGCCAATCTGGCCGCAGTCTTCGCGACGCTTGTGCATACCAGGCAGGATACGGTCGAGCTCGATCGCATTTTGGGCTCCGCTCTCGGCGGCGCGACGCTGGTCGTGCCGGAACCGGGCGAGACGGCGGAGTTCGGGTTGAAGCTGCCAGACTTTCCGCATCGGATATTCCAGCCGCGTGAACTTTCGGACGGGCAGATCCGGTTTCTCGGCCTGGCCGCCGCACTTCTCTCCTACCGGCTGCCGCCGCTGATCGCGCTCAACGAGCCGGAAGCCAGCCTGCACCCGGATATGCTAGGGCCGCTGGCCGATATGATCGCCGAGGCATCGAAGACCAGCCAGGTGTGGATCGTCACGCATTCGGCTCAGCTTGCCGAAGCCGTCCGCGAACGCTGCGGTGTGCGGCCACGCAAGGTGATCCGCGAGAACGGCGCAACCTGGATCGAGGGCATGCGGCTGACGGGCGTGATCTCGGGCGAAGAGGACGATGACGACTAGCATGCGGCGGGTTTCATTTTCACGCCGTAGCGGGCATGGTCTGGCGCGATGAGCACAGATTCGTCCGATCTCTTTGGCGCATTGTTCGAGACACCACCGGCAACCCGCACGGTTCCGGTGCTCGTACCCTTGCCTGCGCCGCGGCCCTATTCCTACGCCGTGCCGGAGGACATGGCCATCGAGCCCGGTTCCGTCGTGCAGGTGCCGCTCGGGCCGCGCCAGGTGATCGGCGTCGTCTGGGACGGCGGCGAGGATGGCGTCGATCCGAAGAAGCTGCGGCCGATCAGCCATGTCTTCGATTGCCCGCCGCTGACCAAGGAGATGCGCGATTTCATCGACTGGGTGTCGGCCTATACGCTCTCGCCGCCCGGTCTCGTGGCGCGCATGGCGCTGAGGGCTCCGAATGCGTTCGAGCCGGAGCCCATGGTGGAAGGTTTGCGCTTCGTCGGCGGCGAACCGGAGCGGATGACGCCGGCGCGGGCCCGCGTGCTCGAGCGTGCCTCCGATGGCGTTTCCTGGACGCGGACGGGGCTTGCCCATGCTGCCGGTGTTTCGACCAGCGTCGTTGATGGCCTGATCAGCCAGGGGATTTTCGAAACGATCTTCCTGCCGCCGCCGCCTGTCGTCGCAAAGCCGGATCCCGATTTTGCCGCCTCGCGATTGGCCGGTCCGCAGAAGGATGCGGCCGAGGATATTCTCGGCGAGGTGCGCAATGGCGCCTTCGCTGTATCGCTGATCGATGGTGTTACCGGTTCGGGCAAGACCGAGGTCTATTTCGAGGCGATTGCCGAGACGCTCAGGCGTGGCAAGCAGGTGCTGATCCTGCTGCCCGAGATCGCGCTGACGGCGAGCTTCCTCGAGCGCTTCCAGGATCGCTTTGGTTCGAAGCCTGCCGAATGGCATTCCGATCTGGCGCCGCGTATCCGCGAGAAGGTCTGGCGGCAGGCTGTTACCGGCGAGGTGCGTGTCGTCGCCGGTGCGCGTTCGGCGCTCTTCCTGCCGTTCGAAGATCTCGGCCTGATCATCGTCGATGAAGAGCATGATCCTGCCTACAAGCAGGAGGACCGCGTCTATTACAATGCCCGTGACATGGCCGTCGTGCGGGCGCGGATCGGTGATTTTCCGATCGTGCTGGTATCTGCAACGCCGTCGGTCGAGAGCCAGGTCAACGGCCAGAGCGGTCGCTATACGACGATCCATCTGCCGACGCGCTTCGGCGACGCGGCGCTGCCGGATCTGCATCTCGTCGATATGCGCCGTCATGCGCCGGAGCGCGGCGGCTTCCTGTCACCGGTACTGATCCGGGCGATCGGCAAGACGATCGAGAAGAAGGAGCAGGCACTGCTCTTTCTCAACCGGCGTGGCTATGCGCCGCTGACGCTTTGCCGCGTCTGCGGGCATCGCTTCCAGTGCCCGCAATGTTCGAGCTGGCTGGTCGAGCATCGCTTCCGCAGCCAGCTGCAATGCCATCAGTGCGGCTATACCGAGCGGACGCCGGAAGCTTGCCCGGAATGCGGCACGCTCGATCATCTGGTCGCCTGCGGCCCCGGCGTCGAGCGCATCGCCGAAGAGGTCGAGCGGCATTTCCCGGATGCGCGTACCATCGTGCTGTCATCCGATATTACCGGCGGCGTGAAACGGCTTCGCCTGGAGCTCGATGCGATCGCCAAGGGCGAGGCTGATATCGTCATCGGCACGCAGCTCGTTGCCAAGGGACATAACTTCCCACTGATGACGCTGGTTGGCATCGTCGACGCCGATCTCGGGCTGGCGAATGGCGATCCGCGCGCCGCGGAACGCACTTTCCAGCTGCTCTCGCAGGTGACCGGCCGTGCCGGGCGAACCGGTTTGAAGAGCCATGGTCTATTGCAGACCTACCAGCCGCAGCATCCTGTGATGCAGGCGATCGTCTCAGGCGATGCCGGGGCCTTCTACGAGCGGGAGATTACCGAGCGCGAGCGGGCGATTTTGCCGCCCTTCGGCAGGCTGGCCTCGATCATCGTCTCGGCCGAGACCCGCCAGGACGCGGAAAGCCATGCGCGCGGCATTCGCAGTTCGGCGCCGCAGGTGTCGGGCATTTCGGTGCTGGGTCCGGCTGAAGCGCCGCTGGCGATCGTGCGCGGCCGCCACCGTTTCCGCCTGCTGGTCCACGGCCGGCGCAATTCCGATATGCAGGCGTTCCTGAAAACCATGCTGGCGCAAGCGCCGAAGGAGCGGGGTTCGGTTCAGGTTCAGCTGGATATCGATCCGCAGAGCTTCCTTTAAAAACAGCTGATCGTGGCCGTTTCCGGCAGCAGACAATCATGCCATAAGGTCAAAAAACATGGGCATGATTTGGGGCTGATTCATGGAGTTCTATTTTCCGGAAACCTTCGGCGAGCAGCTGGCATTCTGCTGCGCGGCATTCACGGCGGCTGCGGGCTTTGTCATCATGTTCGCGCCCGGTTACGCCATGAAGCTCTTCGGTCTCGCGCCGCGCGGCGAGCGGCGGGATGGTTATGCGGAGCAGCGCTCGGTCGGCGGCTTCTATCTCGGCTTCGGTCTGGCGGCGATCATGCTCGCCCAGGACTTCATCTACATGGCGCTCGGCGCCGCCTTCGCGATGGCATTTTTTGCCCGCTTCATCTCCCTTCTTTCTGATAAGGGGAGCACAATTATCAACTATTTACTTCTGGTTGTGCAGGCGGTTCTCGCAGCGGTTCCGCTGGCCTATTCTTTTGGGTTCTTTGCAACCTGAATTACAGGGCTGACGGGCGCCCGCTCGCCTGCTCGAATGCCATTTCACGATTTTGCCGACAGAAAATCATTCGAAAGGCATATTCGGGCATTACGCGTGTTGCGAGTCCCTGCGTCCTATGTTAGACGGACCCCGAATTTCGGAAGAAGCAAGAGGCTTCTCTTGCGATTTCTGGGGGAAATCAAAACGAATTCAAGAGCATAGGTCAGGCGCCCGCCGACGGCCGGATTCTTGAATTGAAATCAGGGAAATTTGTGCCCGTGGCAGACACGTCCCAGCTTACTTCTGGTGTTGCAGAACGATATGCGTCCTCGCTATTCGATCTGGCGCTCGAAGAAGGTGCCGTCGAGAGCGTCACCGCAGATCTCGACCGTTTCCAGGCGATGCTGGATGAGAGCGACGACCTCAAGCGTTTCGTCGCCAGCCCGGTATTCTCGGCTGACGATCAGCTGAAGGCTATTGTTGCCATCAGCGAAAAGGCCGGTATTTCCGGTTTCGTCGGCAACTTCCTGAAGGTCGTGGCGCGCAACCGCCGCCTGTTCGCCCTCCCGGGCATGATCAAGGCCTTCCGTGTCATCGCTGCCCGTCAGCGTGGCGAAATTTCTGCCGAGGTTACCTCGGCCCATGCGCTCACCGCAGCGCAGGAAACCGAATTGAAGGCGGCGCTGAAGGGCGTCACCGGCAAAGACGTGGCGATTGCCGTCACGGTTGATCCGTCAATTCTTGGTGGTCTGATCGTCAAGGTCGGGTCCCGTCAGATTGATACGTCGCTTCGCACCAAACTTTCTACTCTCAAGCTTGCATTGAAAGAGGTTGGCTGATGGATATCCGCGCCGCGGAAATTTCCGCAATTCTCAAAGATCAAATCAAAAACTTCGGCAAAGAGGCTGAGGTTTCGGAAGTCGGCCAGGTTCTTTCTGTCGGCGACGGTATTGCTCGCGTTTACGGTCTGGACAACGTTCAGGCCGGTGAAATGGTCGAGTTCCCGGGCGGCACCCGTGGTATGGCTCTGAACCTCGAATCCGACAATGTCGGCGTCGTTATCTTCGGTTCGGACCGCGACATCAAGCAAGGCGACACCGTCAAGCGTACGGGCGCCATCGTTGACGTTCCGGTTGGTCCGGAACTCCTCGGCCGCGTTGTCGACGCTCTCGGCAACCCGATCGACGGCAAGGGCCCGATCAATGCCAAGCAGCGCGCACGCGTTGACGTCAAGGCTCCGGGCATCATCCCGCGCAAGTCGGTTCATGAGCCGATGTCGACCGGCCTCAAGGCTATCGACGCCCTCATCCCGGTTGGCCGCGGCCAGCGCGAGCTCGTCATCGGCGACCGCCAGACCGGCAAGACCGCGATCATTCTCGACGCGATCCTGAACCAGAAGGCCATTCACGACTCCGGTCCGGAAGGCGAAAAGCTGTTCTGCGTCTACGTCGCTGTCGGCCAGAAGCGTTCGACCGTTGCTCAGTTCGTCAAGGTTCTCGAAGAACGCGGCGCTCTGAAGTACTCGATCATCATCGCTGCCACGGCTTCCGATCCGGCTCCGATGCAGTTCCTCGCACCGTTTGCCGGTTGCGCCATGGGCGAATACTTCCGTGACAACGGCCAGCACGCCCTGATCGGTTACGACGACCTGTCCAAGCAGGCTGTTTCCTACCGTCAGATGTCGCTGCTGCTGCGCCGCCCGCCGGGCCGCGAAGCTTACCCGGGCGACGTTTTCTACCTGCACTCGCGTCTCCTCGAGCGCGCTGCAAAGATGAGCGACGAAAAGGGCGCCGGTTCGCTGACCGCTCTGCCGGTCATCGAAACGCAGGGCAACGACGTTTCGGCCTTCATTCCGACCAACGTGATCTCGATCACCGACGGCCAGATCTTCCTCGAAACCGACCTGTTCTACCAGGGTATCCGCCCGGCCGTTAACGTCGGTCTGTCGGTTTCGCGCGTCGGTTCTGCCGCGCAGATCAAGGCGATGAAGCAGGTCGCAGGCTCGATCAAGGGCGAGCTCGCCCAGTACCGCGAAATGGCGGCATTCGCTCAGTTCGGCTCGGACCTCGACGCCGCAACCCAGCGCCTCCTGAACCGCGGTGCACGTCTGACCGAACTCCTGAAGCAGCCGCAGTTCTCGCCGCTGAAGACCGAAGAACAGGTCGCTGTGATCTTCGCTGGCGTCAACGGCTACCTCGACAAGCTGCCGGTTGCATCGGTCGGCAAGTTCGAACAGGCTCTGCTCTCCTACCTCCGCTCGGAAGGCAAGGCGATCCTCGACACGATCCGCACGGAAAAGGCTATCAGCGACGATACGAAGGGCAAGCTCACTGCTGCTCTCGAAGCGTTCTCCAAGTCTTTTGCCTGATCGGACCCAGTTAGGACGGATAACGGATGCCTTCACTTAAGGATCTGAAAAACCGGATCGCCTCCGTCAAGGCGACGCAGAAGATTACCAAGGCGATGAAAATGGTCGCCGCGGCTAAGCTTCGGCGTGCGCAGGAGGCGGCCGAGGCCGCCCGGCCTTACTCGGAACGCATGGCGGCTGTTCTTTCGAACATCGCCAATGCGGTTACCGATGCCGACGGCGCACCGCTGCTCATGACCGGTACCGGCAAGGATCAGGTTCACCTGCTCGTTGTCTGCACCGCAGAACGCGGCCTTTGCGGCGGCTTCAACTCGCAGATCTCGCGCTTTGCCCGTGATCATGCGCGCAAGCTGATCGCCGAAGGCAAGACCGTGAAGATCTTCACGGTCGGCAAGAAGGGCTTTGACAGCCTGCGCCGCGAATTCGCATCGCTGATCGTCGAGCGCAAGGAATTGCGCGAGGTCAAGCGCGTCGGATTCGATAACGCGGACCAGATCGGCAAGCGCATCATCGAGATGTTCGAAGCCGGCGAGTTCGACGTTTGCACGCTGTTCTATTCCGAGTTCAAGTCGGTCATCAGCCAGATCCCGACGGCCCAGCAGATCATCCCGGCACAGGCGCCTGAAGGCGTTGTCGAAGATGCTGCCCATGCCGGCGCGGTCTATGAATATGAGCCGGATCCGGCTGCGATCCTTGAGGATCTGATCCCGCGCAACATCTCTGTCCAGATCTTCCGTGCACTGCTTGAAAACGCAGCCGGTGAAATGGGCGCCAAGATGAGCGCGATGGACAACGCGACGCGTAACGCAGGTGAGATGATCAACAAGCTGACGCTCAACTACAACCGTCAGCGTCAGGCGCAGATCACCAAGGAACTGATTGAAATCATTTCGGGCGCGGAAGCGCTCTGAGGTTAGAGAAAGAGGGTATTAAAATGGCTAGGGCAGCTACCCCGAAGGCGGCAGCGAAGACCGCCGCTAAGAAGACCGCCACAGGCTCTGTCGGCAAGGTCACACAGGTTATCGGCGCCGTCGTCGACGTTGCTTTCGAAGGCGAACTGCCGGCGATTTTGAACGCGCTCGAAACCACGAACATGGGCAACCGCCTTGTTCTCGAAGTCGCGCAGCACCTCGGCGAAAACTCCGTTCGCACGATCGCCATGGACTCGACCGAAGGTCTGGTTCGCGGTCAGGAAGTCACCGACACCGGCGCACCGATCTCGGTTCCGGTTGGCGACGAAACGCTCGGCCGTATCATGAACGTCATCGGCGAGCCGGTTGACGAAGCAGGTCCGCTGGTTACCGCTTCCAAGCGCGCCATCCACCAGGACGCTCCGGCTTACGTCGAGCAGTCCACGGAAGCGCAGATCCTCGTCACCGGCATCAAGGTCGTCGACCTTCTCGCTCCCTACGCAAAGGGCGGCAAGATCGGCCTGTTCGGTGGCGCAGGCGTCGGCAAGACCGTTCTCATCATGGAACTGATCAACAACGTCGCCAAGGCGCACGGTGGTTACTCGGTCTTCGCAGGCGTGGGTGAACGTACCCGCGAAGGCAACGACCTTTACCACGAAATGATCGAGTCCGGCGTTAACAAGCACGGCGGTGGCGAAGGCTCCAAGGCTGCGCTGGTTTACGGCCAGATGAACGAACCGCCGGGCGCACGCGCTCGTGTTGCTCTGACCGGTCTGACGGTTGCTGAACACTTCCGCGACCAGGGCCAGGACGTTCTGTTCTTCGTCGACAACATCTTCCGCTTCACGCAGGCTGGCTCGGAAGTGTCGGCTCTGCTCGGCCGTATTCCTTCGGCCGTTGGTTATCAGCCGACGCTCGCAACCGACATGGGTCAGATGCAGGAACGCATCACCACGACCACGACCGGTTCGATCACCTCGGTTCAGGCCATTTACGTCCCCGCCGACGACTTGACCGACCCGGCGCCGGCAACTTCGTTCGCCCACCTGGACGCAACGACCGTTCTGTCGCGTTCGATCGCTGAAAAGGGTATCTACCCGGCCGTTGACCCGCTCGACTCCACGTCGCGCATGCTCGACCCGATGGTTGTCGGCGAAGAGCACTACGAAGTGGCTCGTAAGGTTCAGTCGACGCTGCAGCGCTACAAGGCTCTGCAGGACATCATCGCCATCCTGGGTATGGACGAACTGTCTGAAGAAGACCGTCTGGCCGTTGCCCGCGCCCGTAAGATCGAGCGCTTCCTGTCCCAGCCGTTCTTCGTCGCCGAAGTCTTCACCGGTTCGCCGGGTAAGCTCGTTGCGCTCGAAGACACGATCAAGGGCTTCAAGGGCCTGGTCAACGGCGAATACGACCACCTGCCGGAAGCAGCCTTCTACATGGTCGGCTCGATGGAAGAAGCCATCGAAAAGGCCAAGAAGCTCTCCGCAGCTGCTTGATGAGCGACGCTCATGACGAGATCTTCTGCTGCGACTCCCTTCGGGAAGTCGTGGCAGATCTTCCGGCCCCTGCAGCCCCGACCGTCTATAGGGCGGATAACGGCCAGCTGATGATGGTGGTGGGACTGGTCCAGACCGAAGAGGGTCTCGGCTATCTCGATCAGGCGATACAGCACTGCCCGTTCTGCGGGACCAAACTGCAAGATGCAAAGGCCGAGAAGGTAAGTCACTGATGGCTGACAATTTCAATTTTGAACTCGTATCTCCGGAGCGTCTGCTTCTGTCGGAGATGGTGACGGAAGTTGTCATTCCGGCCACCGAGGGCGAGATGACGGTCATGGCCCACCATGCGCCGACGATGACGACCATCAAGCCCGGCATCGTCAGCGTTCGTTCGGCCTCCGGCAGCAAGCAGGACTATGTCGTGTTCGGCGGTTTCGCCGATATCCTGCCGACCGGCTGCACGCTGCTTGCCGAGTCCGCCGTTCCGGTTGAGGAAATCAACAAGGACGAGCTGACCCGCCGCATCGAGGCTGCGCAGAAGGACCTCGAGGATGCCGAGCATCACGAGCACAAGTCCAAGCTTGAGCAGTTCATCCTCGAACTCACGCATCTGCGTGGCGTCGTCGAGCAGGATTGATCGGGACTTTTCCCAAGTGATCGAAAGCGGCCTTCAGGGCCGCTTTTTTGTTTTCAGGCTACCGGATCGACCAGCGCACCCGGGCGGTGGCCTTGCCCGGGTGCGCATCGCAGCCGCGCACCTGCCAGAGCCGCGGCCGTGATCTCTAGGCCGCCGCCTGATAGGGCTGCTCGTTGCGGGCGGCGCGAAGGGCGCGCGCCCACCATTGCAGCCTGCCCATCATCCGGCTGAGATGCCGCAGCGCCTCTTCCGGGCGGTCGAAGTGCCCGTCCTTGTCGAGCCGGTCCCAGGGGGAGACGATGCTGACCGTATCGCGGATCGCGACTGCGTGGAGCTCGGCGAAGACCAGGCGCAGATGTTCGATGGCGCGCAGGCCGCCTGAAATGCCGCCATAGGCGACGAAGGCGATCGGCTTGACGTGCCAAGGCTCGTAGAAGGCGTCGACGAAGAATTTCAGCGAGGCGGGGAAGCTGTGATTGTATTCCGGCGTGACGATGATGAAGGCGTCGGCGCGCTGCAGCCTCGCGGCGATCTCGCCGGTTTCGTCGCCGCTATTGGGGACCAGGCCAAAATCGAGCGGGTCGATGATATCCAGTTCGATCAGCGGGTAGTGGCCGAGCTGGCTGACGAGCCATTTGACGACGCGGTCGCACATGCGGCCGGGCCGCGTGCTGCCGTAGATGACGGCCAATCTGATCGTGGTCTGCATGCATTGCTCCTTCTTTACGATCATCGGGAGCTCGGGTTATAAAACCTCAACTAATATTGAGGTCAACAGTCCATGCAGAAAAATTCGGATGGCATGATGAGCCGGCTGCTCAGCGTCGGCGAGGTAGCGGCACGCAGCGGTCTTGCGGTGTCGGCGCTGCATTTCTACGAGAGCAAGGGGTTGATCGCGAGCATCCGTTCGCGCGGCAACCAGCGCCGTTATGGCCGCGATGTGCTGCGCCGTCTCGGGATCATCAAGGTGGCGCAGCGGGTTGGAATTCCGCTTGCCGAGATCGAGGCGGCCTTCGCGACCCTGCCGCAGGGCCGCACGCCGACGGTCTCCGACTGGCGGACGTTGTCGCAGCTCTGGAAAAACGATCTGGACGACCGCATCAAGCGGCTGACACTGTTGCGCGACCACCTGACGGGATGCATCGGTTGCGGCTGCCTGTCGATCGAAAGCTGTCCGCTGCGCAACCCGCATGACAGGCTGGGCAGCGAGGGTACCGGTGCGCGGTTGCTCGAAGATATCTAGGCGGCGATGCGCTCGGCCTGCAGGAAGCTCTCCAGAGCCGCTGCCTCGTCCTTGCTGAGGTAGAGACCCTTCTTGCTCCGCCTCCAGAGAACATCCTCAGCGGTGAAGGCCCATTCATGCTGCATGAGATAGCGCACTTCGGCCTCATAGAGATCCGACCCGAAATGCCGCCCGAGATCGGTGATGGAGGCCGCCTTGCCGAGCAGGACGGTGGCCCTGGTGCCGTAGCGGCGCGTCAGCCGCCGCGCATGGGCGGGCGCCAGGAACGGATAGGCCGCCTGCAGCCTGGCGACCTCTGCCTCGTAACCCTGCGCCGGAAAGTCGCCGCCCGGCAGATGGCTCTTCGCCGTCCAGGGTGAGCCCTTGGCGCCGATCGCTTCGCCGATCTTCTCCAGCGCATGTTCCGACAGGCGCCGGTAGGTGGTGAGCTTGCCGCCGAAGACATTGAGAAGCGGCGCGGCATTCGCCTCGCTGCCGTCCTTGCCTTCAAGCTTCAGCACATAATCGCGCGTCGCCTCCTGCGCCTTCGAGGCGCCGTCGTCGAAGAGTGGGCGGACGGCCGAATAGGTCCAGACGATATCCTCGGGCCGGACCGGCTCCTTGAAATACTCGCTGGCCGCCTTGCAGAGGTAATCCGTCTCCTCCGCGGATATCCTCACATCCTTCGGATCGCCGCCGTAATCCCGGTCGGTGGTGCCGATCAGGGTGAAGTCGTCCTCATAGGGAATGGCGAAGATGATGCGGTTATCGGGGTTCTGGAAGAAATAGGCTTTGGGACTGTCGAACTTCTTCTTCACGATGATGTGGCTGCCCTGGACGAGGCGGACATGGCGGGCCTCGTTCTGGCCGAAGGCGGCACGGATGACGTGATCGACCCAGGGACCGGCGGCATTGACCAGCATGCGGGCCTGATGCGTTTCGCTGCGGCCCGAGAGCGTATCCACCGTCTCGACGACCCACAGCCCATTCTCGCGCCGCGCCGACACCACTTTGGTCCGCGGCATGATCAGCGCGCCCTTGTCGGCGGCGTCCCTGGCGTTCAGCACCACCATGCGGGCATCGTCGACCCAGCCGTCGGAATATTCGAAGGCTTTCGTAAACAGCGCCTTCAAGGGCTTGGCTGCCGGATCGCGGCGCATGTCGAGCACCGATGTCGGCGGCAGGAGCTTGCGGCCGCCGAGATGATCATAAAGGAACAGACCCAGCCGGATCAGCCAGGCCGGGCGGATGCCGCCCTTGTGATAGGGCAGGACGAAGCGCATCGGCCAGATGATATGCGGCGCCATCGCCCAGAGCACTTCGCGCTCCATCAGCGATTCCCGCACCAGGCGGAACTCGTAATGTTCGAGATAGCGCAGCCCGCCATGGATCAGCTTGGTGGCGCCCGACGAGGTGCCGGAGGCGAAGTCGTTCATCTCCGCCAGCGCCACCGAATAGCCGCGCCCCGCCGCATCACGCGCGATCCCGCAGCCGTTGATGCCTCCGCCGATCACGAATAGGTCGAAAGTCTGGCTGCCCACGCGGTTCTCCAACGATTTAGTGCTTAAAATGAAATCCACTAAGCGCTAAAACGAAAGAAAACGAATGTCAAACGAACCTTTTGCGACAGCGTAAGATTTAATCTTTGGTGCTGCCCGCCCGGTTGGTCTCCACCAGATTGATGCCGCCCTCGGAACAGATGCGGCGGAGCGAATCCAGCGTGCATTCGTCGGTCACGAAGGTATGGACCTGCGACAGGTGGCCGATGCGAACGGGCGCCGTGCGCTCGAATTTGGTGGAATCGGCGACCAGCACGACATGCCGGGCATTGGCCATGATCGCCTGGGCGACCTTCACTTCGCGGTAATCGAAATCGAGAAGCGCGCCATCGGGGTCGATCGCCGAGGCACCGATCACCGCATAGTCGACTTTGAACTGGCGGATGAAATCGACGGCCGCTTCACCGACGATGCCGCCATCCGAATGGCGCACGACGCCGCCGGCGATCACGACCTCGATCGACGGGAATAGTCGCAAGCGACTGGCGACATTGATGTTATTGGTGATGACCATCAATTCGTGATGCTCGATCAACGCTTCGCCGACTGCTTCCGTCGTCGTGCCGATATTGATGAAGAGGGAAGCATTGTTCGGGATGAGCGCGGCCGAGGCACGGCCGATCGCCGTCTTCTCGTTGGCCGCGATCGAGCGGCGCGCCTCGTATTTGACGTTTTCGGTACCGCCAGGGAAAATCGCGCCGCCATGGATGCGCGTCAGTACCCGGCTGTCGCAGAGATCGTTGAGGTCCTTGCGGATCGTCTGCGGGGTGACCGAGAAGCGGGCCGCTAGGTCTTCCACCAGCACGCGGCCCTCTGACTTTGCGATGTCGAGGATCTCGGTCTGCCGTCCGGACAGAAACATGCTGCGCCTCCCTTTCTTTCGTTTCTTGCGATCATATGTTAAAGCGAAAATTGCGCAATCGGCGACTGCCAGCCGGAGTGGGGAGGGCCTCAGCGTGTTTCATCCAAAGCTTTTCGAAAACCGCAATGTCGTCGTCACGGGGGCCGGGCGCGGCATTGGCCTCGAGGTCGCACGCCAGTTTCTCGATTGCGGCGCACGCGTCGCCGTTCATACCGGCCGCAGCAAGAGCCGCGACCTTCCGGACTTCCTGCTGACGGCCGAAGCCGATCGTCGCGCCGTGCTGATCTCAGGCGATTTCAGCGAGCCGGGCGGCACCGCCACTTTCGCCTGGAAGGTGCTGGATGCCTTCGGCACCATTCATGTGCTGGTCAATAACGCCGGGACGATGGTCGGCCGGTTTCCGGCGGGTGAGTTGACGGATCAGGATTATGAGGCGGTTACCCGGCTTAACCAGACCTCCGTCGTCGAGGTAACGCGCGCGCTGCTGCCGGCGTTGCGGGCCGCCAAGGGTGCGGCGATCGTCAACACCGTATCGATATCGGCGCTGACCGGCGGTAGCCCGGGATCGGCGATCTATTCGGCCTCGAAAGCCTTCGTTTCCACCTATTCGAAGGCGCTCGCGCGCGAGCTTGCGCCTGACATGATCCGGGTCAACTGTGTTTCGCCGGGCACGATCGAAACCGACTTCCATGAGCGCTATTCGTCGCGCGAAAAGCTTGAGGCGACACGCAAGACCATACCCTTGCAACGGCTCGGAACCTCCGAGGATTGCGCCCCCGCCTACCTGTTTCTGGCCGCGCCTTCCTTAGCGGGCTACATCACGGGGCAAGTTCTGGAGATCAATGGCGGCCAGCTTATCTGCTGATTTACTTGGACTATTTTTGGTATTTTAGTAAAATTGCGCAGTATATCGGTCTGAATATGGTATCGCTTGGGCCCGTCCCAACCCGTCCATCAGAGAATCCGAATGCGCTTGCCTACAACTGCGCCGGGAACAGCCGGTCAGGAACTGCAGAAGCTTGCCGAAAAAGCTCACGAAGCGAGCAGCCTCCTGAAGGCAATGGCACATCAGACGCGCCTTCTTATTCTCTGCATTCTCGCCGAGCAGGAAAAGACCGTCAGCGAGATCGAGGAACTGCTTGGCGTGCAGCAGGCCATGGTATCGCAGCAGCTGGCGCGGCTGCGCATGGAAGGACTGGTCAACACCCGTCGCGAAGGGCGTCTCGTCTATTACAGCCTCGGCAATGACAGCGTCGCATCCTTCCTGGATTCGCTTTTCGCCATGTTTCCGGCGCCCGCTGCCCGTTGAGGCAGGTCTTGCTAAGCTTATGATGTCCCGCCAAAGATGCCCGGACGCACAGTTCGGCAGGAGGCCGGATGATCGACAAGCTGGAATTCTTCATAGCTCTTGCCAATGAAAAGCATTTCGGCCGCGCCGCCGAAGAATGCGGTGTTTCGCAGCCGACGCTATCAGCCGCGATCCGGCAGCTGGAAGACCAGCTCGGCGTGATGCTGGTGCAGCGCGGCTCGCGTTTTCAGGGGCTGACGCCGGAGGGGCAGCGCGTGCTCGAATGGGCACGCCGCATCGTCGGCGATACGCGCACCATGCGCGAGGAGATGCGCACGGCCCGCAAGGGTCTTTCCGGACACCTGCGGATCGCCTCCATTCCAACGGCTCTGGCTATGCTGCCGCGGATCACCACGCCGTTTCAGGAGCGCCATCCTGACGTGACCTTCTCGATCGTCTCGCGCAATTCGCTGCAGGTTCTCAGCATGCTCGAAAATCTCGAGATCGATGCGGGTGTTACCTATCTGGAGAACGAACCGCTAGGGCGGGTAACTGCCGTGCCGCTTTATGCCGAGCGCTATAATCTGATCACCGCGGCCGGCAGCCCGCTTTCGGATCGCGAAACTGTGACCTGGCGTGAGGTTGGCAATCTTCGGCTTTGTCTATTGACCGCAGACATGCAGAACCGCCGTATCATCAACCGGCATCTCGCCGAAGCCGGGGCCACAGCGCATCCGACGCTCGAATCAGGATCGATGATCGTCTTGTTTTCCCACGTTCGAACGGGGCGCTGGGCGAGCATCATGCCGCGAAATGTCGCGGAATCATTCGGTTTTCCTGCCGAAATCCGGATGATCCCGATTGTCGAGCCCGAGGCCGATCATCTTGTTGGCCTGGTTGCGACGCATCGCGAGCCGTTCACGCCACTCGTCTCTGCGCTGTTGCATGAAGCAAGGATTCTCGCGGAGAGCGAAGATCTTTGATAGGAAAATCCTATCAACTGACGGAACAGCTTTATTGATCGGTTGCATGTTCCCTGAGACACTTCCTGTCACAATGTCATACCAAGCTGGGGGAGCATGGTGTGACGGCTGATAACGGGAAGCCTCGGGAGGCCTGCCACAATGAATGCTCACGTCGCCAATGGCGATATTGCCGAGCGCACCCGCGCGATCGTCTCGCACCTTCGTTCCCTCGAAGGCCCGCTCCTTCCAATCTTGCATGAAGTCCAGGATGAGTTCGGTTATGTGCCGCAGGAAGCGCTTCCTGTCATTGCGCATGAGCTGAACCTGTCGCGCGCCGAAGTGCATGGCGTGGTGACCTTCTATCACGACTATCGCGACCATCCTGCAGGCCACCATGTCCTGAAGCTCTGTCGGGCCGAGGCCTGTCAGTCGATGGGCGGCGACGCCGTGGCTGAGCGGGTCAAGAAGCTTCTCGGCATCGATTTTCACCAGACGACGCTCGATGGCAGCGTGACGCTGGAGCCGGTCTACTGTCTCGGGCTTTGCGCCTGCGCCCCGGCGGCAATGCTCGATGGCGAGCTCTATGGCCGCATCGATGACGAGACCATTGCCGAATTCGCAGCGGAGGTTCGGCGATGACCGTCAAGATTTTCGTTCCTCGCGATGCGGCTGCACTTTCGCTCGGCGCCGACAAGGTTGCCAAGGCGATCGCTTCAGAAGTTGCAGCACGCGGCCTCGATGTGAAGCTGGTACGCAACGGCTCGCGCGGTATGCTCTGGCTTGAGCCTCTCGTGGAAGTGGAAGTCGACGGCAGGCGTATCGGCTATGGTCCTGTGAAGGCCAAGGATGTCGCCGGATTGTTCGAGGCTGGGCTTGTGTCGGGTGGCGATCACGCGCTCTGTCTTGGGGAGGTCGAAAGCCTCCCATTCCTCAAGGAACAGACCCGCCTGACTTTCGCCCGCTGCGGCATCACCGATCCGCTGTCGCTCGACGATTACGAGGCGCATGGCGGTCTTGCCGGGTTGAGGCGCGCTGCCGCGATGGCGCCTGCCGATATCGTCAAGGAAGTCACCGATTCCGGTCTGCGCGGCCGCGGCGGCGCAGGCTTTCCGACCGGTATCAAGTGGAAGACGGTTCTCGACGCCCAGGGTCCGCGCAAATACATCGTCTGCAACGCCGACGAGGGCGATAGCGGTACCTTTGCCGACCGGATGATCATGGAAGGTGACCCCTTCGTGCTGATCGAAGGGATGGCCATCGCAGGTCTCGCGACCGGCGCCACCAAGGGCTTCGTCTACACGCGCTCGGAATATCCGCATGCGATCGCCGCGATGACGGCGGCGGTCGAAATCGCCCGCAAGGCCGGCGTGCTCGGTCCTTCGGTCATGGGCTCGGGCAAGGCCTTCGATATCGAAGTGCGCATGGGCGCCGGCGCCTATGTCTGCGGTGAGGAAACGGCACTGCTGAACAGCCTGGAAGGCAAGCGCGGCATCGTGCGCGCCAAGCCGCCGCTGCCGGCGCACAAGGGCCTGTTCGCATCGCCGACCGTCATCAACAACGTCATCTCGCTGGCCTCGGTGCCTGTCATTCTCGACAAGGGCGCGGCCTTCTATCGCGATTTCGGCATGGGCCGTTCGCGCGGCACGATCCCGCTGCAGATCGCCGGAAACGTCAAGCATGGCGGTCTCTATGAGACGGCCTTCGGCTTGTCGCTCGGCGATATCGTCGACAAGATCGGCGGAGGCACGGCGACCGGACGGCCGGTCAAGGCGGTTCAGGTCGGCGGCCCGCTCGGTGCTTATTTCCCACGCGCGCTATTCGATACGCCGTTCGACTATGAAGCCTTTGCCGCCAAGGACGGGCTGATCGGCCATGCCGGCATCGTCGTCTTCGACGACACGGCCGACATGCTGAAGCAGGCGCGTTTCGCCATGGAATTCTGCGTCGTCGAAAGCTGCGGCAAGTGCACGCCCTGCCGCATCGGCTCGACACGCGGCGTCGAGACGGCGGACAAGATTGCCCAGGGGATCGAACCGGAAAAGAACCGGGCGCTGCTCACCGATCTCTGCAACACGATGAAATTCGGCTCGCTCTGTGCTTTGGGCGGCTTCACCCCATATCCGGTGATGAGTGCGATGACGCACTTCCCGGACGATTTCGCTCCCACACCCCTTATCGAAGCGGCGGAGTAAAGACCCATGTCTCTCGTTCACGAAATTGACTACGGAACGCCGGCTTCGAAATCCGAAGCCATGGTCACGCTGACCATCGATGGCCGCGAAATCACCGTGCCGGAGGGCACGTCGATCATGCGTGCTTCCATGGAAGCCGGGATCCAGGTGCCGAAGCTCTGCGCCACCGATATGGTCGATGCCTTTGGCTCCTGCCGCCTCTGTCTCGTCGAGATCGAGGGCCGCAACGGAACGCCTGCGTCCTGCACCACGCCGGTTGCCGCTGGTCTCGTCGTCCATACGCAAACGGGCCGCCTGAAGGATATCCGCCGCGGTGTGATGGAGCTCTATATCTCCGACCACCCGCTCGACTGTCTGACCTGCGCTGCCAACGGCGATTGCGAATTGCAGGACATGGCGGGCGCCGTCGGACTGCGTGACGTTCGCTACGGCTATGAGGGCGACAATCACGTCAAGACGCGCAGCAACGGCGAGATCAATCTGAAATGGATGCCGAAGGACGAGTCGAACCCGTACTTCACCTATGATCCGTCGAAATGCATCGTCTGCTCGCGTTGCGTTCGTGCCTGCGAGGAAGTGCAGGGTACATTCGCGCTGACGATCGAGGGGCGTGGTTTCGGCTCACGCGTTTCGCCCGGCATGCACGAGCATTTCCTCGATTCCGAATGCGTTTCCTGCGGCGCCTGCGTGCAGGCCTGCCCGACGGCGACGCTGACGGAAAAATCGGTCATCGCCATCGGTCAGCCGGAACATTCGGCCGTCACAACCTGCGCCTATTGCGGCGTCGGCTGTTCGTTCAAGGCGGAAATGCGCGGCGAAGAGCTGGTGCGCATGGTGCCCTGGAAGGATGGTCAGGCGAACCGCGGCCACTCCTGCGTCAAGGGCCGCTTCGCTTACGGCTATTCGACACACAAGGACCGTATCCTCAACCCGATGATCCGCGAGAAGGTCACTGACCCCTGGCGGGAAGTGACCTGGGACGAGGCCTATGCGCATGTCGCCTCCGAGTTCAAGCGCATCCAGTATCAGTATGGCCGCGAAGCGGTCGGTGGCATTACCTCGTCGCGCTGCACCAACGAGGAGACCTTTCTCGTCCAGAAGCTGATCCGTGCCGGCTTCGGCAATAACAATGTCGATACCTGCGCCCGCGTCTGCCATTCGCCGACCGGCTACGGTCTCGGCCAGGCTTTCGGCACATCGGCCGGTACGCAGAATTTTGACAGCGTCGAGCATTCCGATGTCGTGGTCGTCATCGGCGCCAATCCGACCGATGGTCATCCGGTCTTCGGTTCGCGTCTGAAAAAGCGGTTGCGCCAGGGCGCCAAGCTGATCGTCATCGACCCCCGCCGCATCGATCTGGTGCGCACGCCGCATGTCGAGGCGGCCTATCACCTGCCGCTGAAGCCCGGCACCAACGTTGCGGTCATGACGGCGCTGGCGCATGTCATCGTCACCGAAGGCCTGTTCAACGAGAAATTCATCCGCGAGCGCTGCGACTGGTCGGAATTCGAGGATTGGGCGGCCTTCGTTTCGGAACCGCAGCATAGCCCCGAGGAGACCGAGAAGTTCACCGGCGTTCCGGCTGCCGATCTGCGCGGTGCGGCACGACTCTATGCGCTCGGCGGCAATGGCGCGATCTATTACGGCCTTGGCGTCACCGAGCACAGCCAGGGCTCGACGACGGTCATGGCGATCGCCAACCTTGCCATGGTGACCGGCAATATCGGCCGCGAAGGCGTGGGCGTGAACCCGCTGCGTGGCCAGAACAACGTGCAGGGTTCCTGCGATATGGGCTCGTTCCCGCACGAGCTGCCGGGCTACCGCCATATCTCCGATGACGCGACCCGCGATGTCTTCGAGAAGCTCTGGGGCGTGAAGCTCAACAACGAGCCTGGCCTGCGCATTCCGAACATGCTGGACGCGGCTGTCGATGGCACGTTCAAGGGCCTCTATATCCAGGGCGAGGACATCCTGCAGTCCGACCCCGACACCAAGCATGTGGCGGCTGGCCTCGCAGCGATGGAATGCGTCGTCGTGCAGGATCTCTTCCTCAACGAGACCGCCAACTACGCGCATGTCTTCCTGCCTGGTTCGACTTTCCTGGAGAAGGACGGCACCTTCACCAATGCCGAGCGCCGCATCAACCGCGTGCGCAAGGTGATGACGCCGAAGAACGGCTACGCCGACTGGGAAGTGACGCAGAAGCTCGCCCAGGCGATGGGCCTTAACTGGAACTACAAGCATCCTTCCGAGATCATGGACGAGATTGCCGCGACGACGCCGAGCTTTGCGATGGTCTCTTACGACTACCTGGAAAAGATGGGCTCGGTTCAGTGGCCGTGCAACGAGAAGCATCCCGAGGGATCGCCGATCATGCATGTCGACGGTTTCGTTCGCGGCAAGGGCAAGTTCATCCGCACGGAATATGTCGCGACCGACGAACGGACCGGCCCGCGCTTCCCGCTGCTGCTCACCACCGGCCGCATTCTCAGCCAGTACAATGTCGGGGCGCAGACGCGCCGTACCGATAACGTCGCCTGGCATCCGGAAGACCGGCTGGAAATCCATCCGCATGACGCCGAGCAGCGTGGCATTCGCGATGGCGACTGGATCAAGCTGCAGAGCCGCTCCGGCGATACGACGCTGCGGTCGCTTATCACCGAGCGCGTGGCGCCGGGCGTCGTCTACACGACCTTCCACCACCCGACGACACAGGCCAACGTCATCACCACCGATTTCTCCGACTGGGCGACAAACTGCCCGGAATACAAGGTGACGGCGGTGCAGGTTTCGCCTTCCAACGGGCCGACGGAGTGGCAGCTCGAATATGACGAGCAGGCCCGCCAGAGCCGCCGTATCTCCGGCAAGATGGAGGCCGCCGAGTAATGTCCGACCGGCACACGCGCATCCCTGTCAGCCGCATCGCCCGCAAGGGCGGTGTGGTCGTGCCGGGTGAGCGGATCGTGCCGGAAGAGGTGCCGATCGCCTTCTCCTATGGCGGCAGCTCGCATGCGGTGATGATGGCGACGCCCGGTGATCTTGAGGATTTCGCCGTCGGCTTCAGCCTGACGGAGGGTATCATCAGCTCGATGGAGCAGATCTCCTCGATCGAGGCTATCGATGGCGACATCGGCATCGACGTGCAGATCATGCTTGCCGATGACGTCGAGGATGCTCTGCGCGCCCGCCGCCGCAGCATGGCCGGGCCGGTCGGCTGCGGGCTCTGCGGCATCGAGTCGATCGAGCAGGCGGTACGAAAGGTGCCGGATGTGTCCGCTGCCGGTGTGACGCTGACGCATGCCGATATCGTCCGGGCGGCTTCGCTGCTGAACGAGGCGCAGCCGCTGCATCGCGAAACCCGGGCCGTCCATGGCGCAGGATTCTATCTGCCCGGCGAAGGGCTTCTTGCCGTCCGCGAGGATGTCGGCCGTCACAATGCGCTCGACAAGCTCTGTGGCGCGGTGATCCGCTCGGGCCGAAACGGTGCCGGTGGTGCCGTCGTCGTTACCAGCCGTATTTCGGTCGAGATGGTGCAGAAGACGGCGATCTTGGGGGCATCGATCCTGATCGCCATCTCGGCGCCGACAGCGCTTGCGATCCGCACGGCCGAAGAAGCCGGAATGACGCTTGTTGCGCTGGTGCGCGGCGAAGACTTCGAGATTTTCACCCATCCAGACCGCATCTCGCCCGAAAGCATCGCCGATGTCGCATGATACCCGTTCCAAGCTGGTCTACATGGCCAATCAGATTGCCACTTTTTTCAAGACCCAGCCGGCCAACGAGGCGGCTCAGGGAGTTGCCACGCATATCAATAAATTCTGGGAGCCGCGCATGCGGCGCCAATTTTTCGAGATTCTGGAGCAGGAGAATAACGGTTTCGATCCCTTGGTGATTGAGGCGTCTTCCCTGATCCGCAAGCCCGAGCCGGCGGAGCCTATCCGGCAGTAAGCATCGTTTCGCGCAAGGGGGGACGCAGGTTGTCATTGCCTGTTCGAGCGCGATTCATGTCAGCAAGGTCAGATCCAGGAGGAACTTATTCATGACCGCAGCGGATACATCAGGAGCAGGGGTAGTGGCGGGCGCTGGCCTGCTTGATCGTGAGCGAATAATTGCGCAGCCGGGGTTCAACCGCTGGCTCGTGCCGCCGGCCGCACTCGCCATTCATCTGTGCATCGGCATGGCATACGGCTTCAGCGTGTTCTGGCTGCCGCTGTCGAAATCTCTCGGCATCAGCGCTTCGACTGCCTGCCCGGATCTGACACTGGCTTCGGCCCTGTTCACCACCAGCTGCGATTGGCGCGTCGCCGATCTCGGCTGGATCTATACGCTGTTCTTCGTGCTCCTCGGCTGCTCGGCAGCGATCTGGGGCGGCTGGCTTGAGCGGGTCGGTCCGCGCAAGGCCGGTTTCGTTTCCGCCTGCTGCTGGTGCGGTGGCATTCTCGTCGCCGCCGTCGGCGTCATGACCCATCAGCTATGGCTGATGTGGCTCGGTGCCGGTGTGATCGGCGGTATCGGCCTCGGTCTAGGCTATATCTCGCCGGTCTCGACGCTGATCAAGTGGTTCCCGGACCGCCGCGGCATGGCAACCGGCATGGCGATCATGGGCTTCGGCGGTGGCGCGATGATCGGCGCTCCGCTCGCAAACCTGCTGATGAACACCTTCAAGACCGACACGTCGGTTGGCGTCTGGCAGACTTTCGTGGTCATGGCCGTCATCTACTTCGTCTTCATGATGGGCGGTGCCTTCGGCTACCGCATCCCGCCGGCCGGCTGGCGTCCGGAAGGCTGGACGGCGCCTGCCGCCAAGAGCAGCATGATCACCACCAAGCATGTGCATCTGCGCGATGCGCACAAGACCAAGCAGTTCTGGCTGATCTGGGCGGTGCTCTGCCTCAACGTTTCCGCCGGTATCGGTGTTATCGGTATGGCGTCGCCGATGCTGCAGGAAATCTTCGCCGGTTCGCTGATCGGCCTGCCGGATGTGGGCTTCGCGCAGCTTGATGCAGGCCAGAAGGCATCAATCGCAACGATCGCGGCGGGCTTCGCCGGTCTGTTGTCGCTCTTCAATATCGGCGGACGGTTCTTCTGGGCGTCGCTGTCCGACAAGATCGGCCGCAAGAACACCTACTTCACGTTCTTCATCCTCGGCATCGTTCTCTATGCGGCGGCACCGACGCTTGCCGACATGGGCAACAAGGCGCTCTTCGTTCTCGCCTTCGGCATCATCCTGTCGATGTATGGCGGTGGCTTTGCGACGATCCCGGCCTATCTCGCCGATATCTTCGGCACGCAGTTCGTCGGCGCCATCCACGGCCGTCTGCTGACGGCATGGGCGACCGCCGGTATCGTCGGCCCCGTCGTCGTCAACTATATCCGCGAGGCACAGATCTCGGCCGGCGTTGCACCCGGACCGGCGCTCTATACCGGCACGATGTATATCCTCGCTGGCATGCTGGCGCTTGGATTGATCGCCAACCTCTTCGTACGGCCGCTTGCCGACAAGTGGTTCATGTCGGACGCAGAAGTGGCATCGCTGCAGGCGAAATCGGCGGCCGCCAGCGCCGGGCCGAGCGGCTCGTTCGGCATCGGCCGCGGCGGTTTCGACGCCAAGGCGGCTCTTGCCTGGGCCGTCGTCGGCATTCCGTTGCTGTGGGGTGTCTGGGTGACGCTGAAGGCGACGCTTGCGCTGTTCGGCTGATCGGAACTGATGATTTGAGAGAGGGGGCATGCGCTTTGCGCGTGCCCTTTTTCGCATAAAAAAGGCGCCTCCGGGGCGAGGCGCGAAAATTCTGGAGTTGAGCTGTTGCCCAGGAATACCCGGCGCCGAGGCGCCGGGTACTGCCGGGGGAGGCGGTCACCGCATTGCGATGACCATGCGGCAGAGCTTGACGAGGCTCGCCTCGTAGCCGCCGGAGCCGAGGATGTCGCGGCAGCGCAGCTTGACCTTGGCCTTTTCTGCAGCCGACATGTCATTATAGGAGTAGGTCGGGCCGTTGGGGCCGCGCGGACCGTTCGGGCCATCAGGACCGCCGGGGCCGTCCGGATCGTTCGGGTCGATGCCAGGCAAGCCGAGGGCGATATCGACGAGCGTGTTGCCGCCGAGACCAGCCTTGGCCTTGGCGCTGACGAGGCCGGGACCGCCGACAGTGGCGTTCACATCCGCATTGAGCCCCTTCGTGCCGCCGACGCTGGCCGTGGTGCCGACGCCGAGGCCCTTGGTTGCGCCGCCGAGCGTCGTCTTGCTGTTGATACCGTTGGTGCCGCCGACGGATGCGTTAACGCCGAGGCCGCCCTTCGAGGTGCCGCCGACGCTGGCATTGACGCCACTGGAGCCGCCGATCGAGGCGCTTAGCCCGCGGCCGCCATTGTTGCCGACGCTGACGCCGTTGCTGCCGCCAATGCTGAGGCCGCCGCCACCGCTCTTGCTGCCGCCGCTGCTGCTGCTGCTCTTGGAGCCGCCGCCAAGGGCGCTCCCCAGGCCGCCGAGCAGGCCTTCAGCAGAAGCCTGTGCCGGAATGATGAGCGATGCACAGCTGATTGCGACTATGGCGATCGCCGATTTATGATACTGCATTTCCAACCTCCAAAACGATTCTGCCAGGACCCCATGCCCAGGCTTGGAAATCAAAATTGGAAGCGCGCGCTTTCCGTCTCGGGATGTCAGCAACCAAGAGTGGCTGTCTGGTCTCTCGTTGATACAATATAAGAATATACGTAAGTTCTAATGTTGTGTAGCTGTTTCGCGCTAAGGTTGGTTTTGCTTATTTGTACAGCTAAAGAGATCTAAACGAAAAAGATCGCAATCTGTATAGATCATTTTCCATTGCGCAATAATTGGAAAGTTCTGGAATTTATAGCGATTGCTTTTATTAGGATTCCCGGAAATTGGCTGCGGGAAAGCATTGTTCGCATTGTCGTATTGCATAACGGCGCTTGTGCCGCTCCGAATTTGATTTCGTCAATCGTAATATTCTAATTCAATCAAGGATTACGCATCTGGTGGCTGTTGATCAGCACGTTTTGCTTGCAATGATGGAATGAAAAGGCCCCGCAGAGCGGGGCCGGAGTAACAGTCGTGCTTGCCTGGAGCTTAGAATTCTTCCCAGCTATCGGCCGCCGGAGCGGCTGCGCCATGCGCCTTGGCAACGCGGGCGACCAGATGCAGGGCCGGGGAATTATGCATCTGCCGTGTGGCGGTGCGCTGTTGCATTTCATTGCCGAGACGGAACTGGCTGAGAAGCGATCTCAGGATCTCGGCTTCGGCCGCAAGCTTATGGCTTGCCGCCGTGCTCTCCTCGACCATGGCTGCGTTCTGCTGCGTCGCCTGGTCCATGGTGTTGATGGCCTGGTTGATTTCCTTCAGACCCGTTGCCTGTTCGCGTGAGCCTTCGACGATTGCCGAGACGTTGGTATTGATCGCGGCGACCTGCCCGAGAATTTCCTCGAGCGCCTCGCCGGTGCGGCCGACGAGGCTGACGCCGTTCTTCACCAGCTCGCTCGACTGGTTGATCAGCGCCTTGATCTCCTTTGCCGCACTCGCCGAGCGCTGCGCCAGTTCGCGGACTTCCTGTGCGACGACCGCGAACCCCTTGCCGGCCTCGCCGGCGCGGGCGGCTTCGACGCCGGCGTTCAGCGCCAGAAGATTGGTCTGGAAGGCGATGTCGTCGATAACGCCGATAATGTTGGTGATCTCGCGCGAGGATTGCTCGATCTGGCCCATGGCGGCGACCGCGTTGCGCACGACGACGCCGGACTGTTCGGCGCCCTGCTTGGTCTTGGCGACGAGCGAACCGGCCTCGGCGGCGCGGTGGCTGGAGTCGTTCACGGTCGTGGTGATCTCTTCCAGCGCCGCTGCCGTCTGCTCGACGGAGGCGGCTTGCTGTTCGGTGCGCTTGGAGAAGGAGTCCGCTGCGCCGCCGATCTCCTGCGAGCCTGCCGCGATCGCCACGGTATTCTCGCCAATCGTCGTCAAGGTATCGCGCAGCTTTTCGATTGCGGCGTTGAAATCATGGCGCAATTGCTCCATCGACGGCACGAAGGCGGTGTCGACGGTTTGTGTGAGATCGCCCTCCGAGAGCAGCTTCAGCGCTGCGCCGAGGCGGCTGATGGCGCTCATGCGTTCGGTGACATCGGTGGCGAATTTCACCACCTTATAAACGCGGCCATCGGCATCGATGATCGGGTTATAGGCGGCCTGGATCCAGATCTCCTTGCCGCCCTTGCCGTAGCGGACGAATTCATTGGCGATGAACTCACCGCCCGCGAGGCGGCGCCAGAAATTGGCGTATTCCTCGGTGCGCGCATAGGCCGGATCGCAGAACATACTGTGATGCTTGCCGGTGATTTCGGAGAGGCTGTAGCCGAGGCCTTTGCAGAAATTCTCGTTGGCCGTCAGGATCTCGCCGTTCGGCTTGAACTCGATGACAGCCTGGGAACGCGAGATGGCGTTCAGCTTGCCGGCGTCGTCGATCGACTGGCGCTTGGTCTCGGTGATGTCAGAGGCGAACTTGACGACCTTATAGGGCTTGCCGTTCTTGAAGACGGGATTGTAGGTCGCCTGGATCCAGATCTCGCGGCCACCCTTTGCGAGGCGCTTGTAGGCGCCGCTGTCATACTCGCCGCGGCCGAGCCGCGCCCAGAATTCGCGATACTCGGCGGTTGCCGCGTAGGCGGGGTCGCAGAACATGCTGTGGTGCTTGCCGGTGATCTCATCCAGACCGTAGCCAATGGCCCGGCAGAAGTTGTCGTTGGCCTTGAGGACATTGCCCTTCAGGTCGAATTCGATGACGGCTTGCGATTTCGAAATGGCATCAAGAATGTATTTTGCATCGGAAGATAAACCAAGCATCCCCGTTCCCCATTTGTGGCCGGCGCGCCCTGCGCCACGGCAGAAAATGCCCAAATGCAATCTATGGATTTCGACGGAGGCTATTCTCGCTAAACGGGATAACTTCAACTATCGGAAAACATAGTATGCTTTTGTCGCAACCAATGATGCTAACGGGAAGGTTAATTTAGCGTATAAAAGAGATTGCTAATAAGATTTGTTTTGGCCACAAGTTTTCATCGGTGATTTCTGCTGGGCATGAAATTCTACCGGGCACGAAAAAGGCCGCCTCAGAGGGCGGCCTTTTATTTGAGCTTCGTTGTGGCGCGCAGTGATCAGGCGGCCAGCTCTTCGGCTTCGTTTTCCTTGAACATCTTGGCGAGGTTCAGGAAGCAGATCATGCCGTTTTCCGAAGCGATGATGCCTTCGCAGTAAGCGCGGTCGAAGGAAGCGGTCACTTCCGGAACCGGCTGAACCTGGCTGGACGAGATCGTCAGGATGTCGGAGACGCGGTCGACCAGCATGCCGATGACCATGCTGTGAACTTCAGCAACGACGATTGCGCTGCGTTCGTTGGCGACGGTGCTCTTCATGCCGAGTTTGTAGGCGAGGTCGATGATCGGGATGACCGAGCCGCGCAGGTTCATGACGCCGATGACATCGGTCGGAGCATGCGGGATCGGCGTCGAAGGGGCCCAGCCACGGATTTCGCGGATGGTTGTCGTCTTCACGCAGAATTCCTGATCGTGCAGCCGGAAGGCAATGATCTCGAGCGTGTCGCCACTGAAACTATTGGAATTAATGGTGCTCATTAGAAATCTTCCCAGTTCTCGTAAGCCAGAGCGGCTGCGCCGCCATTGGCGCGGACAGTACTTACCCGTTGACCACGCGGCGTTCCGTAGGCGGCTGGCGCGTTTGTGGCTTTGTTGTTGAGCTTAGCCAAAGAGTGTTGCGCAAATCTAAACTGTGACAGCAGAACTCTGAGGTTTTCGGCCTCTTTGGAGAGCTTGCCGCTCGCCGCAGTCGTCTCCTCGACCATCGAGGCATTGTCCTGTGTCACCTGATCCATGGCGTTCACCGCCTTGTTGATCTCGTTCAGCCCTGTCGACTGCTCGCGGGCGGCTGTAACGATGGCGACGACGTTGCTGTCGATCTCGGTCACCTGCGAGACGATCTCTTCCAGCGCATTGCCGGTTTCGCCGACCAGGGTGACGCCGCTCTTCACATGCTCGGTCGATGCGGTAATCAGCGTCTTGATTTCCTTGGCCGCGTTGGCGGAGCGCTGGGCGAGTTCGCGGACTTCCTGGGCAACGACGGCGAAGCCCTTGCCGGCCTCTCCGGCGCGGGCAGCCTCGACACCGGCGTTGAGCGCCAGAAGATTGGTCTGGAAGGCAATCTCGTCGATGACGCTGATGATGTTGCTGATCTCGCGCGACGAGTTGGCGATCTGATCCATGGCGCCGATGGCCTTACGGACGATGCTGCCGGAGTGCCCAGCGCCTAGCTTGGTCTTGGCCACCAGTTCGCCAGCCTCGCCTGCGCGCTTGGCGCTGTCGGCGACCGTCTGGGTGATCTCCTCGAGAGCAGCCGCAGTCTCCTCGACGGTCGCGGCCTGGCGCTCGGTGCGGCGGGAGAGCTCATCGGCTGCGATGCTCATCTCGCGGGAGCCGTGGGCGATCGCGTCGGTATTTTCGGCAACGGTGCGCATGGCATCGCCCAGCCGCTCGACGGCGCTGTTGAAGTCGAGGCGGACCTTGTCGAGGGCGGGGAGGAAGGGCGTGTCGATCAAGCCGGTAAGATCGCCGGCGGCGAGTTTCGTCAGGCCCCGGCCGAGCTCGTCGACGGCGTGGACACGGCTGGTGATGTCGGTCGCGAACTTGACGACCTTGAAGACGCGGCCGTTCATGTCGAAGATCGGGTTGTAGGATGCCTGGATCCAGACGACCTTGCCGCCCTTGCCGATGCGCTTGAACTCTTCGGCGACGAACTGGCCGGACGCGAGCTTGGCCCAGAATTCGCGGTAGGCGGGCGAGCCGGTATAGGCCGGTTCGCAGAACATGCTGTGGTGCTTGCCGCGGATTTCGTCGAGCCTGTAGCCCACGACGTCAAGGAAGTTGCCGTTGGCGGTGAGGATCTCGCCGGCCGGGGTGAATTCGATCACGGCCTGGGCGCGGGAGATCGCCTCGATCTTGCCGATGGCGTTCGCCGACTCGAGCTTGGTCGCAGTGACATCGGTCGCAAACTTGACGACCTTGTAGGGCTTGCCGTTGGACAGAAGCGGGTTGTAGGTCGCCTGGATCCAGACTTCGCGGCCGCCCTTGCCTATGCGACGGTATTCGCCGGCGTCAAATTCGCCGCGGCCGAGCTTTGCCCAGAAGTCCTTATAGGCCTGCGAGGCGACGTATTCCGGCTCGCAGAAGATGCGGTGGTGCTTGCCGACAATTTCGGAAAGCTCGTAGCCGACTGTGCGGCAGAAGTTTTCGTTGGCGGTGAGGATATTGCCCTGCAGGTCGAATTCAATGACGGCCTGCGATCTGTTGAGCGCCGAGAACATCGCCTTGGCGTCGGTTCCTGAAACTATTGAAAATAACGGCATCGTCGTCCCTTATGGAGACTGCGCCTCAGGCGATACGGGGGCGGCTCTCTTGCCGGAACAGGGCAACAGGTGTCCGCACCTGCATCGCATCCGGTGCGGCAGGTCTGAGCTCAAATAAATCCTGAAAACCCGGCTCCTGCCCCCGCAAATACGCCCTGGTGTTTCTACTAAAGTAATATAATTATTTAGATTAAGAATGAGTAACTGCGGCATTTTACTGCCGCATATTAGTAATGTTTTCCTGAGGATGGCCGAAAATACTTCCCCGGAGTTGCGGCCGGGGAAGTGGCTGCAGACTTCAGGTAATCGTCTTTTCGATCTGCTCGACAGCCCACTCGACCTGCTCCTTGGTGACGACCAGCGGAGGGGCGAGGCGAATCGTGTTCTCGTGGGTATCCTTTGCGAGCAGGCCGCGCTCCTTGAGACCGTAGCAATATTGGCGGGCGCCACCTGCTTCCGGCTCCAGCTCGACGGCCAGCATCAGGCCGCGGCCGCGAACATCCTTGACGATGTTGGAGCGGATCGAGCGCAGGCCTTCGAGGAAGTAGTCACCCATCTTCTCAGCATTCTCGATCATGCCTTCTTCGGTCAAGACCTTGAGCGCGGTGCGGGCGACGGCGCAGGCGAGCGGGTTGCCGCCGAAGGTCGAGCCGTGCTGGCCGGGCTTCAGGACGCCGAGGACTTCGCTGTTCGAGAGAACGGCGGAAACCGGATAGAAGCCGCCGGAGAGCGCCTTGCCGATCAGCGTCACGTCGGCTTCGATGCCTTCATGCTCTTCGGCAAGCAGTTTGCCGGTGCGGCCGAGGCCGGTCTGGATTTCGTCGAGGATCAGCGTGACGTTATGCTGAGTGCAGAGCTCGCGGACGCGCTTGAAATAGCCCGCCGGCGGGATCTTGACGCCGGCTTCGCCCTGGATCGGCTCGATAAGGGCGGCAACGGTGTTCTCGTTGATGGCGGCGGCAAAGGCGTCTGCATCGCCGAAGGCAATGGTGCGGAAGCCCGGGGTGAAGGGTCCAAAGCCGGTGCGCGCATCGGGATCGGTCGAAAAGCTGATGATGCTCAGCGTGCGGCCGTGGAAGTTGTCCGAGCAGACGATGATCTCGGCCTTGCCCTCCGGCACGCCCTTCACTTCGTAGCCCCATTTGCGGACCGCCTTGATGGCGGTTTCGACGGCTTCGGCGCCGGAGTTCATCGGCAGGATCTTGTGCGAGCCGGTGAGCGCTGCAAGCTCTTCGTAGAGATAGGCCAGCTGGTCGTTGCGGAAAGCGCGCGACGTCAGCGTCAGGCGCCCGGCCTGCTCGACCATGGCGGCGAGGATCTTCGGATGGCAGTGGCCCTGGTTCACCGCCGAGTATGCCGAGAGGCAGTCGAGATATCGCTTGCCGTCGGTATCCCAGACGTAGACGCCTTCGCCGCGGGTCAGGACGACGTCGAGCGGCTTGTAGTTATGGGCGCCGAGCCGCTGTTCGGTGGCGATCAGGCTTTCAGATGCGTTCATGGCCGTGTTCCCTCAGATTATGCGGCGCGTGTCGGACGGTCGAAGATACGGCGGCCGAAGAGGCTTGCCGTCAGCTCGACGAGGACGCGGGCACTTTTGCCGCGGTCGTCGAGGAATGGATTGAGCTCGACGAGGTCGAGCGAGGAGACGAGGCCGCTGTCGGAGAGCATCTCCATGACTAGGTGGGCTTCGCGGAAGGTCGCGCCGCCCGGAACCGTCGTGCCGACGCCGGGCGCTATATCGGGATCGAGGAAGTCGACGTCCAGGCTGACATGGAGAAGGCCGTTCGCCGCTTCGACGGCAGCCAGGATTTGCTTCATGATCGCGGCAATGCCCTGCTCATCGATCGAGCGCATGTCGAAGACGTTGACGCCGTGCTGCTTGATCAGCACGCGCTCAGGCGCATCGACGGAGCGGATGCCGACCTGGAAGACATGGCGGGGATCGACGAAGGGGCGGTTCTTCGGCAGGATTTCGGCAAATTCTGCGTTGCCGCTGAAGAAAGCCACAGGCATGCCGTGGATGTTGCCGGAGGGCGAGGTTTCCGGCGTGTTGAAATCGGAATGGGCATCGAGCCAGATGACGAAGAGCGGACGGCCCTTTTCGGCGGCATAGCGCGCCATGCCGGAAACGCTGCCCATGGAGAGGGCGTGGTCGCCGCCCAGAATCAGCGGGAAGCGGCCGGCTGCTGCCGCTTCGTAGGTGCTTGCTTCCAAAGCGCGGGTGAAAGCGCCGACGATGCGCAGGTTATGGGCGTTCGGATGGTTCGGCAGATCGCGGGCGGGGACGATCTGCAGGTCGCCTTCATCCTTCACGTCGTGGCCAAGCTCGATCAGCGTCTGGTCGATACCGGCGATGCGTAGCGCTGCCGGGCCCATGGCCGCGCCTCTGCGGCCGGAGCCTTCTTCGAGGGGAACACCAATGAGGGTGACTGCGCGCGACTGAACGTCCATTCCGGGCTCCGTTTCCGAGTTTCGAGTTGCATATTCGGCTATCGGCGCGGCGGCAAAAAGATGGAAAATTGCCAAAAGAAAAGCGCCATTGTACAGATTGATCACATCATTTGAGCAAAGTGAACATCATGGATGATCTGGATCAGGAACTGCTGAGCGCGCTGCGCCACAATGCGCGCACGCCGGTATCGTCGCTTGCGGCAATGACCGGCGCGTCACGCGCCACCGTGGCAGCACGTATCGACCGGCTGGTAGCGAATGGCACGATCGCCGCCTTCACCATCCGTACCGGTCATGAAGTGCGCTCGGCCGGTGTCCGGGCCATCATTCTCATCGAGGTTCTCGGCAAGCTCGCCGACAAGGTGGCCGATCAGCTGCGCGGTCTTCCGCAGGTGCGCGCGCTTCACAGCACCAACGGCAAATGGGACTTTATCGCCGAACTGGAAGACCGTGATCTGGTTTCTTTCGACGAGACCCTCCGGCGCATTCGCCTGATCGACGGCATCAACGTTACCGAGACCAACATCCTGCTGAAGACCAGCAAGACGGTGTTCTGATCAGTATTCGTGCTCGTAGACAACGCCTGCTTCGCCAGAGCCGTTGCCGCCGGCCGCACCACGCAGCTTCACGCCGCGGCCGACATCGAGATTGATGACCGCCTTGGCGCCCGCTTCGCCGCCCTGCTGCAGCTCGAAATAGGTGCGTTCGTTGAGATAGCGGCCGACGCTGACGCTGGTCTGGCCCTTCTCGTCGGTGCTGATGTCGAGATCGTCGACGCCGAGCTGATTGCGCAGGCCTTCGAAGAGCGAGGTCGAGCGTCCGCCCGCCAACTGGCTGACGGCATCGGCAAGCTGGGCGATCTGCACCGGCGAGAGCTTCGACATCGACTGACCGAAGATCAGCTGCGCCAGCACTTCGTCCTGCGGAAGGGCGGGGGAGGAGGAGAAGGTAATGGCGGGATCGGTGGCGAGACCCGCGACATCGACGGTCAGCGTCGTCGTGCCCGATGTCGAGCTGGCTTCCATGTCGAGCGCCGGTGTCAGGTCGCCGGCGAAGGTGATGCGGCTCTTGTCGGTGAAGTTCATGCGCCGATTGAGGATCGTCAGGCGGCCGCGCCGCATGGTGAAGCCGCCGGAGACGACGGGCGAGGCTGCCGTTCCCTTGATCGTGACGCTGCCGCCGAGCTCGGAATCGATGCCGCGGCCGCGGACGAAGATCTGCGAGGGCGCATCGAGCCGCAGGTCGAGGGCGATGGTCGAGGATTTCTGGCTGGCGCCCTGGTTGCCTTCGTCGCGCAGCTGGGCGCGAACGGCGGCAGGCGCATGGATATGCTTGATGTTGATCTCGCGCAGCGATGTCGGCAGCTTTTCCGGTACCGTGATCGATGCCTTTTCGAGATTGAGGCGGCCGCTCAGCGTCGGATTGGACAAAAGCGGGCCGCGCATGCCGAGCGTGCCGTCCACCGTGGCGACAACCAGCGTGCCGTCGACATAGACGGCCTTGTCGAGCTTCACCTCGATATTGACGGGGTAGCCGCTGTTCGGCTGGATGCCGACCGTGCCGCTGGCGGAGATGGCACCGCCGCTGGCGAGATTGGCGCTGAAGCGGGAAATAGTCGCCTGCTGACCATTCATGGTGATGTTGGCGGTCAGGTTGTTGAGCGCAAGATTGCGGCGCACGTCGACCAGCTTGGCGCCACTGGTGTTGATCGTGCCGTTGATCACGGGGCCACCGGCGTTGCCGGTGATGCGCAGATCGATATCGGCAGCACCATCGGCGACAAGGCCCTGCTGGGCGAGTTGCGCGCCGAGAATGGCGAAGGGAAGATTGCCCTTGAACTGCAGGTTCAGGGCGCGCTGGCCTGCTATGCCGACGCTGCCGCCACCCTTCATCGACAGGCCGCCTTCGCCGCTGAGACCGGTATCGATCGTCAGGGTTTGACCTGCGAGCTTGCCATCGGCGGTGATGCCGAGCGGCGCGAGCCCGGCGCTCTTCGTCTGGCTGGTCGCGGCATTCTTCCAGTTCAGCTTGAAATCTACATTCGGGATCGGCAGCTTTCCGGCGGCGCTTGCACTGCCCGAGATCGCGCCCTCGGCGCCGAGACCGGGAACGAAAGCGTTGGCGATGCCGGCCGGCAGATTGGCGATGTCGGCATTGGCCTTCAGCGAATTGGCATCTGGACCGGCGACCGTGAAGCTGCCCTTGCCCTTCAGCGACAGGGCGCCGCTGCCGCTGGCATTGACGTTGAAGTTCAGCGTGTTGCCCGACAGCGTGCCATCGGCCGAGACGCCAAGGCCGGTGACGTTGGCGGCTTTCGTATGGCTCGTGGCCGCATTCTTCCAGGTCACCTTGAAGTCTGCAGCCGGGTTCGGAAGCTTGCCGGATGCCTTGGCGGTGCCGGAGATTAGGCCCTCGGCGCCGAGGCCGGGAACGAAGGGATTGGCGAGACCAGCCGGGACGTTGCTGATATCGGCACCGACATTCAGCATGTTCGCATCCGGGCCGGAAACGATGAAGTTGCCGTTCGCCTTCAGCGAGAGGCTGTTGGTGCCGCTCGCCGTGGCATCGAAATCGAGCTTGTCGTCGGCGAACTTGCCCTTGGCCGAGACATCGAAGCTTGCAAGCTTTGCCTTCTTCGTCTGGTCGGTCGCGGCATCGCTCCAGGTCAGATTGAAGTCGGCAGTCGGCCGCGGCAGTTTGCCGGATGCCTTGGCGGTGCCGGAGATCAGGCCTTCGGCGCCGAGGCCGGGAACGAAAGGATTGGCGAGGCCGGCAGGCAGATTGCTGACGGTCGCATCGACGGAGATCGCGTTGGCATCGGGGCCTGCGACCGTGAAATTGCCGAGCGCCTTCAGCGACAGGCTGTTCTTGCCGCTGGCGGCCGCATCGAAGTCCAGCCTGTTATCGGCGAACTTGCCCTTGGCCGTCACATCGAAGCTGGCGAGCTTTGCTTTCTTCGTCTGATCGGTTGCGGCGTTGGCCCAGGTCAGGTCGAAATCGGCGGTCGGCGCCGGAAGCTTGCCCTTGGCCTTGGCCGTGCCCGAGATCAGGCCCTCGGCGCCGAGGCCCGGCACGAACGGGTTTGCGAGACCGGCGGGGACGTTGCTGAGCGTCGCGTCGACTGAGAGCGTGTTGGCATCAGGCCCGGCGACGGTGAAGTTGCCGAGAGCCTTGAGAGACAAGCTGTTGGCGCCGTCGGCGCTGGCATCGAAATCGAGCTTGTTGTCGGCAAACTTGCCCTTGGCGGAGACGTCGAAGCTGGCGAGACCGGCCTTTTTCGTCTGGCCGGTTGCCGCGTCGGTCCAGGCAAGATCGAAGTCGGCGGTCGGGCGTGGCAATCTGCCGGTCGCCTTCGCCGTTCCGGAAATCATGCCTTCGGCTGCGAGATCCGGAACGAAGCCGTTGGCGAGGGATGCGGGGACATTGCTGACGGTCGCATCGACGGAGAGGGAGTTGGCCTGAAGGCCGGAGACAATGAAATTGCCGGTCGCCTTGAGGCTCAAATCCCTGGCGCCCGCCGCATCGACAGTGAAATCGAGCGCGTCTCCGGCGAAGGTGCCGTTTGCGGTTATGCCAAGCTTGGCGAGACCGGCTTTGACGGTCTGGCTGGTTGCGGCGTCCTTCCAGGTCACCTTGAAATCGGCGGTGGGTTGCGGAAGCTTGCCGGATGCCTTTGCCGTTCCGGAGATGATGCCCTCGGCGCCGAGATCGGGAACGAAGGCATTGGCGAGAGCAGCCGGCACATTGGCGATCTCGGCATCGACGGATAGCGCCTGTGCATCAGCGCCCGCTACCGTGTAATTACCCGATGCCTTCAGCGACAGCTTCTTGTCGCCTGCCGCGGTGGTCTCGAAATCCAGGCGGTTATCGGCAAACTTGCCGCCTGCCTCGATTGCGAAGCCGGAAAGGCCGGCCGCCTTGGTGTGGCTGGTGGCGGCATCCTTCCAGTCGAGCTTGAAATTAGCGAGCGGTGCTGCGGGTGTGCCGGTGACCGTGACCGTGCCCGAGATCGTTCCGGCCGCTTCGAGCTTGGGCACGAAGGTGTTCGCGAGGCTTGCCGGCAGATCCTTGATCGTGGCGTTGATATCGAGCGTTTCCCCGGCCGAGCCGGAAACGCTGACCGAGCCGTCGCCGGTGCGGATCGTCAGGCCGTCGAGTTTGGCTGCGCCACCCGAGATGGTGACTGCCGTCGGTGCAGCTAGGTCGACTGCAATGTTGCGTGGCTTGGCGGAGAGCTGGTTCAGCTCGATCTTCATGTCGCCGCCGTTGGTCTCGACGGCACCGGCCGCGACCAGCGGATTAGCATCGTAGGTCGACGACAGATCGAAATTTGTCCGGTTCTGCTGCTGGGTGAAATTCAGCGCCAGACCGCTGATCACATTGGCGCCCGACGAAATCTCGTCGGCCTTGACGACGCCGCTCGCGGCGAAGGCCTTGAGGTCGCTGATCGTCACATCGATATCGGGCCGGACGAGCGAGAGGCCGTCGCGGCGGATGCCGCTGCCGCTTGCCTTGGCGGCGATCGAAATCTTGCCGCCGTCATTGGCGATGTCGAAGCCGCCCTTGAGGTCGCCCTCGGCACGCTGACCGGCAAGCGCCGCAAGCAAGCCAACATCGGGGAAATCGAAGCTCAGCTTGCCGCTTGGCAGGAAGGAGGGCGTCAGCTCGATATTGCCGTTCAGCTTGTTGGCGCCGGCCTCGACGGAGATCGACGGGATGCTGGTGATGCCGTCCTTGGAAAGGGCGTTGGCATTGATCGTCAGCGGCTGGCCGTCGATCGCGCCCTTCGCCTCGATCGTTGCCTGCGGTGCGGCTGGGTCGGCGGTGCCGGTGATGTTGACGTCAAGGTTCGAAAGCGTGCGGTCGACCGTATGCAGCATCGCCGACTTGAGATTGGCCTTGATCGCAAGGGCCGAGAGCGCGCCGCTGACATTGACCGTGTAACCGACTTCACCGCTGGTGTTCTCGGCGAGCTTGGCGATATCGGGCAGGCGCCCGCTGAGATCCGCAGCCAGCGTGTCGCCGTCGAGCGTCACGTTGCCGGCTGTTTCGATCGTGCCGGATTTCACGATCAGGTTCGACAGGTTGATCTTCGACGGGATCGTGCCAGCGACCTGGGTCTCGATCGAGATCGGCGTATCGAAGCGTGGAGCGACGGCGGGCGGGAGAGCTGCCGGCTCGATGGTCAGCTTGGCATTGCCCGTCAGCGCCTGGCTTGCCAGCCGGTAGGTGCCGTTGACGCTGCCGCTGGCATTGGCGCTTTCGAGCGTCGTGCCGTTGAAGCCGATGCTGTCAGGGGCAATCTGGATCGGGGCAGCGAGCGTGACCGGGCCCTGGATTGCGCGGTTGAGGTTCGGATCGAGGAAAGCCGTATCGCCGGCCACCAGCCGGATCTGTACGCCGCCGCTACGCTTGGCGATGTTGAAAGCGTCGCTCTTGGCTGTGAGCTTGACGTTGCTTGCCGTTGCCTGCGGCAAGGTGACGGCGTCGAGCGAGGCGCTCGCGTTCAGGCGGGCTGCCTGGGCATCGCCCGTCAGCGCCAGATTGAGGCCGCTGATCAGGAAGCGCGCCTCGCCTTTTTCGAGCGGCCAGCGAAAATCGACCGGACCCGACGTCCCGAGCACATTGGCGTTGAGGCTGTTGTTGCCGGCGGGATCGAGCGTCCCGGAGGCGGCGATGACGACCGAGCCGGTCGCGAGATTGCCGGTCTGGATGTCAATCTTGCCCTTGTTGTCGAAAGTGGCGGCGAGATCGATATTCGTCTGGCCGGCAAAGAGCGGGCGGAAGGGTGGGGGAAGCAGCGAGCTCAGATCGCCGCCGCCTTTCAGGTTCAGTTGGTGAAGCCCCTCGGGCGTGAGCACATGCTGGCCCTCGATCGAGGCGCGCGGCTGGCCATCGAGCGAAGCCTGCAGCTTGGCTTTCCAGTTGGAGATCGGTCCGTCGCCGTCGATGGCGACATTGACGGCAGGTTCGCCCGGCAAAGACAGCAGCGTTGCCAGAAGCCCGCCCTTGGGCTCGGCCACCTGCGCCTTCAGCCGTAGCTGATTTTCTCCAGGGATGAAGGCGACGTCGGCGCTGAGCTTGGCGTCCGGCACGGACTGGCGGTTGACGTTGATGACGGCATGGCCGCCGTCTTGGTCGGCCTGCACATTGCCGTTCGCCATCAGCGTGAAGGCGCGTCCGGCCAGCTGTTCGCTGAGATTGATCTGCGGCAGGGCGATGTTGTCGACGGCGATATTGATCGGCAGTTTGAAGCCGCCTTCCTCGCCGGTATCGGGCGGGGAGGGCAGGGTGCGGATCGGTTTACGCACGACGGTCACCGACTGGATGCCGATCTGCTTGGCGTGGAAGGTGCCGGTCAGAAGTGCTAGCGGGTTCCAGTTGATCGAGATGCCGCGGGCTTCGGCAAAGACACCGCGCGTATCGGAAATCGTCACCTGCGCCGCATCGAGACCGCCGGTCAGCAGACTGCCGGGCTCGCGGATCGCGATGTTCATGTCGCGGTTGGAGATGATCTCGGCGACCTTCTCCGTCACGATGCGCGAACCGAAGGTGGTGAAGCCGAAGATGGCAATGGCGATCGCCGCGGCCACAAGCACGACGCCCAGCCCGTAGCCGAGCAGCCTTACGATCCAGTTGATGAGCTTCGTCAGTGCTTGCATGAAGGCGGACACTATCCCGTTCGCGAGGTGCTGCAGCGGCCAAGCGGCTGCTTGTCACACCGTTAGAATGATTGGCCTATGCCGGCATAGATGCCATAGGCCGTGCCATTTTCGTACTTGTTCAGCGGTACGGCAAAATCAAGCCGCAACGGGCCGAAAGGCGTTGCATAGCGGATGCCGACGCCCGCACCGGCCCGGAAATCCCCGAAATCCGGGAAGGTCTCGGCGGAGACCGTGCCGACATCGAGGAAGGGCACGATGCCGATCGTATCGGTGATCCTCACGCGCGCTTCTAGCGACGCGGTCACGTAGGACTTGCCACCCGTCGCCTCGTTGTCGGCGTCGTAGGGCGAGATTTCCTGATAGCCGTAGCCGCGCACCGATCCGCCGCCGCCTGCGAAGAAGCGGCGGGTCGCCGGGATGTCCTGCAGCTCTCCGCCGACCATGAAGCCGGCCGCGAGCTTGCCTGCAAAGACGACATTGTCCTCAGCGCCGATTGCCTGATAACCCGAGATCGAGCCCTCGAAGGAGGAGAAGATCGTGCCGTTGAAGGCTTCATAGCTCGGGGTTGCCGCGAGCGTCGCGCGGTAGCCTTCGGTCGGGTTGAACTTGTTGTCGCGGGCGTCGCGCTCATAGGTCAGCGGCAGAGCGAAGGTCAGGTATTCGTTCTGGCCGAAAGCGTCGTCGTCCTTTTCGTAGCTGATCTCGCCGGCTGCCGAGACGGTGTCCTGATCGCTGAGCTCATAGGCATAACCGAGCGAACCGGTAAGCAGCGAGGCATTGTAGGCATCCGGGTTTTCGGTCTTGGCGAGGATCGATGCCTTCAGCGTTCCGGCAGGCAGGAAGGCGCCGGGCTTGGTAAAGGAGATGCCGGCCGAGTAGTCGAGATTGCTGATGTCGTTTTCGCCGAGACGGCCGACAGCGCCTTCGATGCGCAGCGATTCCGCCTCGCCGAAAAGGTTGCGGTGGCCCCAGTAACCCTGAACGCCGAAGCCGTCGATCGTCGAATAATTGGCGCCGAAGCCGAAGTAGCGCTGCTTGCCTTCGGAGATCTCGATGGTCATCGGCAGTGTGCCATCGGCAGCAAGCTCGTTGGCTTCGTGAATGGTGACGCTGGAGAAGACGCCGAGCGCCCGCAGCCGGTCACCGGCCTTTTTCAAGGCTTCGGGCGAATAGGCATCGCCGCGGTTGAGGCGGGAATAGCGCTGGATGAAGTCCGGTTTCACACCCTTTTCGCCGGTGACGCCGACGGAGCCAACAGGTGCGACCGGGCCGCCTTCCGTGGTGATGATGATGTCGACGGTGTTGCTGCGGTGGTCCGCGACCACTTCGCGCTTGGTGAGCTTGGCAAGTGGGCGACCCTCGCTCTTCAGCTGCTCGACGATCTTGTCGCCGGCCTTGATGATGACGAGGGATCCGGCTTCCTGGCCGGGCGCGAGGTCATAGTCGGCCGGATTGCGCATCGCCGCATCGCCGCCGAACTGGACATCGCGGACATGGAAAACGGGGCCCGGATCGACGGAGACGTTGACCGGGACCGGTTTCGAGCGGTCGAAGACCGGATTGGGCGGCAGATCATCGATATTCTTGCCGCCGATGGTGATGGTGACGACACCGCCGTAGCGGGCCTTTTCGTAAAGCGTGGCGATCAGCCGGTCGCGATCGTCGCGCGCCTTGACGACGACGCCGAGATCGCCGGAGACGGGCTTGTCCTTGTCGCCGACGAGGCGCGAGCTGTTCTGCAGCGCTTCGGTGAGATCGGGATCGGCGGTGCCCGCGGTCAGGTCGACGTCATAGCGCACCGGATCAGGAACCTGCTCCGCGTCGCTATCGTCCTTGCCGAATATCGTTATGCCAAACAGCTTGAAGGCGTATGCCTCATCGACCAGAATCGGCGAAAGCGCGGCGGTTGCCGCGATCACCATCATGGTGCCTGTCCGCCGATACGCGAAACCCGCTTTCGGTGTCTTCCCTCTGATCTGCATCCGCCGCTTTTTGTTACATGAAAATGAAGCTTCGCGTTGCCCAGCCGCGGGCACCTTAGCGGCAAAAATGCGAAACGTGTACCAATTTAAGTTGTTGCTGGGCTAATTTAGTACAAAAAATGAAAAATCCCGGCGCTGGCCGGGATTTCTGCATCGTTGAATTTAAGTCTTAGTAGCCGCCGCGCGGGCAGTCGTCGATATAGCGGTTGCCGTTCCGGTCGCGGTAGTAGCACTGGCCAGGCTGCTCGGCGACACGGCCGATCAGGGCACCAGCGACACCGCCGATCGCTGCGCCAACAGCGGCACCACGAACATTACCGGTTGCAACGCCGCCGATCACGGCGCCGGATGCGGCGCCAATGCCGGCACCCTGCTGGGTTGGAGTACAGCTCGCGATCGAGAGGCCGACGAGTACGAATGCAATAATCTTCTTCATTTTCATCTCCTGGGTTGGCTGCCCCCCGGGCAGCAGCTGTCCCTCACGTGTTTTTCTTTTTGTCACGCTGCCTGCAAACTATGGCGTAAAGAAATCGTGTCCAGCAAGTGCCACGAAAAATCCGGTCACGCTTCATTTCAGAACGTTGCAAGAGGGTCGGCGGCTTTTCCTCCCGCATAGTGAAGCAAAATTGATACAACTCCCTAAAGTAGCGGTTGATAGTGCAGGGAAAAAGTCAAATGATGCCGCTTGTGCCTGGAGGAGGCACGAGGAGGACATCATGGCGAAAGTCAAACTGACGGTGAATGGCCGCGCGGTGAGCGGCGACTGTGAAGAAAGAACGCTTCTCGTCCATTTCATTCGCGAAAAGCTCGGCCTGACCGGCACCCATGTCGGGTGCGACACGACCCAATGCGGTGCCTGCGTCGTTCACATGGACGGCAAGTCGGTGAAGAGCTGCACGATCCTTGCCGTCCAGGCATCCGGCTCATCGGTGACGACGATCGAGGGGCTTGCCGCAAACGGCGAACTGCATCCGGTCCAGGCAGCCTTCAAGGAGCATCACGGCCTGCAATGCGGCTTCTGCACGCCCGGCATGGTGATGGCCTCGGTCGATATGATCAACCGGCATGGTGGCCAGCTGGACGAAGAGACCGTCCGCCACGAGCTCGAGGGCAATATCTGTCGTTGCACCGGCTATCACAACATCGTCAAGGCCGTGCTGTCTGCCAATGCCGAAATGCATGGCGGCGCCAAGCAGGCTGCCGAATAGCATCTCCCTGAATTCGTCTGGCAGCTGCCGAACACTGTACTCTTTGGCGGAATGCCAGGCCCGAAACCCCATTGGAGGACATCATGGGTGTTGAAGGAATTGGTGCACGCGTCGCACGCAAGGAAGACAAGCGGTTTTTGACCGGCAAGGGCCGCTATACCGACGACATGGTCGTCCCAGGGATGAAATACGGCTATTTCATCCGCAGCCCGCATGCACATGCAAAGATCAAGAATATCGACGTTTCTGCCGCCAAGGCGATGCCTGGCGTGATCGACGTGCTTGACGGCAAGCAGCTGCTCGCCGACGGCATCGGCAATCTGATCTGCGGCTGGATGATCCATTCGCGTGATGGTTCGCCGATGAAGATGGGTGCCTGGCGGCCGCTGGCGGTCGATACTGTCCGCTATGTCGGTGATGCCGTGGCGATCGTCGTTGCGGATTCGCTCGGCGAAGCACGGGATGCCGCCGAGGCCGTCAGCATTGATTATGAAGAGCTTCCTGTTGTCACGGAGGCCGTCGAGGCACTGAAGCCCGGGGCACCGCAAATACATCCGGAATCATCCGACAACCTGATCTTCGACTGGGTGATCGGCGACGAAGGCGCGACCGACAAGGCGATTTTGGAGGCCGCCCATGTCACCGAAATCGAGCTGACCAACAATCGTCTTTCGCCCAATCCGATGGAGCCGCGCGCGGCGCTCGGGGTCTACGATTCCGCCGAGGATCATTACACCTGCTACACGACCAGCCAGAACCCGCATGTCGCACGCCTTGTGATGAGCGCCTTCTATAATGTCGCGCCGGAAAACAAGCTGAGGGTGATCGCGCCCGATGTCGGCGGCGGCTTCGGATCGAAGATCTATATCTATCCGGAAGAAATCGTTTGTCTCTGGGCTTCGAAGAAAACCGGCGTTCCCGTGAAGTGGAACTCCGATCGCACCGAGGCGTTCCTGACGGATGCGCATGGGCGCGACCATGTCTCTAAGGTGAAGATGGCCTTCGACAAGGATCATCGCATCATCGGCCTGAAGGTCGATACGATCGCCAATCTCGGCGCCTATATGTCGCTCTTCTCCTCCGCGGTGCCGACCTATCTCTACGCGACACTGCTTTCCGGCCAGTACGACATCCCGGCGATCCACGCCAATGTCCGCACCGTCTATACCAACACCGCGCCTGTCGATGCCTACCGCGGTGCCGGGCGGCCGGAAGCGACCTATCTGCTCGAGCGGACGATGGAGACGGCGGCGCGCGAGCTCGGCATTTCGCCGGCTGAACTCCGGCGCAAGAATTTCATCCGCTCCTTCCCGCATCAGACACCCGTGATCATGATGTATGATGCCGGCGACTACGATGCGTCGCTGAATGCGGCGATGCAGGCTGCCGACTGGAGCGGTTTCGAAAGCCGCCGGGCGGAGGCTGCGAACCGCGGCATGAAGCGCGGCATCGGCATGAGCTGCTATATCGAAGCCTGCGGCATCGCGCCGTCTCAGGCGGTCGGCTCGCTCGGTGCTGGTGTCGGCCTGTGGGAATCGGCGGAAGTGCGGGTTAATGCCGTCGGCACGATCGAGGTTCTCACCGGCTCGCACAGCCATGGCCAGGGCCACGAGACAACCTTCGCACAGTTGGTGGCGGACCGTCTCGGTGTTCCGATCGACAGCGTTTCGATTGTCCATGGCGACACCGACAAGGTGCAGATGGGCATGGGCACCTACGGCTCGCGCTCCGGCGCCGTCGGCATGTCCGCAGTCGTCAAGGCGCTCGACAAGGTGGAGGCCAAGGCGAAGAAGATCGCCGCGCATCTGATGGAAGCCGACGAGAGCGATATCGTCGTCGAAAATGGCGAGCTGAAGGTTGCCGGTACCGACAAGGCGCTGCCGTGGTTTCAGGTGGCGCTCGCCTCCTACACCGCGCACAACCTTCCGGCGGGCATGGAGCCGGGCTTGAAGGAGACGGCGTTCTACGATCCGTCGAACTTCACTTTCCCGGCGGGTTGCTACATCTGCGAGGTCGAGGTTGATCCGGAAACGGGCCATACCAAGATCGTGCAGTTCGTCGCCGCCGACGATTTCGGCAATATCATCAACCCGATGATCGTCGAGGGGCAGGTGCATGGCGGTATCGCCCAGGGCATTGGCCAGGCGTTGCTCGAAGGCGTCCACTATGACGAGAACGGCCAGCTGCTGACGGCGAGCTACATGGATTACGCCATGCCGCGCGCCGACGACCTGCCGTCGTTCAAGCTGTCGCACCAGAACACGCCTTGCCCCAGCAATCCGCTCGGCATCAAGGGCTGCGGCGAGGCGGGTGCGATCGGCTCTCCGCCGGCGCTGATGAACGCCATCACCGATGCCATCGGCAACAACATGCTGACCATGCCCGCCACGCCGCAGAAGGTGTGGATGGCGGCACGCGCAACGAACTGAGGAGGACGGGCCATGTATGAACTCAATTATCACCGCGCTTCTTCAGTCGATGAAGCCGTCAAGCTGATCTCGGGCAAGCCGGAGGGCAAGTTTGTCTCCGGCGGCATGACACTGATCGCGACGATGAAGCAGCGGCTCGCCGCGCCGAGCGATCTCGTCGATCTGCGCCACATCGATGCGATGAAGGGCATCAAGGTCGATGGCCGCAAGGTGACGATCGGCGGGGCAACGACGCATGCCGAAGTGGCGGCCTCGTCCGCCATCCGCGGCGTGTGTCCGGCTCTCTGTGAGCTCGCCGGGCTGATCGGCGATCCGCATGTCCGGCACATGGGTACGATCGGCGGATCGATCGCCAACAACGACCCGGCCGCAGATTATCCGGCGGCGATGCTGGCGCTTGGGGCGGCCATCATCACCAGCAAGCGGCAGATCGCGGCAGACCAGTTCTTCACCGGTCTGTTCGAGACGGCGCTCGCGGATGGCGAGATCGTCACGGGTGTCAGCTTCGATGCGCCGGACAAGGCCGGCTACGCCAAGTTCCGCAACCCGGCCTCGCGCTATGCGATGACCAGCGTTCTCGTGACCAAATCTGGGGGGACGGTTCGCGTCGGTATCGCGGGTGCGGGCAGCAACGGCGCCTTCCGGCATGGCGGCCTCGAGGCGGCTCTTGCTGCCAACTGGTCGCCGGATGCGGCGATGGGCGTTCAGGTCGATGCAAGCGGCCTGCTGTCCGATCTGCATGCCAGCGCGGAATATCGCGCCAATTTGATAAAAGTCATGACGAAGCGCGCGGTTGCGGCTGTAGGTTAGCTACAGGGCAATTGACGGCATTCCCGATATGTCAACCCAGCCGCTTTATCGGCTGGGTTGAAGCTTTTTCGTCTGGAATGATTCAAAAATATGCGCCTTTTGCCGCAGTTGATGCTAAAGCAGGGGCCATGGGTTGACGCGCGTCGGTGTGCCCAGCAAAACGGTCGCGCGATACTGGAGCATATGCATGGATTTCGAAGCGTTTTTCAAAAGCGAGCTGGAAGGTCTTCACGCCGAAGGCCGCTATCGCGTTTTTGCCGACCTTGAGCGCCACCGCGGCAGTTTCCCGCGTGCGACGCGCCACACGGCCGACGGCCCGAAAGACGTAACAGTCTGGTGCTCCAACGACTATCTCGGCATGGGCCAGCATCCCAAGGTGATCGAGGCGATGAAAGCCGCCATCGAGCACTGTGGCGCGGGTGCGGGAGGCACCCGGAATATCTCTGGCACCAACCACTACCACGTTCTGCTTGAGCGCGAACTCGCCGATCTGCACGGCAAGGAAGCCGCGCTGACCTTCACGTCGGGTTATGTCTCGAACTGGGCCGCACTCGGCACGCTCGGCGGCAAGATCCCCGGCATGATCATCTTCTCCGACGCACTGAACCACGCTTCGATGATCGAAGGCATTCGCTATGCGAAGTGCGAGAAGGTGATCTGGAAGCATAACGACATCCACGATCTCGAAGCCAAGCTGGCGGCCGCTGATCCGAAGGCGCCGAAGCTGATCGCTTTTGAAAGCGTCTACTCGATGGACGGCGATATCGCGCCGATCAAGGAGATCTGCGATCTCGCCGACAAGTACGGCGCGATGACCTATCTCGATGAAGTGCATGCCGTCGGCATGTACGGCCCGCGCGGCGGCGGTATTGCCGAGCGCGAAGGCCTGATGGACCGGATCACGGTCATCGAAGGCACGCTTGCCAAGGCTTTCGGCGTCATGGGCGGTTATATCGCGGCGTCGACGGCGCTGTGCGATTTCATCCGCTCGTTTGCCTCGGGCTTCATCTTCACGACCTCGCTGCCGCCGGCGCTCGCTGCTGGTGCCGTCGCTTCGATCCAGCACCTGAAGTCGAGCCCGTTCGAGCGCGCCCGCCATCAGGACCGGGTCCGCAAGCTGAGGACGATGCTCGATCAGCAGGGCATCCCGCATATGCCGAACCCGAGCCATATCGTGCCGGTCATGGTCGGCGATGCGGCCAAGTGCAAGTGGATCTCGGATCTGCTGCTCGACAATTTCGGCGTCTACGTGCAGCCGATCAACTATCCGACGGTGCCGAAGAAGACTGAGCGCTTGCGCATCACGCCGACGCCGCAGCATACGGATGCCGATATCGAGCATCTGGTCGGCGCGCTGCATTCGCTCTGGTCGCGCTGCGCATTGGCGCGGCACGTTGCCTGAGCGGAAAAGAAAAATAGATTGATAAACAAATGGCCGCTTAAGCGGCCATTTCCTTTTGGGCGATGATTTCGCCGGCGCGGCGCCGCGCCTCGCCATCGGCGGCAAAGACGTCTTCCATCGTTGCCGCCGCCTTGTAGCCGGTCATGTCGTCCATGACGCGCTCGGCGATATCTGCCATCTCCAGGAAGCCGATCCGTCCATCGCAGAAGGCGTGGAAGGCGATCTCTTCGGCTGCATTCATGACGGCGCCCTGCAAGCCGCCACGCTCGAGCGCGGTGCGCGCGAGGCGCAGGGCAGGGAAGCGCACTTCGTCGGGCGCCTCGAAATCGAGCCGTGCGAGCTTTGCAAAATCCAGCCGTTCGACGTCGAGCTTCGAGCGGTTAGGGTAGGTCAGCGCATAGCCGATCGCCGTGCGCATGTCTGGGCAGCCGAGCTGCGCCAGCACCGAGCCGTCGACATAACCGACCATCGAATGGATCACCGACTGCGGATGGACGATGACTTCCACCTGGTCGGGACGCAGATCAAAGAGGTGTTTCGCCTCGATCATTTCCAGCGCCTTGTTGAACATCGAGGCGCTGCCGATCGAGATCTTCAGGCCCATCGACCAGTTCGGGTGGGCGCGGGCGATATCGGCGGTAACACCGGCCATCTGCTCACGCGTCCAGGTGCGGAACGGACCGCCGGAGGCCGTGAGAACGATGCGCTCGATCGCATGGTGCTGGCCGTCTTCGAGCGACTGGAAGATGGCGCTGTGTTCGCTGTCGACAGGGATAAGCTGCCCGCCGCCTTCGGCCACGGCCTTGACGAAGAGCTCGCCGGCGGACACCAGGCATTCCTTGTTGGCGAGCGCGATGTCGGCGCCGCGTCTGGCGGCTGCCAATGTCGGTTCCAAACCGGCCGTCCCGACGATCGCCGCCATGACGACATCGGCGTCGCGGGCGCCGGCCTCGATCAGGGCTTCGCGGCCTGCGGCGACCTCGATGCCGGTGCCGGATAGTGCATCCTTCAGGGCGCCGTAGCTTGCCTCATCGGCGGTTACGGCGAGCTCCGCGCCGCAGGCTTTTGCCTGCTCTGCCAGCAACGCGACATTGGCGTTGCCGGATATGGCGACGACCTCGAAAGCTTCGCGGCCACCAAGCTGGGTGACCACATCGAGCGTGTTGACGCCGATCGAGCCGGTTGAGCCGAAAATGCTGAGGCGCCGCGGCGCGTTAGGGCCGGTCTTCATGCGCGTGTCTTATCCAGAGCCGTCATTTGTCTTCGGCTCTAGCGCGCTTTCCGGGGTGCGGCAAGTGTGCAACGCAGCAGTTTTCTCTTCCAGCGGGGTTTACAGAGCGGCATCGGGATGGGATTCTTATAACATCCGTGGAGGATGACGGGATGCGCGGCTGCTTGCGCCATCGGTGTATCCCAGCGCTCCGGCGCATCGGGTAGAGGGCATCGCGATGCCTCTGCCATTTCAAAAATCGGGAGGATCGACAGAGGTGCCGCAAGGCGCATCTGCATGATTGTCGCGCGCTTCAGGCGCCAAGGGACCGGCTTGCTGACGATGCTGAAAATGACCTTTCTCTTCGCCGTAGGGGCTTTCGCCGCGCTTCCCGCGCGGGCGGATAATCTGCTGATCTGGAACCCCGTGCAGGTGTCCGATCAGTCCTACAAGGCGACGATGGGTTTCCGTCTGCCGTTCGAATGGGAAACGAGCGCTGGCGCCGATCTCGGCCTCGCGGCAACCGATGGCGATGCGATCCTGCCTGGATCGGGGCAGGCGACCCTCTGGGGCAAGATCACCCGCGTCAGGGTGACCCCGGCCGGCAATGCGCAACAATCGGCGGGCGTGCGGGTCGATACGCTGCGGGGCAGCGGATCGCTGATGCTCAGCCGAGCGAAGAGCTTCATCCTGTCCGACTCTCTCGACCTGCAGACCAGCCGCTTCGTCAATGTCGGCTACGATCCGCTTGCGGCGCGCCAGACCTCGGTGACGGCGACGCAGGCCGTCAAGCTCATCTATCCCTGGACGGGAACATCGCTGACGGCGAATGGCAGCGTTACCGATTTCGGGCAGGATTTTTCGAGCACCGTCGGCGTCAGCCAGAACATCCTGCCGAACCTCAATCTCAACGCTGCCGTCAACGATCCGCTCTCCGCCGGGCGCGCCGCCAGCGTCAACGTCAACTACCGCGTCACCTGGTGATCTGAAACCAAGCCCGGCCTCCGGCGTTTCTCTGAGATCACCAGAAGGAGGACGAGTGATGGTTTTCAAGGAAGCCACATTTCATGGCAAGCAGCCGGAGATCGAGGTGGAGTTCGTCAATCACGCGGCGTTGGAAATCGCCGCTGCCGAGGCGCTGGCGATCGCCGGAGATATCGATGCCTCGGACGTGCAGGTGACGTCCGATGCCGACGATATCGTGCTGACGGGCACGGTCGCGACCGTCGCCGAAATCGAGCGGGCGACCTCGATCGTCCGGGCTGTGCAGGGTGTCCACGACGTCCGCAACCAGATCCTGCTCGGGTAAAATTGCGCGCGTTAACCATTAACAAAAGATTAACGTTCTGTAATTGGACCCCACCTGCCTTGCGGCCTAGGTCTAGAGCCATGCAACTGGCTTAACCGGAGGTGCCGCAAATGCATCGCATGGAAGAGATGAACCGCAGGACCTGGCGCAATCCGATCGCCCGGCGCGATTACCGGGCGAGCACCGGCTTCATCAACGAAGGCGAACGGCTGGTGTTTGAGATCGCGCGAAAGCGCGCGATCGGCGGGCGGATACTTGATATCGGCATTGGCGGCGGACGGACGACCGGGCTGTTTTGCGATATCGCCGCAGACTATGTCGGCATCGACTATACGCCTGAAATGGTGGAGCTTGCCCTGCGCAATTATCCGCAGGCGCAGCTTGCGCATATGGATGCGCGCGATCTCTCTGCTTTCGGCAATGCCAGCTTCGATCTCGTGCTGTTCAGCTATAATGGCATCGATTCCGTCGATGCAGAGGGACGGCGAGCCGTCCTTTCCGAGGCGTCACGCGTGCTCAGGGCAGGCGGGACCTTCGTCTTCTCGACCTTCAATCGCAACTGGCATGGGTTCGGCGAAAAGCGGGCGCGCTCATCGATCGTCTGGTCGAACGATCCGCTGCGGCTCGGCTTTCGGCTGGTGAAGCATGCGATGGGTCTCGTTCGCGAGCGCCGGTTTGCCCCGCTTGAGCAACGCGAGGGCGAACATGCGATTCTGCTGCATCGCGCCCATGACTTCGGCATCATGGTCTATGCCACGACGCCGCAGCAGCTGCGGGCGCAACTGGGCGCCAGCGGTTTCGACGGCGATCCGATGCTGTTTTCCGTCGATGGCCATCTTCTCGGCGGCGAAATCCTTCCCGAGGAAGAGTATTTCCACGTGGTCGCCTACAAGCCGGCGCTCAGCTGATCAGCCGGCGAAGCGCTCGACAAGGAAATGCGAGCCAGTGCTGGCGCCGGCGACACGGTCGGTCTTCTGCGTGGTGACCGGACCCTGCGGATGATAGGCGAGCACCAGCAGGATGGCGCTGATCGCGACATAGGCGATGGTGAGCAAAGCAAGTTTCTGACGCATAACAAAACTCCTGTTTTGCCAGCTTAACGTCCGCCTTTTCTCAAAGTTCCAGCTGCGGCGATTGGCGTCCGCCAACTAAAAACCGGCCGCGTGGCGGCCGGTTTCAATCATGCAGAGTTACCTGTTAGCGGCAGACGCGGGTCTTCCTGACGACCCAGTGTCCGTGTTCGTGAATGCGGGCCGTCTTCGTGTAGCAATGCGTCATGACGTGCATCGGCTTGTGCCAATGATGGTCCGGACCGCGCTCGGTGGTGGTGACCGTCATGCTGGCCGCCTGGGACGGGGCGGTGGTGGAGACAATGGCGGCTGCGGCAAGCATGGAAGCAAGAATAAGAGATTTCATGGTTTTGGCCTTTCAATTAACCGGACGATGAACTCGCCAGACGGTGGGCCGGTTCCAACCTTACGAAATATTTAGGTTTTTCGCCCGAAGGCGGCTATGATCAGCTACCGCTCAATTTCTGCGTGGGGTTGCCCAAGCGGGCATTCGGACATCGAGTGCGGCCAATAAGCAACGGTCCTGCCTTCGAATTGTCCCCTTTGCGATCAGAACGTTAAGGACGTTCTTCATTGCCCATGGAAACAATGAAGGCTGTTTGGATCGTTCTGCGATCCCATACGTTATTTGTGGCTGGGTTTGCTTGCCGGTGCGTTTTCGATCTGAAGCTGCCGGTGCCATTTTGAGAAGGAGACCATGATGAAAAAGACCATTGCGATGGTAGTTGCAGCAGCTTCGCTTGCCCAGGCTTGCGTTACGGCGGCCAGTGCAGCCGATATGGTCCGGACCTACGAGGAACCGGATACGCGCGGCGGCGTCAAGATCGGCATGCTCACCTGCGATATCGGCGGCGGTCTCGGCTATGTGCTGGGTTCTGCCAAGGAAGCTGATTGCGTCTTTAGCTCGACGATCGGCAATGAGGTCACCGACCACTATACCGGCGATATCCGCAAGCTCGGCATCGACCTCGGCTTCACCACCCGCAGCCGCCTCGTCTGGGCCGTCTTCGCACCGACCGCCGGCTATCACCGCGGCTCGCTCGGCGGCCTCTATGTCGGCGCATCGGCCGAAGCCACCGTCGGTGCTGGCGTCGGCGCCAACGTCCTGATCGGCGGAACCTCCGGCTCGATCCACCTCCAGGCCCTCAGCGTCACCGGCCAGCTCGGCCTCAACGTCGCTGCCGGTAGCGCTTCGATGACGCTGACCCCAGGCTGATTTTAGGGCTATTCGCGCCCCTTCCGCGCGAGCGGGAGGGGTGTGCTACTTTTCAGCAACGCCGACATTCGCCGACGTTACGGCGGCGTGAGATGGCTTGGTTCCCTGATGTACCCGGGAACGCTGCGGGAACATCCCGCGATAAATTATGCCTATTTATCTGAAAATAATGGTGATTCCGACGCGATTCGAACGCGTGACCCTCAGATTAGGAATCTGATGCTCTATCCTGCTGAGCTACGGAACCACTTGGGGCTCATGCATACAAAAGGCTTGGCGGGAAGCCAAGCCTTTTTCAGGTTTCGCTGCAAGTATCGGATCAGGCGCCGAGGCGCTGTTCGGTGAGGCGGACCCAGTAGGAAATGCCGTGGGCGATCGCCTCGTCGTTGAAATCGTAGGCCCGGTTGTGCAGGCCTGCGGTGTCGCCGTTGCCGATGAAGATGAAGGCGCCGGGGCGGGCGTTCAGCATGTAGGAGAAATCCTCGCCGCCCATCATCGGATCGATCTCGGGATTGACGTTTGCCGCACCGGCGATGTCGGTTGCCGTCGCGATCGCGTGGCCGGTCTCGTCGGCGTGATTGACGGTCACCGGGTAATTGCGATGGAAGGCGATTTCGGCTTCGGCGCCGTGGGTGGCGGCAACGCCGTTCACCACCTGCTTGAATCGGCTTTCGGCGAGGTCGCGAACCTCACCATCGAGTGTTCGGATCGTGCCGGCGATCTGGGCGTCGTTCGGAATGACGTTATGGGCGAAGCCGGCGTTGAACTTGGTAACGGAGATGACGACCGAACGCAGCGGATCGACGGTGCGGGCGGCGATCATCTGCAGGTTGGAGACGATCTGGGCGCCGATGGCGATCGGGTCGATCGTCCGGTGCGGCTGGGCGGCGTGGCCGCCGCGGCCCTTGATGGTGACGGTGAATTCGTCGGTCGCTGCCATGATCGGGCCCTTGCGGATGGCAAACTGGCCGACGGGCAGGCCCGGCAGGTTGTGCATGCCATAGACCTCTTCGATGCCGAAGCGCTCCATCATGCCGTCCTTGACCATCAGGTTGCCGCCGCCGCCGCCTTCTTCGGCGGGCTGGAAGATGACGGCGACGTTGCCGGTGAAATTGCGGGTCTCGGCTAGGTATTTCGCGGCGCCGAGCAGCATGGCGGTGTGACCGTCATGGCCGCAGGCATGCATCTTGCCAGCCGTGGTCGAGGCCCAGGGCTTGCCGGTGATTTCGGTGAGCGGCAGTGCGTCCATATCGGCGCGCAGGCCGATGGTGCGGCCTTCGCCCTTGCCCTTAATCAGGCCGACGACGCCGGTGCGGCCGATGCCGGTCACGATTTCGTCAACGCCGAACTCCTTGAGCTTTTCGGCGACGAAAGCGGCGGTGTTTTCGACGGCGAACAGCAGCTCGGGCCGGGCGTGAATATGGCGGCGCCACTCGGTCACTTCATCCTGCAGTTCAGCGGCTCTGTTCAAAATCGGCATGCGAAAATTCCTATAGCGACAACGGGTTTTCCACGGCACCCAAGACATGGTGCCGCGAAAAGAACTTATTCAATGGCCTTTGCCATGTCATGGCCATATACGTTAAATAGGTGAAGGTTTCGAGATTTCCGGACAATTTAAGGACTAGACGTGTCGACGCGCCAGAATCGTTTGTTCGCTGCTTTGCGGCCGGTATCATTCGCAGTCAGTGCTGCTGCAGCTCTGCTTTCTTCGGTTCCGCTGGCGCAGGCCAATCCGCATATTCTCGTCGATGTCCAGAGCGGCCGCGTGATCGAGCATGAGGAAGCCTTCCGCAAATGGTATCCGGCATCGCTGACCAAGCTGATGACCGTCTATACGACCTTCGATGCCATCCGTTCCGGCCAGATCAGCCTCGACACCCCGATCGTCATGAGCAAGCAGGCCGCCGCCCAGCCGGCCGCCAAGATGTACTACAAGCCGGGCCAAAAGCTGACGCTCGACAGCGCGCTGAAGATCCTGATGGTCAAGTCGGCCAATGATATCGCTGTTGCTGTTGCTGAGGCCGTTGCAGGCACGCAGGATGCCTTCGTGCTGCGGATGAATGCCGAGGCCGTCAAACTCGGCATGACGGATTCGCATTTCGTCAATCCGAACGGCCTGCCCGGCAAGGGGCAATATACGACGGCGCGCGATCTGGCGATCCTGACGGTCGCTCTGCGCCGCGACTTCCCGCAATATGCCGGCTATTTCGCGCTCGAAGGCTTCACCAACGGCAAGACGAATACGCCGAGCATCAACCTGCTGATCGGCCGCTTCGCCGGTGCCGACGGCATGAAGACCGGCTTCATCTGCGCTTCGGGCTTCAACCAGATCGGTTCGGCCACCCGCAACGGACGCACGGTGGTTTCCGTCGTGCTCGGCACCGACAGCCTTGCGGCGCGCGCCGATGCGACGGCCAACCTGCTGGAAAAGGCATTCTCCTCGCCGACGTCTTCGGGCGATACGCTCCGCTCGCTCAAGCCCTATGGGCCGGGGCAGGATGCGGTGACAGACATCAGCGCCGACATCTGCAGCGCCAAGGGCGCCAAGGTGCGCAGCGAAACGCGCGATGAAGTGGGCCGCATGAAGGTGCAGTCGCCCTATATCCATGAAATGGACCACGAGCCGAACTTCGTCTTCGCCGGTCTGATCCCCGGCCAGGATCCGCAGCCCGACAAGAGCGCCAAGGCGGATGCGATTGGCGATGCTGCCAATGTTCCGGTGCCGCTGCCGCGTCCCACGTCCTTCTAAAGGCAAGTCCCATGAGCCTGCATACAGACCGGATCCCGGTCACCATCCTCACCGGCTTTCTCGGTGCAGGAAAGTCGACGCTTCTGAACCGGATCCTCAAGGATCCCGCGATGAAGGAAGCGGCCGTCATCATCAATGAGTTCGGCGATGTCGGTATCGATCACCTGCTGGTCGAAAGCTCCGGCGATGCGATCATCGAGCTTTCGGACGGATGCCTCTGCTGCACGGTGCGCGGCGAACTCGTCGATACGCTGGCCAATCTGATGGATGCGATCCAGACCGGCCGCGTGAAGGCTGTGAAGCGCATCGTCATCGAGACGACGGGGCTCGCGGATCCGGCGCCGGTGATGCAGGCGATCATGGGCAATCCGATCATTGCCACGAATTTCCAGCTGGATGGCGTCGTCACCGTCGTCGATGCGGTCAACGGGCTGCAGACGCTCGACAATCACGAGGAAGCCCGCAAGCAGGTGGCCGTTGCCGACCGGCTGATCGTCTCCAAGCGGCCGATGGCAGATGCAGGGATGTTGTCGAAGCTTGAGGCGCGGCTGCGCGATCTCAATCCGCGGGCGGCGCTGATGGATGCCGATGGCGGCGAGGCCGGCACGGCCGCCGTTCTCGTCAACGGGCTTTACGATCCGGACACGAAGATTGCCGATGTCGGCCGCTGGCTGCGCGATGAAGATGCTCATGATGCGCATCATCATCACCACCATGACCATGGTCACGATCATCATCACGGGCATCACCACCACCATCACGGCCACGACGATCAGGATCCACACGACGTGAACCGTCACGACGCCTCGATCCGGTCCTTCTCGATCGTCGAGGAGAAGCCGATCGATCCGATGGCGCTGGAGATGTTCATCGATCTGCTGCGCTCGGCACACGGCGAGAAGCTGTTGCGGATGAAGGCGATCGTCGCGGTATCAGACCGGCCGGACAAGCCGCTGGTGCTGCATGGCGTGCAGAACATCTTCCATCCGCCGGTGCGGCTGCCCGCATGGCCTGACGCCAGCGACCGGCGCACGCGCATGGTGCTGATCACCAAGGATCTGCCGGGGGATTTCGTGAAGACGCTGTTCGATGCGTTTCTCGGCAAGCCGCGTATCGATACGCCGGACCGTGCCGCACTTCACGACAATCCGCTCGCCATTCCCGGTATGAAGATCTGACGCTTATTTCCTGCGGATCAGGAAACGGTGGCCGCTTTCGGTCTTTACCGTTTCCAGCAGTTCGTGGCCGTCTTCATTGCAGAAATGCGGGATGTCGATGCCTGCCAGCGGGTCCGTGGTTTCCACGCGGATGAGCGCGCCGCTTGCCATGGATGACATCTTGCGGCGCGTCTTCAGGACGGGCAGGGGGCACTTCAGACCGCGAAGGTCATAAGTGACGGCGTCGGTACCGCTCAATTCTTGGACCAGAATTTCCAGAACGGCTTCTTGGAGGCGTCGGCAGTTTCCTGCGGCGGCTCGGGTGCGAAGGCGAGCGGGTTCTGCTGCGGAACCGGAACGTTTGGAGGCGTTGCTGCTGCCACGGCCGTGGTGTTGGCTGCGGCCGGAGCGGCGGCGGGCGCTGCCGTAGCCGGCGCTGCTGCCGGGGCAGCCGATGCGATCGTCGCTTCCGGTACCGTTGCGGGGACAGCCGGCTTCGACATCATGCCTTCGAGTTCGGCGACCTTGACCATGCGGCCAGCTTCCAGCGAGGTGCCGGTCGGGGCGTAGGCGAGCTCGCGGCCCTTGCGGGTCTTGGCGACGACTGCCTTGCGCTCGGCTTCTGTCGGATCGTACCAGGCGAGGCCGTCGAACTTCTTCTCGGCCTTGGCATAATCCATCGCGTAGGTCTTGTCGTAGGACGACAGCGCGGATGCGAGTGCCGGAGGCGTCGACATGGCCGGGCACTTGCCGGCCGGATTGAAGGCGCCGCCATCGGTGGTCTGCTGGTTGAAGACGTATTTCTTCTCGCAGACATTGACGTCAGGCGGACGTTTGGTGACTTCGAAATTGTCGTAGCCGACCTTCAGCATCTTCCAGAAGTCGTAGCTCGGATCGAGCCGGTGCTTATACATGTTTTCCGCGGTCATCCGGAACGGGAAGGCCTGCAGCTGCACCGAGGTCTCGCCACCCTTGAAGGCGTCGCGCGCGAAGGCGTAGATCTCGAGGACCTGTTCGTCGGTCATCGAGTAGCAGCCGGACGATGAGCAGGCGCCGTGGATCATCAGATCGGAACCCGTACGGCCGTTGACGGCGTCATACTTGTTCGGGAAGCCGGTATTGATCGCGAGGTAATATTTCGAATTCGGGTTCAGGTTGGCACGGGTGAGGTTGTAGAAACCTTCCGGGGCCTGACGGTCGCCGGTCTTCACCTTCGGGCCTAGGCGGCCGGACCAGGCGCAGATCTTGTAGTCGGCGATCTTGTCGAAACGGTTGTCGGTCTTCGCCTTCCAGATCTCGAGCGCGCCTTCCTCTTTGAAGATGCGGATCAGGATCGGCGAATTGCGATCCATGCTCTTGGCGCTCATCTGCGCCAGGATGCGCGGCGGCAGCGGTTGCTCCACCTTGTTCTTGACGGTGGAGAGGTCGATCTTGCTGGCGGATTCGAGAGTGTCGTTGCAGCCCGCAAGTGCGAGCGCCATCAGCGACACGTAGGCGAAATGACGAATGCGCATTCAACTAGCCCAACTAAGGATTCAGCCCACTCCGCACGCAGAGTTCCGGGCATTACCAGGAATCATAGGCGGCTTATACTTTACAAATCCTTACCAGCCTATGACCTGCCTGCGGCGCCCCCGCAAGCACGAAGTTCGGTAGATAACATTATTGTGGCCAAGATTTGGCCCCAATCGGGCCATTTTCACTGGCTTTGCCTTAGAGGTTACGACCCATCGACAGGAATTTCTGTCGGCGATCGTTGCGCAGCTGCTCGCCGGTGCGCGGCGAAAGCTCGGCCAGAGCGTTGGCGATGACATCGCCGGTCGCGGCAATCACGTTGTCCGGATCGCGGTGCGCGCCACCGAGCGGCTCGGGAATGATGCCGTCGATGATGCCCAGCGATTTCAGGTCTTCGGCGGTGATCTTCATGTTGGTCGCCGCTTCCTTGGCGCGGGTGGAATCGCGCCAGAGGATCGAAGCTGCGCCTTCCGGCGAGATCACGCTGTAGATCGAATGTTCGAGCATGAAGACCTTGTTGCCGGTGGCGATGGCGATCGCGCCGCCCGAACCGCCTTCGCCGATGACGACGGAGATGATCGGAACCTTGACGCCAAGGCACATTTCCGTGGAGCGGGCGATGGCTTCCGCCTGGCCGCGCTCTTCGGCGCCAACGCCCGGGTAGGCGCCTGCGGTGTCGACGAGGGTCACGACCGGGAGGCCGAAGCGGTCGGCCATTTCGAGAACGCGGATCGCCTTGCGATAGCCTTCAGGACGGGCGCTGCCGAAATTGTGCTTCAGGCGGCTCTTGGTGTCGTTGCCCTTTTCCTGGCCGATGACGGCGACAGGCTGGCCACGGAAACGGGCGAGGCCGGCCTGGATGGCGGCGTCCTCGGAAAACTTGCGGTCGCCGGCGAGCGGCGTGAATTCCTGGAACAGCACCTTGGCATAATCGACGAAATGCGGACGCTGCGGATGGCGCGCGACCTGCGTCTTCTGCCAGGCGTTGAGCTTGGAATAGATATCGACCATCGCTTCGCGAACGCGAACTTCGAGGCGGCCGACTTCATCCGACGTGTCGATGCTCTCGCCCTCGGACGCGAGCTTCTTCAGTTCGATGATCTTAGCTTCGAGGTCGGAGATCGGCTTTTCGAAGTCGAGATAGTTGTGCATGAGGTGCGTTTCCGTTCCTTGTGCCCAGGGCAAATTGCTGGCGTCGCCCCTTGTCGCCGGTCCTATTCGTGCTTTTTCGCCTGTTTTGCAAGAGGGTGATGCGTTTGCACCAGTTGTTGCAGGCGTTCTTCGAGGACGTGGGTATAGATCTGCGTGGTCGAAATGTCCGAATGTCCCAAGAGTTCCTGCACGACGCGAAGGTCTGCGCCATTGGCCAGGAGATGGCTGGCGAAGGCGTGGCGCATCACGTGCGGCGAGATCATCGACGGCGTCAGCCCGGCCCGGATCGACAGGTTCTTGAGATCGCGGGCAAAGACCTGACGGGGAAGATAACCTTCCTTCGAGGCAGCCGGAAAGAGCCAGGGGCTTTCCACAGGCTGTTTGCTATTGGCGTTTTCCAATGCCATCGAGCGGCCATAGACCTTCAGCGCGGCGATTGCCGATTGGGAGAGCGGAACGAGGCGTTCCTTGTTGCCCTTGCCGCGGATGATCAGGAAGCGGCCTTCCTGATCGAGGACGCGGGCGGGAAGCGAGACGAGCTCGCTGACGCGCATGCCGGTCGCGTAGAGCAGCTCCAGCAGGGCGAGCATGCGCTGGCGCTGCAGCTGGCCGGGGGCTGTGTCGGACGCTTCCTGTTCGGCCTGTGTCAGCAGTTTCGTGACTTCTGCTACGCCCATTGTCTTCGGCAGGGCGCGGCCTTTCTTCGGTGCGTCGAGGATGCCGGTCGGATCGTCGGTGCGGATGCCTTCGGCATAGAGAAACTTGTAGAATTGCCGCATGGCGGCGAGGCGGCGTGCCTGAGAGGAGGGCTTGAAGCCCTGGCTTGCGAGCGAGGAGAGATAGGCGGTCAGATCGGCGGAAGCGGCTTCGGTCAGGCGCACGCTCTTGCCGCTCAGGAATCCGTGTAGGTCGTCGAGGTCGCGCTCATAGGAGAGCAGCGTATTCTGAGCCGCGCCACGTTCGGCGCTCATCATCTCGAGAAAGGCTTCCACATGGGCGCGTCCGAGATCCCGCATTGGCTCACTTCTTTGCAGGGGCAATCGTTCCCGTCGCCGGCGGATTGATGCGCTCGGAGGGGATGCGGATCGTCACGTCACGGGGCTGCGGCTCGACGAAGGTCACGAGTGCGACCATGCCGCCATAGATGATCCCGGCTATGACAGCCAAGACAGCCAGAAAGCGGAAGAGGGTCGGCATTCCAGAACTCCATGGGCTCGGCTTCTTTTTAGGAAGAAGCGTGATTGCGTGCAAGAAGCGGCATTTGGATCATGTTTCCCTTGCCCGCGACTTGACGCTGTACCTGCATTTGTCGATACCGTTTGCAAACAAAGTGTGAATGGACCAATGAGTGATCCCGTTCTGACAGTTGCAGACAGTCTGAAAGACAGAGCTCGCGCCGCGCTCGGGTCCCGCAATCTTATCCTTGTCGGCCTCATGGGAGCCGGGAAATCCTCCGTCGGCCGCCTCGTCGCGAGCCAGCTCGGCATTCCCTTCGTCGATAGCGATGTCGAGATCGAGCGCGTGTCGCGCATGACGATTACCGAGCTGTTTGCCGCCTATGGGGAAGAAGAGTTCCGGGCGCTGGAAACGCGGGTGATGAAGCGGCTTTTAAAGAACGGCCCGCGCGTGGTTTCCACCGGCGGCGGTGCGTTCATCAACGATCGCACCCGTAAGCATATCAAGAAGGGCGGCCTGTCGCTCTGGCTGAAAGCCGATCTCGACGTGCTCTGGGAGCGCGTCAACAAGCGCGATACGCGGCCGTTGCTGAAGACCGAGAACCCGAAGCAGACGCTCGAAAACCTGATGAATGCGCGATACCCGGTCTATGCGCAGGCTGACGTCACCGTTCTGTCGCGCGATGTGCGCAAGGAACTGATGGCCGACGAAGTCTTGAAGGCCGTGATCGAATACCAAACCGAAAGTGCAGTGCCATGAATGCGATCGCTTCCGTTGCCACCGAAAAGAAGGTGCATGTGCCGCTCGGCGAGCGCGCCTATGACATCCTGATCGGTCCAGGGCTGATTGCGCGCGCCGGCGCGGAGATCGCCTCGCGTCTCAAAGGCCGCAAGGCTGCCGTGATCACCGATGCGAATGTCGCGCCGCTTTATCTCGACGCGCTGGTTTCGAGCCTCGAAGCCGCGGGCATTACTGCTTCTTCGCTTGTCCTGCCGGCTGGCGAGAAGACCAAGAGCTTCGAGCATCTGATGACTGTCTGCGACAAGGTGCTGGAAGCCCGTGTCGAGCGGAACGACTATGTGGTCGCGCTTGGCGGCGGTGTGATCGGCGATCTCGCGGGCTTTGCAGCCGGGATCGTGCGCCGCGGTGTGCGCTTCGTGCAGGTGCCGACCTCGCTTCTTTCGCAGGTGGATTCCTCCGTCGGCGGAAAGACCGGTATCAATAGCCGTCACGGCAAGAACCTCATCGGCGTCTTTCATCAGCCAGATCTGGTTCTCGCCGATACCGACGTGCTGAATACGCTCACGGAGCGTGAATTCCGTGCCGGTTATGCCGAAGTCGCGAAATATGGCTTGATCGACAAGCCGGATTTCTTTGCCTGGCTGGAGAAGAACTGGCAGGCGGTCTTTGCTGGTGGCGATGCCCGGATCGAGGCGATCGCCACGAGCTGCCAGGCGAAATCCGATGTCGTCGTCGCCGACGAGCGGGAAAATGGCCCCCGTGCGCTTCTCAACCTTGGCCACACCTTCGGCCACGCGCTGGAAGCCGTCACGGCCTATGACAGCGCCCGGCTCGTGCATGGCGAAGGCGTTTCGATCGGCATGGTGCTGGCGCATGAGTTTTCGGCGCGCATGAACCTTGCGAGCCCCGACGATGGCAAGCGCGTCGAGAAGCATCTGAAAGAAGTTGGCCTGCCGACGCGCATGTCCGATATTCCGGGCGAGCTGCCGCCGGCAGAGCGGCTGATGGAGGCGATGGCTCAGGACAAGAAGGTCAAGAACGGCAAGTTCACCTTCATCCTGACGCGTGGCATCGGGCAGTCGTTTATCGCCGACGACGTACCGCAATCCGAAGTGTTGAGTTTCCTGAAGGAAAAGCACCCTCAATGAGCATCGAAGGCACGCTGGCATTTCTTTCCGTCTACTGGCCAGAAATCGTCTCCATCGTGGCCCTCGTCCTCATGTCTGCCTTCTTCTCCGGCTCGGAAACGGCTTTGACCGCCGTTTCGCGCAGCCGCATCCATACGCTTGAGGCGAATGGCGAGGAGCGCGCCGGCGTCGTGCGCGAGCTCATCGAGCGGCGTGACCGGCTGATCGGCGCCATGCTGATCGGCAATAATCTCGCAAACATTCTCTCCTCGTCGCTGGCGACCAGCCTGTTCCTCGGGCTGTTCGGCAATTCGGGCGTGGCGCTGGCGACGCTGGCGATGACCGTCATTCTCGTCATCTTTGCCGAAGTGCTGCCGAAGAGCTGGGCGATCTCGACGCCTGACCGGTTTGCGCTCGGCGTCTCCCGTCCGGTCAAGATGTTTGTCGCCGTCGTCGGCCCGGTCTCTTCCTTCATCAATGGAATCGTTCGCAGGATCCTCGGCATTTTCGGGATCACGCTTTCACGCGAAACGTCGATGCTGACGGCGCATGAGGAGCTTCGTGGCGCGGTCGATCTGCTCCACCGCGAAGGATCGGTGGTCAAGGCTGACCGCGACCGTCTCGGTGGGGTTCTCGATCTCAGCCAGCTCGAACTTTCCGACATCATGGTTCACCGTATGGCGATGCGGGCAATCAATGCCGACGATGCCCCGGAGGCTATTGTCCGCATCATTCTCGAAAGCCCCTATACGCGCATGCCCCTCTGGCGTGGCACGATCGACAACATCATCGGCGTCGTCCACGCCAAGGACCTGTTGCGGGCGCTGGCAGAGCCGAATGTCGAGCCCGAAAATCTGGACATCGTGAAGATTGCCCAGAAGCCGTGGTTCGTGCCTGATAGCACCAATCTGGAAGACCAGCTGAACGCCTTCCTGCGCCGGAAGCAGCATTTCGCCGTCGTCGTCGACGAGTATGGCGAGGTACAGGGCATCGTGACACTCGAGGATATCCTCGAGGAGATCGTCGGCGATATTTCCGACGAGCATGATATCGACATGCAGGGCGTGCGGCAGGAGGCGGATGGGTCGATCGTCGTCGATGGCGGCGTGCCGATCCGCGATCTCAACCGCGCCCTCGATTGGCAGCTGCCAGACGAGGAGGCGACGACGATCGCCGGTCTGGTCATCCACGAGTCGATGACCATTCCCGAAGAGCGCCAGGCTTTCACCTTCTATGGCAAGCGCTTCATCGTCATGAAGCGCGAGAAGAACCGCATCACCAAGCTGCGCATCCGCCCGGCGGAAGAGGAAGCGACCAAAGCACTCTGAGCGGTTTTCGGTTGGATTGCCGGGCGGGAATGCCTATATGGAGGCTGTCTCCGCTACCAGCGGGTGGCTTCACCGGGTGCTGCCGGTTCGACGGCAAGGGCGTGCAGTCCGGCGTCGAGTTCCGGCTTCAACAGCTCGGTGATGGCACGGTGGCGGGCGAGCCTCGTCATTCCTGAAAATTTTTCAGAGACGATGCGAACGCGCATATGCGTTTCGCCTGTTCCTGTTATGTCAGGCTGGTGCCCGGCGTGGAGATGGCTTTCGTTGATGACGCTCAAACGTTCGGGCGCGAAAGCCTCGGTGAGTTTTTCTTCAATGCGGGCCTGCAGGGTCACGTTTTCGTCTCGTTGCTTGTGAAAAAAAGGGTTCCCAAGAAGCCAGCAACATTCCCGTTTGTCAATTCTTGTTGTCGCTTCGCGGCAGCCCCATAATTAGCGCCGTCATGAGACTTGATTCCAAATATTTCGATCGCATCCGGACCCGCCGCAAACGCGAGCAGGAGCCCGAAAAGGCTCCTCCGGTCTGTCAGTGGGATGGCTGCGATCAAAAAGGCGTGCATCGCGCTCCCGTCGGGCGCAATGCCGAGGGGCAGTTCTTTCTGTTCTGCTTCGAGCACGTCAAGGAATACAACAAGGGCTACAATTATTTCTCCGGCCTCTCGGACGGCGAGATCGCGCGCTATCAGAAAGAGGCGATCACCGGCCATCGGCCGACCTGGACTGTCGGTGTCAACAAGGACGCTAAGAACAGTCCGCTGCATTCGGACGTCCGTTCCGGCTCCTACAATCGCGTCCGCGACCCGTTCGGCTTCGTCAGCGGCACCAAGGGTGCCGGTCCGCGTTTTCCCGAGCAGCAGCGCAAGCTGAAGAGCCTGGAAGCGAAGGCTTTCGACACGATGGGGCTGGAGGCGAATGCGACATCGGCCGAGATCAAGACGCGCTACAAGGAACTCGTCAAGAAGCATCACCCGGATGCCAATGGCGGCGACCGTGGCTCCGAAGAGCGTTTCCGTGCCGTCATCCAGGCCTATCAATTGTTGAAGCAGAACGGTTTTTGTTAATTCCCGTCCTTGCTCTCCGCCTTCAATCGGGTATGGTCCAAATCGGCTAGGGCCGCAGGCCAACGCGGCATGCATTATTGCGTTTTGCTTCTGGCGCCTTTGCCTTCCTTCCGGACGCGGCGTTTCTTGTCCGGGACTTTGTTCTAAAATGCTCGGGCGTCATCATCCCGCCGAGGTTTCATTTCAGTCCCGGAGAAGCATCGCCGACGTTCTCACCACGGACGGCGCGGAATAGAACTGCGGCGTCGTGGTCGCGAAATGGCCTGAGAGATATGGCCGGGTGTTTTGCCCGCCTTGGAGACGTGATGAGCAAGATTGACTTAGATATTCCCGCTCTGCCGGATACCACCGTTTCGGTCCGGGAGGTTTTCGGCATCGATTCCGATATTCGCGTTCCCGCCTACAGCAAGGGCGACGCCTATGTTCCGGATCTCGATCCCGACTATCTCTTCGATCGCGAGACGACGCTCGCCATTCTTGCAGGCTTTGCGCATAACCGCCGCGTCATGATCTCCGGCTATCACGGCACGGGTAAGTCCTCGCATATCGAGCAGGTCGCTGCGCGCCTCAACTGGCCGTGCGTGCGTATCAACCTCGACAGCCATGTCAGCCGTATCGATCTCATCGGCAAGGACGCGATCGTCGTCAAGGACGGCCTGCAGGTCACCGAATTCAAGGACGGCATCCTGCCCTGGGCCTACCAGCACAATGTTGCGCTGGTCTTCGACGAATACGACGCCGGCCGCCCTGATGTCATGTTCGTTATCCAGCGCGTTCTGGAATCCGCCGGCCGCCTGACGCTGCTCGACCAGAGCCGCGTTATCCGTCCGCACCCGGCTTTCCGTCTGTTCGCGACCGCCAACACCGTTGGTCTCGGCGATACGACCGGCCTCTATCACGGCACGCAGCAGATCAACCAGGCGCAGATGGACCGCTGGTCGATCGTGACGACGCTGAACTATCTGCCGCACGACCACGAAGTGAACATCATCGCTGCCAAGGTGAAGACCTTCGGCAAGGGCAAGGAAGGCCGCGACACCGTTTCGAAGATGGTGCGCGTTGCCGACCTGACGCGCGCTTCCTTCATGAACGGCGACCTGTCGACCGTCATGAGCCCGCGTACCGTCATCACCTGGGCCGAGAATGCGGAGATCTTCGGCGATCTCGCCTTCGCGTTCCGCGTCACCTTCCTCAACAAGTGCGATGAGCTCGAGCGTGCGCTCGTGGCCGAGCATTATCAGCGTGCCTTTGGCGTCGAGCTGAAGGAAAGCGCTGCCAATATCGTGCTGGAGGCCTAAGGCCGGTCGATCATGGCATCTCGTGGTGACAATTCGAAAGCAAAGCCCAACGGCCCCGTCGATGTGGAGCCGTTGCGGCGTGCGATAACCGGCTGCGTTCGCGCAATCGCCGGTGACGACGAAGTCGAAGTGACCTTCGCCAACGAACGTCCGGGAATGACGGCCGAGCGTATCCGGCTGCCCGAACTTTCGAAGCGCCCGACGGCGCATGAGCTGGCGGTGACCCGCGGTCTCGGCGATTCCATGGCGCTCCGGCTTGCCTGCCACGACGAGAAGGTTCACACGACGATGGCGCCGCAGGGCTCGGATGCCCGCGCGGTCTTCGATGCCGTCGAGCAGGCGCGTGTCGAGTCGATCGGTGCGCTGCGCATGGAGGGCATGGCTGCAAACCTGCGCTCCATGACCGAGGAAAAATACGCCAAGGCCAATTTCTCCGGCATCGAACGCCAGGAAGATGCGCCGATCGGCGAAGCCGTCGCCATGATGGTCCGCGAGAAGCTGACCGGTCAGAAGCCGCCAGCGTCCGCAGGCAAGGTGCTCGATCTCTGGCGGCCCTTCATCGAAGACAAGGCCGGTGCCGAGCTCGATAACCTCTCGAACGTCATCAACGACCAGCAGGCCTTTTCGAAGGTGATCCGCAACATGCTGTCGGCCATGGAAATGGCCGAGGAGTATGGCGACGACGACAGCGAGCCGGAGACCGACGAAGATTCGGATCAGGACGATCAGCCGAGCGGCGACGAGCAGGATCAGGACGAAGTCGACGAAGATGCCGGCTCGGATGCAGCGCCTGTCGAAGACAGCGAAGTTGCCGACGAGCAGATGGAGGACGGCGAGACCGAAGGCGCCGAGATCTCCGACGACGACATGATGGAAGAGGGTGAGGACGATTCCGAAACGCCGGGAGAAACCCGCCGTCCGAACACGCCTTTTGCCGATTTCAACGAGAAGGTCGACTATCACGTCTTCACCGAGGAATTCGACGAGATCATCACGGCCGAAGAGCTGTGCGACGCTGCCGAGCTGGAGCGCCTGCGCGCCTTCCTCGACAAGCAGCTGGCGCATCTGCAGGGTGCCGTCGGGCGTCTCGCGAACCGCCTGCAGCGCCGCCTGATGGCGCAGCAGAACCGCTCCTGGGATTTCGACCTCGAAGAGGGTTACCTCGATCCGGCGCGCCTGACGCGTATGATCATCGACCCGATGCAGGCTCTCTCCTTCAAGATGGAGCGCGATACGCAGTTCCGCGATACCGTCGTGACGCTGCTGATCGACAATTCCGGCTCGATGCGCGGACGTCCGATCACGGTTGCCGCGACCTGCGCCGATATTCTGGCCCGCACGCTGGAGCGTTGCGGCGTCAAGGTCGAGATCCTCGGTTTCACCACCAAGGCCTGGAAAGGCGGGCAGGCGCGCGAGAGCTGGCTTGCCGGCGGCAAGCCGCAGACGCCGGGTCGCCTCAACGACCTGCGCCATATCATCTACAAGTCCGCCGATGCTCCGTGGCGCCGCGCCCGCAGCAATCTCGGCCTGATGATGCGCGAAGGTCTGCTGAAGGAAAACATCGACGGCGAGGCGCTGATCTGGGCGCATAACCGACTTCTCGCCCGCCGCGAACAGCGCCGCATCCTGATGATGATTTCGGATGGTGCGCCGGTCGATGACTCGACGCTTTCGGTCAATCCGGGCAACTACCTGGAGCGGCACCTGCGCGCCGTCATCGAGCAGATCGAGACGCGCTCGCCGGTCGAGCTGCTGGCCATCGGTATCGGCCATGACGTGACGCGCTATTATCGCCGTGCCGTCACCATCGTCGATGCGGACGAGCTTGCAGGCGCGATGACCGAGCAGCTGGCTTCGCTCTTCGAGGATCACGCCGCCGCCCCGCGGGGCGGGCGCCTCCGCCGCGCCAGCTGACTCATATGATCGCTCTTTCCCGCGTGGCCATGCTTGCCGCCTGCCTCGCGGGATTGCCGTCTGCGGTCTTCGCAGAAAGCGCTCCGATCGAGAGCCGCGTCATCACCACCTTCAAGATCGGTTCTGACGAGACCAGGTTCGGCCCGCTGGAATTTATCGGCGGGCTGGAGATGGTTTCGAGCAACCGGATCTTCGGCTCGTGGTCGTCGATCAAGGTCAATCCGGACCGCAAGCATGTGGCGGGCGTTCTCGACACCGGCCACTGGCTGACGGGTTCGCTGGTGCGCGATGCGCATGGCCGCCTCTCTGGTCTTGCCGATGTCGATATCACGCCGATGCGGGATCGCACGGGCCGCAGTTTCGAAGGCAAGGGCCGTATGGATGCCGAGGGGCTGGCGCTCGACAGGGACCGGGCGCTGGTCTCCTTCGAGGGCAATCACCGCGTCGATATCTATCCGCGCCAAGGCTTCGCGACATCAGCTGCCGTTGGCACGCTGCCGATCCTCATTCCGCGCGACGAGCTCAGGGGCAACCGCAGCCTCGAGACGGTGGCAATCGCGCCCGTAGAAAGCGCCCTGAAGGGCGCTGCAGTCATCGTTTCGGAAGAGAGCCTTGATGATGACGGAAACGTCTATGCGGCGATCCTGGAGGGGCCGCTGAAGGGCCGGTTTACAGTCAGCCGCACAGATGATTTCGACCCGACCGACGGGGCGTTCCTGCCGGATGGCGACTTGCTGCTTCTGGAGCGGCGCTTCAACATGGCAAACGGTATCGGCATGCGCATCCGGCGGATCGCTGCTGCCGAAATCCGGCCCGGTGCGGTTGCAAAGGGCAAGGTACTGATGACGGCCGATTTCGGCTATCAGATCGACAATATGGAAGGGCTCGATGCCTTCCAGGCCGAGGATGGCTCGACCCATATCATCCTCGTGTCTGATGACAACCATTCGATCCTGCAGCGCAACATGATGCTGGAATTCCGGCTCCTCGACTGAGCGCGCCGCCGAACAACTGTCACAACTCTCCGCTATCTGCTCCCTCCCTTCACCCATTTCGAGAGAGCCATGCTGAACATCCATGTCATGGGAGCCTCAGGCTCCGGCACCACCACGCTCGGTCAGGCGCTCGCCGAAAAGCTCGGGATCCGTCATCTCGATACCGATCACTTCTTCTGGATGCCGACCGATCCGCCCTTCACGACGCAGCGGCCGGTCGAGGCACGCGTAGAAATGCTGCGCGAGGCGATCGGGGCCGCCGATGGCTGGGTGCTCTCGGGCTCGGCGCTGAAATGGGCGGCCGAGTTCGAGCCGCTCTACGATCTTATCGTGTTTCTCAAGATCGATCCTGCAATGCGCATGGCGCGCATCCGGCGGCGTGAGGAGACGCGCTACGGCGACCGGATCAAGCCGGGCGGCGATATGGCGGAGAAGAGCCGGGAGTTTCTGGAATGGGCCGAGAGCTATGATACGGCGGAGCCGGAGCGGCGGAGCGCTGCCTCGCATGAGGAATGGCTGAAGGAGAGGGCCACGCCGTTGCTGAGGCTCGACTCGTCACAGCCGGTCGGCGATCTCGTTGCGCAGGTTCTGGGCCATGCAGCCGTCATGGCGAAAAGGCCGCAAGCTTAGCGCCGGCGGCCTTTGCTGCAATCAGCGGGCAGGCGTTGCCTGCATCGGGCGCAGGGTGTTCATCAGCGCGCCATAGGGCAGCAGCATGATGAGGCCGACCAGCATCTTCACCGTGAAGTCGCCGAGCGCCCAGGAAATCCAGCGCGGGGCCTCGATCGAGAGCACGCCGAGGATCGGTGCCGTTTCGAGCGCGAAGGGTTCGTTCGGGCCGAAGAAGACAAAGAAGGCTGCGAAGGCGAACGAGAAGAAGATGATCGTATCGAGCGCCGAGCCGATCAGCGAACCGACCAGCGGCGCGCGCCACCAGGCCTGGCGGCGAAGGCGGTTGAAGACCGAGATGTCGAGCAGCTGGCCTGCGAGATAGGCGGAACCGGAAGCGATCGCGATGCGCGGGACGGCCGTATAAAAGGACAGGCCGACGCCGACGACGAAGCCTGCGAAAACGACCTTGCGGGCGGTCTGCGGGCCGAACTGGCGGTTCGTCAGGTCGGTGATCAGGAAGGCGATCGGATAGGTGAAGGCGCCCCAGGTCAGGATGTCGGCAAGATTGATACCGGCAACCGTGGCGTTCAGCGGAAACTGGACGAGGAAGTTGGAGGCGACGACGACGAGCGTCATCAGGGCCACATAAATAAGCAGATAGCGTGTCTTCAGCATTTTTTTATCCTGGGTGATGCCACCAGTTGGAGTGAACAAATTTTGGCCGGCACCATGCCGGCAAAGCAAAAGGCTTGTCCGGTATCAACCGTGCAAGCCTTTTGAAACTTTCGAGAAGAAAGCTGGCCGATGCTTAAGCAGCAGCAGCGGCTTCTGCAGTCTTCTTGACGATCTGGCGGCGCAGCAGACGAGCGCGCATCGACAGTTCGTTTTCGCTTGCCTTGATCAGGAACGCATCGAGACCACCGCGGTGTTCAACCGAACGCAGAGCGTGGGCCGAAACACGGAGACGGTAACGCTGGCCGAGAGCGTCGGAGATCAGCGTAACCTGGCACAGGTTCGGCAGGAAACGACGCTTGGTCTTGTTGTTGGCATGGCTGACATTGTTGCCAACGAGGACGGCCTTGCCGGTCAATTCGCACACGCGAGACATTTGACACCTATTCTTGTTTTTCTCAGCCATCAAATTGCGACGCACGGCAAAACCGGGCTTGCAATCCAAGGCCATGATTGGAAAGTTGCGGTTCTATAGTCAGAGCGGCCGCCCGCGTCAAGCCAAACCTTGGCCTTTCCCGCAATTCTGTCAAAAAGCTCGTGTTTGCTTCGCGGGGCGGGCAGAGTATAGACCGCTTAACAGGGTGGATTTCGCCCGTCAAACAAGGCTTGCTTCATGGCTCTTTCGGGCAGACGAATTTTGATCGCGGCAACCGCGGCGCTGATGGCCGTTCCGGCGGGTGCGGAAGAAATCCGCCATCGCACGGAATATCGCGTCGCCCTCGGCATCCTGCCGATCGCGCGTGCGGCCTTCGTCACCAAGATCGAGGATGACAAGAGCTACAAGGTTTCCGGCGATATCAGTTCGGCGGGCCTTGCCGATCTGGTGACGACGATCTCGGCCAAGACCAGTGTTGACGGCGTCATCCGCGACGACCGGCTGCAGGCGCAGCGCTATTATCTCTATTACAAGAGCGGCAACCGGGCGCGCACCTATGAGGTTCGCTATGCTAACGGCAATATCGTCTCGACGACGGTGAAGCCGGAGCGGAAGCTGCCGAATAATTGGGTCAATCTCAAGCCGGGCGACATGCGCGCCGTGCTCGACCCGATCTCCGGGCTGATCTTCCCCGGCGATACAAAGCTCTGCTCGCAGCGGCTGCCGATCTATGACGGCGAGATGCGCATGGATCTGGTGCTGTCGCCGAAGGGATCGAAAGATTTCGAAACGGATGGCTTTGCCGGCCAGGCAACGGTCTGCAGCGTGCGCTTCGTGCCGAAGGCTGGATACAAGAAGGGCCGCAAGGATATCGATTACCTGAGCAAGAGCGGCCAGATGGAAATCTGGTTTGCCAAGGCCGACGCCGCGAATGTATATGCTCCTGTCTACGTCAGTATTCCGACGCAGTATGGAACAGTGACGATCAAGGCGGTGAAATACAGCGCAAGCTGACGGAGCCTGTCTCCGGTTTCGGGGGACATGATGAAGCTTCGGGCAACTTTGATCGGGTTCACGGCCATTCTGATGTGGTCGTTTCTGGCGCTCTTTACTGCCGCCTCCGGCAAGATGCCGCCGTTTCAGCTTTCGGCGATCTGCTTTGCGATCGGCAGTATTCCTGGAATTACCGTGCTCGTTCTCAATCCCTCGCGGCTCGCATTGCTGAAGCAGCCGGCGAAGGTGTGGATCATCGGCATCGCCGGTCTTTTCGGCTACCACTTTCTCTATTTCACGGCGCTCAGGAATGCGCCGGCTGTCGAGGCCGGGCTGATCGCCTATCTCTGGCCGCTGCTGATCGTCGTCGGCTCGGCGCTGCTGCCGGGCGAGAGATTACGCTGGTATCACGTTGCCGGCGCGCTTGCCGGTCTCTGCGGCACCTTCCTGATCGTTGGCCGCAACGGCATCAATTTCGATGGCGCCTATGCCGTCGGCTATGGTGCGGCTTTCCTCTGCGCTTTCACCTGGTCCGGCTATTCGCTGCTGACGCGCCGTTTCGATGCTGTATCGACGGATGTGGTGACCGGCTTCTGCCTTGCGACCTCCGTGCTCTCGCTGATCTGCCATATCGGCCTGGAGACGACGGTCTGGCCGGAAACGTCCTTCGAATGGCTGGCTGTGGTCGGCCTTGGGCTCTTCCCGGTCGGAGCAGCCTTCTATGCCTGGGATCACGGCGTCAAGAACGGTGACATCCAGATCCTCGGTGCCGCCAGCTATGCGGCGCCGCTGCTTTCGACGCTGATACTGACGCTGTTCGGCTTTGCCGAACCGAGCCTGCGGATTGCCTTCGCCTGCCTGCTGGTGACGGGTGGCGCGGTGCTGGCGGCGCAGGAGATGTTCAGGCGGAAATCGGCCGCAGCAGCAGCTGCCGCGGCCGATTAGTCAGGCTTTCGGCTTCCAGTCCGGCGGCGCCATCTCGAATTTCGAGAATTCGAATCCGGGCGCCACGGTGCATCCGACCAGCGTGAATTCGCCGAGCGTTTCGGCTGATTGCCACCAGTTCGCCGGGATGATCGCCTGCGGGCGTTCTCCCTTGGCGAAGTCGGTGCCGAGCTTCAGCGTCTCGCTGCTGCTGCCGTCTTCCGAGCGGTGCAGGGCGAGCGGCGCTCCGGCATAGTAGTGCCAGACCTCGGCAGCGTCGTGGACGCGGTGCCAATGCGACCGCTGCCCGGCTTTCAGGAGATAGTAGATCGCCGTCGAATGGCCTCGCTCGCCGCCATTGGTGTCGCGGAAGGTCTGGACGTACCAGCCGCCTTCCGGGTGCGGCTGCATCGAAAGCGTCTCGATGATCTCGTCTGGAGACATCAGAAATTGTCCTTGCGCTTGCGGATTTCCGCAAAGACCTCTTCGTTCGTCTTGGTTTCCATCAGCAGGTTGCGGCGGATGGCCGGATCGGCGGCGCGCAGGAAGGGGTTGGTTTCCTTCTCAAGCGCCAGCGTCGTCGGGATGGTGAAGCGTCCCTCGGCGCGCAGCGCCTCGATCTCGGCCGCGCGGGCCTTCAGCCGCTCGTTATCGGGGTCGATCGTCAGGGCGAAGCGGGCGTTCGACAGCGTGTATTCGTGGCCGAAATAGACGGCGGTCTCATCCGGCAGCACCGCAAGCTTCTGCAGCGAATGCCACATGTCGGCAGCAGGCCGCTCGAATAGGCGACCGCAGCCGAGCGCGAAGAGCGTATCGGCAGCAAAGAGCAGCTTGTCGTCCACGAAGTGGTAGCAGATGTGGCCGGCGGTGTGGCCGGGCGTCTCGATCACGTTCACATTATGGTCGCCAAAGGTGAAGCTGTCGCCATCGGCCATCGTCTTGTCGAGGCCGGGAATGGCAACGGCTTCGTTGACCGGGCCGATGATCTCGCAGCCGAACTGTTCCTTCAGCGCCAGATTGCCTTCGACATGGTCGGTATGGTGATGGGTGGTGAAGATATGCGAGATGCGCCAGCCGCGGCGCGTGGCAGCCGCCTCGACGGCAGCCGCATCCGGCGCGTCGATCGTTGCCGTCAGGCCGGTTTCCGGATCATGCACGAGAACGCCAAAATTATCGGATCGGCAGAGAAAAACTTCTAATTCCAAAGGTTTCATAGTCTAAGCGGCCTCTTTCCCACGGACATGTCCGGAATGTAGAGGCTCCGGCCTTGAAGTCCAACCGCCCACTGATAACATTTAGTGCAATGCACGCGGATATTGTCGATCTACGCCAGTTTTATCATTCCGAGCTTGGCCGTCTGGCGGAGCAGTCGATTGCCATGGCGCTGTCGTCGCTCTGGGTCCGGTTGCCGCAGGAGCGATTGATCGGTCTCGGCTATGCCGTGCCTTTCCTCGACCGTTTCAGTGCCGATACCGAGCGCACCTTCGCTTTCATGCCGGCAGGGCAGGGCGCGGTGAACTGGCCGATGGGCTCGCTGTCGTCGACTGCCCTGATCTTTGACGAAGAATTGCCGCTGCCGGACTCGTCCATCGATCGGGTGCTTATGGTGCATTCGCTGGAATTTGCCGAAAGTCCGCGGGAGACGCTGAAGGAGCTCTGGCGCGTGCTGGCGCCGGGCGGGCGGCTCGTCATCGTCGTGCCGAACCGCCGCGGCGTCTGGGCGCGCATGGAGCACACGCCCTTCGGTTCGGGCCGGCCCTATTCGCGTGGCCAGCTGACGCATCTGCTGCGCGAGACCAATTTTACGCCGGGTGCCACGGCCGAGGCGCTGTTCTTCCCGCCGTCCAAGCTGCGCACGGTGCTCAGCCTGCGGCGCGGCTTCGAGCGGATCGGGCGCACGCTCTGGCCGGCCTTTTCCGGCGTCATCATCGTCGAGGCGCAGAAGCGTCTCTATCAGGGCCTGCCGGTGGCCGCCCGCGCCTCGCGGCGCGTTTTTGTGCCGGTTCTGGCGCCGCACGGCGTTCCGACGACCCGCAACCGCTAAGTCCTGCTCGACAAAAGCCGCTTTCCCCTTTATTGCCACATGGCAATTTTGAGCTGGATTTCCCGGCATTTTTCCAAGGTCGAAGCTATGAGCGTTGAGAAGAGCAAGCCCGTTCCGCGTCCCGGTATCCTGGATATCGCAGCCTATGTGCCGGGCAAGGAACATGCGCCGGGCGTTGCCCGCGTCTACAAGCTCTCCTCCAACGAGACGCCGCTCGGCGCCAGCCCGAAGGCAATCGAGGCATTCAAGAGCGCTGCCGGCAATCTCGAGCGCTATCCCGACGGCCAGGCTCATGAGCTGCGCGAAGCGATCGCAGCGGTTCATGGTCTGAATCCGGCTAACATCATGTGCGGCAATGGCTCCGACGAACTGCTCGGCCTGCTTTGCCACGTCTATCTCGGCGCCGGCGATGAGGCGATCATCACCGAGCACGGCTTCCTGGTCTACAAGATCCAGATCATGGGCGCGGGTGCGACGCCCGTCACCGTCAAGGAAAAGGATCACGCGGTCGATGTCGACGCGATCCTCGCCGCCGTGACGCCGAAGACCAAAATGGTGTTCATCGCCAACCCGGGCAATCCGACCGGAACCTATGTGCCGGTCAGCGAAATCCGTCGCCTGCAGGCAGCGCTGCCGAAGGATGTCGTGCTGGTGCTCGATGCGGCCTATGCCGAATATGTCCGCCGCAACGATTACGAATCCGGTATCGAGATCGTCTCGTCCAACGCAAACGTCGTCATGACCCGCACCTTCTCGAAGGTCTATGGTCTGGCAGCGCTCCGCGTCGGATGGATGTATGCGCCGGCCGAGATCATCGATGCCGTCAACCGCATCCGCGGCCCGTTCAACATGAATGCGCCTGCAATCTCCGCAGGTGCTGCCGCTGTTCGCGACCAGGCGCATGTTCAGGACGCCGTCGCCTTCAACCTGATGTGGATCGAGAAGCTCAAGGGTGCCTTCGAGGCCATTGGCCTGACGGTTACGCCGTCGGTGACCAATTTCATCCTGATTCATTTCCCCGATATCGAGGGCAAGCGCGCTGCCGACGCCGACGAGTTCCTGACCAGCCGTGGCTACGTGCTGCGTGCGGTCAAGGGCTACGGCTTCCCGAACTCGCTGCGCATGAGCGTCGGTCCGGAAGAAGCAAACCGCGGCGTAATAGAGTCGCTCGGTGAGTTTATGGGGCGTAAGGTATGACGATCCAGTTCGACCGCATCGCGCTTATCGGTATCGGCCTCATCGGCTCTTCGATCGCCTATGACGTCAAGCGGCTCGGGATTGCCAAGGAAGTGGTGGTCTCGACCCGCAGTGCCGAAACGCTGAAGCGGGCGGAAGAGCTCGGGCTCGGCGATCGCTACGTGCCGTCGGCGGCGGAAGCCGTGAAGGGTGCGGATCTGGTGATTGTGTCGGTACCGGTTGGTGCCTCGGGAAGCGTCGCGAAGGAAATTGCCGGCACGCTGATGCCGGGCGCGATCGTCACCGATGTCGGCTCCACCAAGGCGTCGGTTATCGCGCAGATGCAGCCGCATATGCCGGAGAACGTCCATTTCATCCCGGGCCATCCGCTCGCCGGTACCGAAAAGTCCGGTCCGGATGCCGGTTTTCCGGGGCTCTTCGAGCAGCGCTGGTGCATCTTCACGCCGGTTCCCGACACGGACCCGGCTGCGATTGCCAAGCTCAGGGCATTCTGGGAAGCGCTCGGCGCCCGCGTCGACGAGATGGATCCGGAACATCACGACAAGGTGCTGGCGATCGTCTCGCATCTGCCGCACATCATCGCCTACAACATCGTCGGCACCGCCGATGATCTGGAGACGGTGACGGAATCGGAAGTCATCAAGTATTCGGCATCCGGCTTCCGCGACTTTACGCGTCTGGCGGCATCCGACCCGACGATGTGGCGCGACGTCTGCCTGCACAACAAGGATGCGATCCTTGAGATGCTGGCGCGCTTCTCGGAAGATCTCGCCTATCTGCAGCGCGCGATCCGCTGGGGCGAGGGCGACAAGCTGTTCGAGCTCTTCACCCGCACCCGCACCATCCGCCGCTCGATCATCCAGGCCGGCCAGGATGTCGATGCGCCGGATTTCGGCCGCCCGCATGGGCAGGACCAGAAGAAGAGCTGATCTGGAGGCGTTTCTCGAGAAACGCCTTAGATCGGAGGGATGGACCCCAGCGGAATGAAGCCGCTGACGGTCGCCTCGCCGCGATTGACCACCAGATCCACCGGGACACGATCTTTGCCGCCGGCCAGCGCCTTCAGGAGCTTGGCGGCGGTATCGACCGTCTTGGCGATCTGCGGGAAAGCCTGCTTGATGCTGTCGCGCCAGGGGCCGAGCTGCTCGATCTCCAGCTTGAACTTGCCTGAGAGGAAGCCCTGCTCGTCGAAGGAGAAGGGGCCGGTCAACGTCATCACCTTGCCGTCACCAATGTCGACCACGACCTTGCGCAGCTCGCCGCTCGCACCGTAAAGCCCCTGCCTGTCGCTACCGTCGATCATGCCGGCCTTGCCTGCGAGCGTGATGTCGGCGCTGGCTGAGAATTTGGGGAAGACCTGCGGCCAATCCTTGATGACGGTATTGGCGTCCTGCAGCGAAATCGCGCCGTCGAGATCGCCCTCGTTCTGACGCAGATGGATTTCCGTGCGGCCGGCATCGACATTGATCGTCTGCCCGTCATAGGAGGAAATCGCGGTTGCTTTCAGGCCCTCGATGACGGTCGAGGTGCGGTCGATGCCGCGCAGCTTGGTGATCAGGCTCGATTGCAGGTTCGCCCACTGGGCGTTGATCGTCAGGCCGTTGGCCGTGCGGATTTCGGCTGGAGAATCCAGTTCCCAGACGATATGGCCGGGCGCATAGACCTGTGCGGCGGAGCGCAGGGCGCCGAAGCTCGCGGATACGCCGTTCTTGTTGTCGTCGACATCCACTTTCGAGCAATAAAGCCCGATGCGGAAGGGATAGCCGCGGAAATCGATATCCGTGCACTCGCCGCTGACGCCAGCGGTATTGCGCGGCGCGATCGCCTTCAGCACCGTGTCCTTGAGCTGCGAGGCGGCATAGAACCAGCCGCCGGTATAGATCGCGATAACCAGAACGATGCCCAATCCAAGCCACCAGAATTTTCTGCTGCTACCGGATTGGCTTGACGCTGCCATGATGTTCTCCAATGGTGAATCGCGAATGGGAATCTCGGTCTGGCTTGCGATATGGACGAATTTTGGGTGTTTGGCTACGGATCCCTGATGTGGAATCCAGGCTTTGAGTTTGCCGAACGGTCGCAGGCTCTGATTTATGGCTACAGGCGTTCGCTCTGCGTCCGCTCCTGGGTTCATCGCGGTACCGAGCAAAATCCGGGGCTCGTGCTCGGGCTCGATCGCGGCGGTTCATGCCGCGGCATGGCGTTTTCGGTAGCGCCTGAGAATTGGGAAGAGGTGATCGAGTATCTCCGCGCGCGCGAGCTCGTCACCAATGTCTATCTGGAGCGGAAGGTGCCGCTTCTCCTGGCTGATGGACGCGCCGTGAAGGCGGTGACCTATGTCGTCGATCGCGCACACAGGCAGTATGCCGGCGCGCTCGATGCGCTTGAGGCGGCGCGCGTCGTCGATCAGGCAGAGGGCCAGTCGGGACCGAACGACGCTTACGTCTTCAATACGCTTGCCCATCTGAAGGAGATGGGCATTCGCGATCATTGGCTGGAACAGGTGGTCGGTGAAGTCGAGCGGTTGCGGGCCTAGATTATGCTGACGCGGCCTCTGTCTGGCGCAGGACCGCCAGACGATCGATCGCCGTCTGCGGCAGGGGGAGGTCCGGGTTGCGGGCAACGGTATCGAGCAGCAGCTCGTCGCTCGCCTTTTCCGTCACGTCGATCAGATGCGCAAAGAAGGCGTCGGGATCCATGCCCGGCTGGATCGGGGCGAGGATGCGGACCTTGAAATGGCCAGGATAGCGCATGGTGCTACGGCGCGGCCAGAACAGGCCGGGATGCATGGCGATGGGAACGACGGGGATGTTGAGGTCGCGGTACATGCGGGCGATGCCATATTTGTAGACCGGCTCGGCGCCCGGCGGACGGCGCGTACCCTCGGGATAGATGATCAGCTGGCGGCCGGTCGAAAGCTCTTCCTTGGTGCGCTTCAGCACCTCGACCATGACCTTGCCGCGTGCGCCGCGATCGACCGGGATCATCCGCTGCTTCTTGGCGTACCAGCCGAAGAGCGGGATCCACATCAGTTCGCGCTTTAGAATATAGACCGGATCCTTCAGCCAGGGCAGGATTGCGTAGGTGTCCCAGAAGGACTGATGCTTGGGCGCCAGGATGTAGCTGCCATCGGGCAGGTTCTCCAGGCCTTCGATCTCGAAGGTGGTGCCGACGATCTTTTCCATCAGCCAGTGATTGGAAAGCGCCCAGTTCTTCGGGATGCGGTAGGCGGCCTCGCGCGACACGATGAAGTAATAGGGCGAGAGCACGATCATCCGGATGATCAGGTTAGCGTAGAAGATCGTGTTGAAGAGAACGGAACGCAGGGCGAGCATAAGGATTCCCGAAAAGCCTATATCCGCGGGCAGCGCGGTTGCGATCTGCCTACACGATTATCGCTTCCATAAAAAGACGGTTTGGCTCAGCCTTCGCCGCCCATCTCCGCCGAGCGCAGGCCCGGATGGCGGCCGAAGCCGGTGATATTGCGGGCGCCGGCGAGCAGTACCTTGCCATATTCCGCCAGCATGACGCGCAGCGCATTCGGATCCATGAACCAGGCGCGGGTCTTCAGGTCGGAATTGACGACCGGGTAGGGAATGAACTGCGTGTCGCTATCGACATAGGCAAGTTCGGCGAGGCTCCGCGGCATGTGGTAATTGTTGGTGACCACGAGAACGCTTTTATAGCCCTTCGCGTGGATCCAGTTCGAGGCTTCCTCGGCATTGCCGATCGTGTCGATCGCGTCATAACCGATATCGACGCAGCAATCGAAGAGATCGGCGGAACCCGTCGTCGTCTTGCGGATCTGTGCGGGTGTCGTAGAGGGATGGACGCCGGAGATCAGCAGGCGCTTGCCGGCACCCTTCTGCAGAAGCTCGACGGCCTGGTCGATACGCTGGTAGCCGCCCGTCAGGACGACGATCGCGTCGGCCTTCGGGTCTGCCGGCGGCTTCATCGTGGTGATCGAATCGGCAAAACGCAGGAAGCCGCCGAAGATCAGGGCAATGGCGAGAATGCAGGCAAATCCGCTCCAGCGCAGCATCCGGCGCAGCGGGCCGCGGCGCGGCGTCTCGACCCGGTAGCTTGCAAGTGCCGGATCGGGCCGAATCGGATTGCGTCGCGTATAGCCCATGGTCATGAGTCGTGCATATATCGAGATTGCGGCGGGGAACAGGCAAAGGCGGCGGTAAATGTGATCGCTGTCATCAGCTCGCTATCCCGTCTGTTCGTGTCGGATCGGAGCGAAGTGTATCGATCTCGTATATCGTGCGGACGACCGTAACGCGCGCCGTCAGGGTCGTCAGCAGGGCGATGATGATCATCGTCGCGAAGATGCCGGCATAGCCGAGCGCGCCGACGGAGAAGGTGCCGAACAGCGCGGTTGCCTGATCGGTCTGCGGTGTGGCTATGGTCTTGCTCTGCAGGAAGCCGGCGCTGGCGAAGAAGAGGGCGGCAAGCGCGCTACCGATCGCCGAGCCCTTGAGGCTGATCTTCAGGAAGTGCTTCTGGAATTCGGTGGCGACGAAGGAGCTTTCGGCGCCGACGAAATGCAGCACCTCGACGATATGGCGGTTGCCGGACAGGGCGCCGCGTGTCGCGAAGACGACGGTCAGCACCATGGCGGTGAAGACCAGGAGCAGGATGCCGGTGCCGATCATCACGGTCGTATGCGCCATCGAGACCAGCCGGTCGACCCAGGTTCTGTGGTCGTCCAGCGTCGCCTGCGGGATACTGTCCTTGAGCAGCGAGCGCATTGCCTCGAAATCCGGCGGATTGTTTTCATCGATCGTGACGATAACGAGCCTGGGAACTGGGAGTTCCTTGAGATCGAGACCGCTGCCGAGCCAGGGCTCGAGCAGGCGCGCCGTGGCTGCCTCGTCGACGATCTGGCCGCTCTTGGTGCCGACGAAGGTCATGGCGATATCACGGGCCTGGTTCAGCGCCTTTTCCATGTCGAGGCCGTCGTCCGGCTTGATCTGAATGGTGATCTCGCGGGAGATCTGACTTTCCCAGCTGGCGGCAGTCGACCGCACCATGCTGACGCCGCCGAGCGTCAGGCAGGCGAGGAAAGCCATGATGGCGATCACCACCATCAGCGCGTTGCCCTGGATATTCGAGGGCGGCAGGATCGGGGCCGTCGGGCGCACGCGCATTTCCGGGCGCTTCTGCTGCGCTGCGGGTTCGGCCGCCGGTTTCTTGGAGGATCGCTCAGTCATAGACGTCGAGATGCCCCCCGGAAAGAATCATGCGGCGCGCCTCGACCTGGTCCATCAGGGCCAGATCGTGGGTGGCGATGACGACGGCGGTGCCGAGCCGGTTGAGCTCGAGGAAGAGATTGAGCAGGCGGCGCGCCATCGGCGGGTCGACGTTGCCGGTCGGCTCGTCGGCCAGCAGGATTTCGGGGCGATCGATCAGCGCGCGGGCAATCGCGGCGCGCTGTTTCTCGCCGCCCGAAAGCACCGGCGGCAGCACGTTGATGCGCTCGCCGAGGCCGACCCATTTCAGGAGTTCCAGCACATCGGTCTTGTAGGTGCTCTCGTCCTTGCCGCGCACGCGCAGCGGAAGCGCGACGTTTTCATAGGTTGTCAGATGATCGAGAAGGCGGAAGTCCTGGAAGACGATGCCGACACGGCGGCGCAGCAGCGGCAGCTCTGGCCGCGGAATATCGGAGATATCGCGGCCGAACATGCGGATCAGACCGCGGGTCGGCTGCAGCGACATGAACAGAAGGCGCAGCAGCGTGGTCTTGCCGGCGCCGGAGGGACCCGTCAGAAACTGGAAGGACTTTTTCGGAATGTCAAAGGTCAGGTCCCGGAGGATCTCCGGTCCCATACCATAGCGCAAACCGACATTCTCGAAGTGGATCAACGGGCAACTCAGATTGTTCGTGGTTTCACACCATCGACTTGTTAACCAACTCGATTAACAACCGGTAAATTTCGGCGGAAAGATGCCCGGCCGATGCCAGATTTAGCGAAGCATTAACCATTAAAATTTACGACTGGGCGGGATTCGTTTCAATGCCTGGGATCGTCCATGCACTGAAACCATGTGAAGAGCTGAAAGGCCGTCATCATGGAAGCATCTTCGTTCAGCCGCCGTTCGCCCGGCCATGCCTATGATTTCCTGCCGCCAGACCGGGCGGCGCGCCAGCCGCGGGCGAGCGCTCGCCCTGCCGATATCTCGGATGCCGAATTCGTCGTCATCGGCGGCCGGCAGTCGCAGGCGTTCAACGTCAAAAGCTTCAACGACAATCGCAAGCAGCAGGCCGCAGCCGTCAAGAAGCCGGAGCCTACCAGGGCGTTTTCGGCTGCGGCGCGCATTGCCCGCGGTGTCGAGGAGCATCTGCAGCAGGCGTCGTTCAAGAGCTTCACGGCGCTGGTCTTCCTGCTGTTCCTGCTGGTCTTCGGCCTCTCCGGCGGCTTCTCGGGGCTGCAGGCAGAGGATCAGTCGGCCGCGGGATCGCCGCTGCATTTCACCCATGTGACGATGACGCCGCGTGATGCCAACGGCATGCGCATCCTGATGATCAACGGCATTCTCGAAAACGAGAGCGGCACGACCCAGACCGTGCGGCCAATCCGCGCTGATCTCGTCAGCGACGGCAGGCTGACCGCAAGCATCGTCATCAACCCGCCCGCTGACGTCATCTATGGCGGCGAGAGTCGCGGATTCTCTGCGCGCGTCCAGCACTCTGGTGGAAAAATGCCGGAAGTCCGGCTGTCATTCATGCCCTAAGGGTGTTTCTCCGCGTCTAATGTGCTAACGGCTTACCCTTCATTTTCACGGAGCAAGCCGTATGCCTGTCGTGCGCGGAAAAAATATCGAGCCTCTTTTCACTGCCGAGCAGATTGCCGAGCGCAATGATGCGATGGCAAAGCAGATCGCCGAAGGCCCCACAAAGGACCTTCTGGTCATTGCCGTTCTGAAGGGGTCGTTCATTTTTGCCGCCGACCTTATCCGGGCGCTGCACAACAACGGTCTCGCCCCCGAGGTCGAGTTCATCACGCTGTCGAGCTATGGCACGGGCACGGTTTCGCAGGGCGTTCGCATCGTCAAGGATATCGACAGCGACGTGAAGGACCGCGACGTCCTCCTGATCGACGACATCCTCGAATCCGGCCGCACGCTGCTGTTTGCCAAGGAACTGCTGTTCGAACGCGGCGCCCGCAACGTGACGATCGCCGTGCTGCTCGACAAGAGCGTCAAGCGCAAGGAAAAGCTCGAAGCTGATTATGTTGGCTTCGAATGCCCCGACTATTTCGTCGTCGGCTACGGCATGGACGTCGCCTATGCCTTCCGTGAACTGCCCTTCGTCGGCGTCGTCACCGGCGACGCCTGAGCTGTCCTGGATGCAGACGGGTTGTTAACCATCCCGTCCATCGCCCGCCGCCGTTTACCGATCGCAAAGGAGCGGCGTGCGATCTCCGTCTTGGGGCATGAAGACGGAGCGATGCACATCATGGCAAAAATTCTGATCACGGAAGACGAAGATTCCCTCCGTTCTTTCGTCGCCCGGGCACTGCGGCTCGACGGTCACGAGACCGAAGAAGCGGCTGATGGTGCCGAGGGACTGGAGAAGCTGAAGGACGGCGTCTACGACCTGTTGCTCTCCGATATTCGCATGCCCGTCATGGACGGCATCGAATTGGCACACCAGGCAAAGTCGGCCTTTCCGGCGCTGAAGATCCTGCTGATGACCGGCTATGCCGAACAGCGCGAACGCGCTGACGATCTCGCTGAAAAGATCGTCGATGTGGTCTCGAAGCCATTTGCGCTTCCCGATATCCGCAAGGCGGTTGCCCGCGCTCTGGCTGCCTGATTTCGGGCAGCCTCAGTTATCGTCCGGGACGAACTTGCCTTCGTAGCGCACCCGAAAATTCCGCCTGTGAAAATCCTGCTCGAAGCAGACGAACACCAGTTCGATGTCATTGTCGCTGTCCCGCTTTCCGAGCAGGCTTAGCGTGATGACGATGACGCCGCTGTAGCCGCGGGTGATGCGGAAGGCGGCGTTGCGGATATCGGTCGCTTCCGGATCCCGCCTGTCTTCGCGGCGCTCGTAGATGATCCAGAAGCGGGCCGCATCCCAGGTCTTCCTGAGGATCTCGCTGACTTCGGCCTTGAACTCTTCGGCATGCATTGCCGGGCCCCAGGACAAGGCCGTCTCGCCGGCATCGCTGACGACGTTGAGATAACCGTCATATTGGTGGGCGCCGGACAGTGCCCGTTCGATCATCTCGAATGCCGAGTTTTCGCTGATTGCGGTCTTGAAGAGAATTGCCATCGAATCGCTGTCGTTCGTCAATCGTCAAGATTGACATTACGAAGCTGACCGAAAAACGCGAGCCCTTCAGCCGCCCGATCACTGAATATCGAGCAGCCGCTCCAGATAACGCCGCTCCATTTCCTGCGGCGGGTTGTTGCCGAGCTTCTCGCGGATGGCATCGAGAATCTCGCGGGCGCGCTGGACGTCGATCTCGTCGGGTACCTTGACGGTGTCGCCGAAATCGGGGCCGTCGGCTCGGCGCGGACGACCGAGCGGATCGCGGCCGTTCTGGTCACCCTGGCCAACCTGGCCGTTCGGTCCCTGTTGACCCTGCTGGCCCTGTTGCGCCTGCATCATCTGGCTCATCATGTCGCGGGCGCCCTGGCGCAGCGCTTCCAGCGCGCGGCCCTGGCCCTGGACGGCGGTATCGCCGCGGCCCTGGCCGAGTTCGCGTCCGGCGCCTTCCATCTCGCGCTGCGCCTGGCCGAAGCCCGGGCCGGGCTTCATGCCCATGTCGCCGAGACCCTTCTGCAGCTCGCCGAGCTGCTTGCCGAGTGCGTCCTGCTGCTCGCGCAGCTTTTTCAGCGCGTCACGCAGCTGCTGCTCGGTCATCTCATTCGACTGCTGGTCGCCCTGCTGACCGTTCTGGCCCTGCTGTTGCTGCTGGCCCTGATCCTGCTGCTCGCCGTCCTGGCCGGGCATCATGTTGTCCAGCAGCGGATCGTTCATGCCCATGTCTGGGTCGCCGCGCTGCATGCGGTCGCGCAGCTGCTGATCGAGCTTGAAGGTCTGTTCCATCAGCTGCTGCTGATCGCGCAGGATCTTGCCGAGCTTGTCCATCTGCTGGCGCATCTGGCTGTTGTCGCCCTGCTGCTGCTGGCCCTGCTGCGGCCTGCCTGCCTGCAGGTTATTCATCATCCGCTGCAGTTCGGACAGCATCTGCTGGGCCGCATCGCGGTTGCCGGAGCGGGCAAGGTTTTCGATCTGGTCCATCATGCGCTCCAGATCCTGCTGCCGCAGCATCTGCGCATTCTGGTTGGGCTGCGTCATCGGCGCATTCTGCATGCGCTGAGCGAGCTCCTTCATGTAGTCGTTCATCGCCTTGCGAAGCTCGTCCATCAGCTTCTTGATCTCGGCGTCGGGCGCATTGCGCTGCAAGGCGTCGGCGAGGTTCTGCTGGGCGTTGCGCAGGTTACGCTCCGCCTGCGAAAGGTCGCCATCCTCGATGCCGAGAGCGATGTCCCAGAGATAGTCGGCGGTGTCCTTCAGCTGTTCGTCGGTCCTGGCGAGTTTCATGCGCGCCAATGCGGATTCGATCAGCAGGTAATTGGTGAGCTTCGGGATCGTCTCTTCGGGGCGGATCGTCAGCGCCTCGTTCAGCGCGATCGCCTCGGGCATCTTGCGGGTATCGAGCGCGAAGACCTGGCGTTCCTCGGCAACGGCTGCGGCCAGCGGCTCGTTGAACGGACGAGCAGGCAGCGTCATCTCGTGCGGCGGGCTGCGGCCGATCTGGCCGGCGCCATCCTTGGCGACGAGCGTGACGCGGACGCGCTTGCCGGCGAGCGGGTGCTCGGTCAGGTTCTTGCTGCTGACACCCTTGGCATCGCGCGCGTTGCGGCGCGGAATCTCAAGGCGGAAATCGGGAAGCGGGTAGAGCGGCTTGGCTGACGGATCGGTCTCGACCGGCAGGATTTCGGCATGGGCTTCCTGGATGCCGTAATCGTCCTTAGCGGTGAACTTGATCTCCAGCGCGCCGTTGACGGTTGCCTTCGGGATGCCGTCGAAGGCGATTTCGGGTGCCTTGTCGGGGATGACGTTGAAGGTCCAGCTTCGGCCATTCACCTGCAGCGCGCCGTTTTCCTCGAGCTTCATCAGGTGCGTCTGGGCTGCGGGAACGGGTGTTTCGCCGGCTGCCGCCTGTTGTGGCTGCGGTTGTTGAGGTTGTTGCGGCGCGCCAAGCGGCTGCTGGCTTGCCTGCTTTTCAGCGGCAATCTCTTTCGCCTCGCCGTTCTCCTTCTTGAAGACGACTTTCTCGTCGGCTTGGCCGCCGCTGACGCGCACCGTCAGGTTGGAGAATTGCGGGACGTTGATGGGCGCCTGTTCGGTGCCCGTTGCCGTCAGGTAGACAGGCGCTCGGCCCGTATAGGAGGGCGGGGTAACCCAGGCGTCGATGCGCACCGCCGGATTGCTTTCACCCTGCGCGACCGGCGGCTGGAAGGCGTCGGCGATCAAGCCGCCATTGGTCGACAGCGAATAGCCGAAGCCCATCACGACGAGTAGCGCCGGAATGGCGCGAAGGGCGAACCGGTCGTGTTTGGCGATATCAGGGCGCGGGAAGCCGGCATCGAGTGCGGCGATTTTCTCGGCCATGCGCGTCTGGTGTTCGCGCCAGAGGGCACGGGCGAAGGGCGTGTCGAAGGCGGGTTCGTCTTCCTGCACGGTGACCGGCTGGTGCGGCAGGCCGTTGCGCTCTTCGAGAAGGCGGTCGGCTTCCGCCGTACCCGGCCAGCGCAGGCGGTGGAACGGAATCAGCGCAGCAATCAGCGCTCCGGCGAAGGCGATCAGCAGCAGAATGCGCGGGATATCGGGGACGCTGCGGAAAAGGCCGAACCAGGAGGCAGCCAGATAAAGCGCGATGACCGAAAGAACCGGCACCAGCGGCGGCAAGATTTGCTCGGAAAGGAGGACGACACGCGCGAAGAGCCGCTTTACCGCAACCAGCCTCGCAAGAGATGGCCTGATGGCAAATGCACCATGTCCCTGCCTGCCTGGGCTCTTCTTCAATCCGGTCTCCGCCATGGCGTGTTAGAGTAACAGTGGGCGCTTCCGGCGATTGCTCAGCAATTCGCTCGCATGCTGAAAGGATAACACTCTTTGTGGCGAAGGCGAGGGCGACCGGCTGCTAATGCCGGTTTTTCACGCCCAGTCGCCAAAAAGTGATGCTTCCGTCAGTCGAGCCAGGCCGGGACGGAATCGAGGCCGATCAGCTCCTCGTAGGTCCGGCGCGGCCGGATGACATGGAACTCGGAGCCCTTGACGAGGACTTCGGGCACCAGCAGGCGGCTGTTATACGTGCCGGCCTGGACCGCGCCATAGGCGCCGCCGGACATCACGGCGAAGAGGTCGCCGGGCTTCGGCATCGCCATTTCGCGGTCGAGCGCCAGGTAGTCGCCGGTCTCGCAGACCGGGCCGACGATATCGGCTTTGATGCGCGGCGCGTTGGCAGCCGAAATCACCACCGACTTGATCTCGTGATAGGCTTCGTAAAGCGTCGGGCGGATCAGGTCGTTCATCGCGCCATCGACGATGACGAAGGTCTTCTCGCCGCCGTCCTTCACATAGAGGACTTCGGTCACCAGGATACCGGCATTGCCGACGATGAGGCGGCCGGGCTCGGTGACGATCTTGCAGTTGAGGCTGCGCAGCTGGTTCTTGACGATCGCCGCGTAGGCATCGGGAAGCGGCGGCGGGTTGTCGTCGTCCTTGTAGGGGATGCCTAGGCCACCGCCGATATCGACGTGATGGATGTCGTGGCCATCGCCGCGCAGCGTATCGACGAGATCGCGCAACAGCTTGAAGGCGTCGTCGAAGGGCTGCAGCTCGGTGATCTGGCTGCCGATATGCATATCGATGCCGGTAACCTCGATGCCCGGCAGGGTGGCGGCGCGCGCATAGACGGCGCGGGCGCGTTCCCATGAAATGCCGAACTTGTTTTCCTTCTTGCCGGTCGAGATCTTCGAATGCGTCTTGGCATCGACATCAGGATTGATGCGGAAGGAAACGGGAGCCTTCTTGCCTGCCTTGACGGCGCGCTGGTTGAGGATCTCGAGCTCCGGCTCGGACTCGACGTTGAAGCAGTAGATGCCGGCTTCGAGCGCGAAATCCATCTCGTGCGGCGTCTTGCCGACGCCGGAGAACATGATGCGGCTTGCCGGAATGCCGGCGGCCAGCGCGCGGCGCAGCTCGCCTTCGGAAACGACGTCGATACCGGCGCCGAGCTTGCCCAGGGTCTTCAGCACCGCCTGGTTCGAGTTCGCCTTCATGGCGTAGCAGACCATGGAGTCGACGTCGTTGAAGGCTTCGGCGAAGACGCGGTAGTGGCGCTCCAGCGTCGCGGTGGAGTAGCAGTAGAAGGGTGTGCCAACGGCCTTGGCGATGTCGGGAACGGGAACGTTCTCGGCGTAGAGGATGCCGTCGCGGTACTCGAAATGGTTCACGGCTTTAGCCTATCAGAGCAGGGGATCGAGAAGGAAAGGCTTGTCTGCGACACCCGGCTGTTTCGTCGGCTTGGAGGAATCGCCACCCTTCGTTGCCATCGCGCTCGGCGGATCGAGATCGCCTTTGCGACCGCATCCGGCAACGGCAAGGCCGATGACGGCGAAAACGACCGTCAGGCGGATGAGGTGCGGCAAGCTGGTCTGCATGGGATTCCTCTTGGAGCGGCGCTGTTGGACACCTTCATAGCGAAGTTTATCCAGCTTGTGCACCCTGATTGTTGCGCTGATAGCGGCGGCCGGAACTCAGTTGCGGCCGCGCCAGTAGGCGATCTGCTTGCGCACTTCCGAGGGGGCGGTGCCGCCGAAGCTCTTGCGGCTGGCTACCGATGCTTCCACCGTCAGGACGCCATAGACGGCGTCGGTGATGGCAGAGTTGATCGCCTGCAGGTCGGCGAGCGGAAGCTCCGCCAGATCGCAGCCCTTGCTTTCGGCAAGCGCGACAGCGCGGCCGGTAACGTGGTGGGCGTCGCGGAAGGGAAGGCCGGCTTCGCGCACCAGCCAGTCGGCCAGATCGGTGGCGGTCGAGTAACCGGAACCGGCCGCCGCCTTCATGCGCGCGGTATTGATGGTCATGTCGCGAACCATGCCGGTCATCGCGGCAATCGCGAGCTCCAGGCTCTCTGCAGCGTCGAAGACCTGTTCCTTGTCTTCCTGCATGTCCTTCGAATAGGCGAGTGGCAGGCCCTTCATGATCGTCAGCAGCGCGACCAGCGAGCCGTTGATGCGGCCGGTCTTGGCGCGTACGAGTTCGGCAGCGTCAGGGTTCTTCTTCTGCGGCATGATCGAGGAACCGGTCGAGAAGGCGTCCGACAGGCGCACGAAGCCGAACTGCGGCGTCGACCAGATGACGATCTCTTCGGCGAGGCGCGACAGGTGCATGCCGCAGATCGCGGCGATCGACAGGAATTCGATGGCGAAGTCACGGTCGGAGACGGTGTCGATCGAGTTGCGGGTCGGCTCGCGGAAGCCGAGGGCCTTCGCGGTCATGTGGCGGTCGATCGGGTAGCCGGTGCCGGCCAGCGCTGCGGCGCCGATCGGGCTCTCGTCGAGATGCTCGATGGCGTGGCGCACGCGCGAGCGGTCGCGGCCAAACATTTCGACATAGGCCATGCAATGATGGCCGAAGGTGACGGGCTGAGCGGTCTGCAGATGGGTGAAGCCCGGCATGACGCTTTCGGCGTGCTCTTCGGCGCGATCGAGGAAGGCGGCGATCAGGCTCGTCAGCATCGCCTCGGTCTTCTGCAGCTCTTCCTTGACCCAAAGGCGGAAGTCGAGCGCCACCTGGTCGTTGCGCGAACGGGCGGTGTGCAGGCGGCCGGCTGCGGGGCCGATCAGCGTTGCGAGGCGCGCCTCGACATTCATGTGAATGTCTTCGAGCTGGCGCGAGAATTCGAAGTTGCCGCTTTCGATTTCTGACAGGATCGTGTTTAGCCCGTGAACGATCTTGTCCTTATCGTCGCCGGAAATGATGCCCTGATGGGCAAGCATTGTCGCGTGGGCGATCGACCCGCGGATATCCTGAGCGAATAGCTTCTTGTCGAAACCGATCGAGGCATTTATCTCCTCCATGATCGCATCGGGGCCAGAAGCGAAACGCCCGCCCCACATCTGGTTGGAGGATTTGGTGTCCGTGTTGCCGTCGGCCATCGAAGCTGCCTGCCTTGAGGATGCATGTCCTGGAGAATGAAATGACGACAAGAAAGCCGCTTGGGCTGCCATCCCTGAAATTGATCTCGATAGCCGCCGTTGCAGGCATAATTGCCGGTGCGGCAGCGGTTTACATTAAGGAGACGGGGTCTGGCAATGGCGGCGGCGAAACGGCGTCCGGCCAATGCGCTGCTGCGAAGGATCTGGCGCAGAAGATCACCCCCCTCGCCAAGGGGCAGGTTGCCGCCATGGTTGCCGCCAACGAGCCGCGCAAGCTGACTACGGTTGCCTTCAACGATGCCGACAACAAGCCGGTGACGCTCGACAGTTTTGCCGGCAAGACCGTGCTTCTCAATCTCTGGGCCACATGGTGCGTGCCCTGCCGCGAAGAGATGCCGGCGCTGAATGCGCTGGAGAAGGATATGGGTAGCGACAAGTTCCAGGTCGTCGCCGTCAATATCGATACGGGCGACGACGAGAAGCCGAAGGCGTTTCTCAGCGAAACCGGCGTCGATTCCCTGAAGCTCTATCGCGACAACACGATCGGCGTGTTCAACAATCTGAAGAAGGAAGGCCTGGCCTTCGGTCTGCCGGTCACGCTCTTGCTCGACGACAAGGGATGCCTGATCTCGGCGATGAACGGTCCGGCTGCCTGGGACAGCGAAGACGCCAAGGCGCTGATCAGGGGTGCGATCGGCCTGTAAGGCCGGTCAGCGGGTCGGAACCGGAACCTCGCCGCGGTAATCGTAGAAGCCGCGGCCGGACTTGCGGCCGAGCCAGCCGGCTTCGACATATTTCACCAGCAGCGGGCAGGGGCGGTATTTCGAATCCGCCAGGCCGTCATGCAGGACCTGCATGATCGACAGGCAGGTGTCGAGGCCGATGAAATCGGCAAGCTGCAGCGGGCCCATCGGATGATTGGCGCCGAGCTTCATGGCGGTATCGATCGCGTCGACGGTGCCGACGCCTTCGTAAAGCGTATAGATCGCTTCGTTGATCATCGGCAGCAGGATGCGGTTGACGATGAAGGCCGGGAAGTCTTCGGCGACCGTGACTGTCTTTTCGAGCGAGGCCACGAAGGCCTTGGCGGTCGCAAAAGTGGTCTCGTCTGTGGCGATGCCGCGCACCAGTTCGACCAGCTTCATGACCGGGACCGGATTCATGAAATGGATGCCCATGAAATGCTCGGGGCGGTCGGTTGCCGATGCAAGGCGGGTGATCGACAGCGACGAGGTGTTGGTGGCAAGAAGCGCTTCCGGCTTCAGGACCGGACAGACCTGCGCGTAGATCTTGCGCTTGACGGCCTCTTCCTCGGTCGCAGCCTCGATGACGAGGTCGGAGGGGGCGAGATCGTTGAGATTGGCGGAGCCGGAGATCAGCGCGAGGATCGACTTGCGCTCCTCGTCGGTCATCTTGCCGCTCGTCACCTGGCGGGCAAGATTGCCGTTGATGGTTGCCAGGCCCGATTCGATGCGCTCCTGGCTGAGATCGTAGATGTGGACCTTGTAGCCTGCGCCAGCCGAAACATGCGCGATGCCGCAACCCATCTGGCCCGCACCGACAATACCGATCGTCTTCAACACCGCGCTCATCTCCAGACCCCCGTAGCAGTCACCCCCGAAAGCGCTGCCGTATTTTCTAATGAAATTGCCGGGCAAAATGATCGCCCGGCAGCAGTAGTAGCGCCATAAAAGATAATTTTCCAGTCATTCGCAAGTGCGAAAAACCGGCAATCTGCCCGCTCAGAGAGCTTTCTGCAGCTCTGGCAGGATGTCGAAGAGATCGCCGACGAGGCCGTAGTCGGCGACCTGGAAGATCGGCGCTTCCTCGTCCTTGTTGATGGCGACGATGACCTTCGAGTCCTTCATGCCGGCGAGATGCTGGATGGCGCCCGAGATGCCGCAGGCGATGTAGAGTTGCGGAGCAACGACCTTGCCGGTCTGTCCGACTTGCCAGTCGTTCGGGGCGTAGCCCGCATCGACGGCAGCGCGCGAGGCGCCGACGGCGGCACCGAGCTTGTCGGCAACCGGCAGGATGACTTCCTGGAACTTTTCGGCAGAGCCGAGCGCACGGCCGCCGGAGATGATGATCTTGGCGGAGGTCAGTTCCGGACGGTCAGAAGCCGAGAGCGCGTCCTTGACGAAGGTCGAGAGACCCGGATCGGAAACGGCCGGGATGGCATCGACCGAAGCCGAGCCGCCTTCTGCTGCGGCAGCGAAGGAAGCGGTGCGGACGGTAATGACCTTCTTGGCATCACTCGCTTGTACGGTCTGGATCGCATTGCCGGCATAGATCGGTCGCTTGAAGGTGTCGGCGGAGACGACTTCGATGATCTCGGAGATCTGTGCGACATCGAGCAGAGCGGCGACGCGCGGCAGGACGTTCTTGCCGGTCGAGGTCGCAGCCGCGATGATCGTGTCGTAGCTGCCGGCCAGCGAAACGATCAGGTCGGAGAGCGGCTCGGCCAGATTGTTGGCGAGTTCGTCGCTTTCGGCGAGCAGAACCTTGGAGACGCCTGCGAGCTTGGCAGCCGCATCGGCAGCAGCCTTGGCGCCCTTGCCGGCGACCAGCACATGGATGTCGCCGCCGATCTTGGAAGCAGCTGTCAGTGCCTTGCCGGTCTGGTCGGAAAGGGTTGCATTGTCGTGGTCAGCCAGAAGAAGAATGGCCATGGTCGTAAATCCTTTCTCGAACCTTAGAGGACGCCAGCTTCGGTCTTGAGCTTTTCGACAAGCTCGGCGACCGACTTGACCTTGACGCCTGCCTTGCGGCCGGACGGCTCTTCAGTCTTCAGCACCTTGAGGCGCGGCTCGGTGGAGACGCCGAAATCAGCCGGGCTCTTCTTGTCGAGCGGCTTCTTCTTCGCCTTCATGATGTTCGGCAGCGAGGCATAGCGCGGCTCGTTGAGGCGAAGGTCGGTGGTGACGACAGCCGGGAGCTTGACGTCGATCGTCTGCAGGCCGCCGTCGACTTCGCGGGTGATCCTCGCTGTGTCGTCAGAAAGCTCGATTGCGGAGGCGAAGGTTGCCTGCGCTACACCCAGAAGTGCGGCGAGCATCTGGCCGGTCTGGTTCGAGTCGTCATCGATCGCCTGCTTGCCGACGATGATCAGGCCGGGCTTTTCAGCATCGGCAACGCCCTTCAGGATCTTGGCAACGGCGAGCGGCTCGACGGCATCGTCGGTTTCGACGAGAACGGCGCGGTCGGCACCCATGGCGAGCGCGGTGCGCAGCGTTTCCTCGGCCTTTGCCGGACCGATCGAGACGACCACCACTTCCTCAGCCTTGCCGGCTTCCTTCAGGCGCAGAGCCTCTTCGACCGAGATCTCGTCGAACGGGTTCATCGACATCTTGACGTTGGTGAGTTCAACACCCGTGCCGTCAGGCTTGACGCGGATCTTCACGTTGTAATCAACCACCCGCTTCACTGGGACGAGAATTTTCATGGGGTCCTTCCTTCAACTCTTTCGCCAAGAAAATGCGCGCTTCGGCGCTGCTCCGATTGTCGAATGGCGACATGGATACGCGTTTTTCCTCCAAACACAACGCTTGCCGGTCGCAGACAGACAAATTGGAGAACGGAAATATATTACGTTTACGTGAACGTCAATATTGCGGTCGTGGGCTTATGGCGTGCCGTCTTCGGTCGCCACCGTGCGCCGGATTGCAGGGGTGCTACGAACGGCGCGGGGCGTGACGATCTCTCGGTCGAAAAGCGGAACGCCGCGCTGGCGGAAGAAGACGATGAGGACGGCGCCGGCGATGATGCCGCCGACATGCGCGCCCCAGGAGACATCGCCGTCGCGGTTGATGACCAGCATGAAGAACTGCTGGCCGATCCAGAGCAGCAGCGGAATGAAGGCCGGGAGCGGCAGGGGCACTCGGAAGAAGACAAGAACCCAGACTTTTACCCGCGGGTGCAGCACTAGGTAGGCTGCGACAACGCCGGATATGGCCCCGGACGCGCCGATCAGCGGCGCCTGGGATTCCGTTGCCAGCAGGCCGTGGCAAAGCGCGCCGAATGCGGCGCAGGCAAGATAGAAGACCAGGAAGCGGATGTGCCCCATCGCGTCCTCGACATTATCGCCGAAGACCCAGAGGAAGATCATGTTTCCCGCGAGATGCCAGAAGCTGCCGTGCAGGAATGCGTAGCTGATATAGGTGAGCGGCTCGGGGACGAGCTCCAGTTCCGGCGGCAGGATCGCGTGGTCGAAGGCGACGGCGGGGATATAGCCGAGGCCGACGGTGGCCGCCTTGGCGAGATCGGGTGCGGCAAAGCCGGTGAACAGCCAGATCGCGACATTGGCGGCAATCAGCCCGAGTGTGACCCACTGAACCTTGATGTGCTTCAGCGTGTTGGCATCATGCAACGGAATGAACATGGAAGGCCGCCCCCGGCTATCGTCGATGCCGGACCCTATCTGTTTTTTCCGGGAACCCAAAGCACATCCGCGCGGCCCTGGTCATTGGCATGACGGGCGGCGACGAAGAGGAAGTCCGAGAGGCGGTTCACATATTTCAGCGCCTCGGCGCCGACGATCTCGCCTTCGGTGCGCGACAGCGCCACCATCAGACGCTCGGCCCGCCGGGAGATCGTGCGTGCGAGGTGGAGATGCGCTGAGGCCGGAGAGCCGGCGGGGAGCACGAAGGATTTCAGCGGCTCGAGATCGGCATTCAGCGCGTCGATATCGCCTTCCAGGCGCGTGACCTGCGCGGCGACGATGCGCAGCGGCTCGTAGTCGAGTGGCTTGCCGGTATCGGGCGTTGCGAGATCGGCGCCGAGATCAAAGAGGTCGTTCTGGATCAGCATCAGCATCCGGTCGAGCTCGGGCAGGTCAGCGGTATGCAGCCTGACGACGCCGATCGTCGAATTGGTCTCGTCGATCGTGCCATAGGCCTCGACACGCAGATCGTGCTTCTGCCGCCGGGGACCGGAAACCAGTGCCGTCGTGCCGTCGTCGCCTGTCTTGGTGTAGATCTTGTTGAGCTTGACCAATCAATCCCCCGGTTGTCAGTGCGTCAGGTCGGGCGGCCGCCGCCGGTCAGCCATAGCGTCAGCATGATCAGGATGACGGCGATCGCCTGCAAGAGCACGCGCAGCTGCATAAGCTTGTTCGACAGGTTGGAATCGCCACCCTTCATCATGTTGAAGAGGCCGCGGATCAGCACAAGGGCGACGAGGCCCATGACGATGATGGCGAGAATGTAAGTGGCCGTGGACATGGCATTCGGCTTTCTTGGTCAGTCGGTCCAGCGCATCAGGCGGTAGAAGAGGTCTGCAGGCAGCAGCCTCTTCAGCATCATGCCCTGCTTTGCCGGAACCGTTACAGGATAATGTGGCTTCGGATTTTTCGAGTTCAATGCGTGTTTCAGCACCGCATAGACCGCATCCGGTTGTAGTTTATGTCGGCTGACCGGACCGCTGCCGTCAAGCCGGGTGAGCTGGCGGCGATAATCTGCCGCATGCACGGAGCCGCGCAGATCGATGTGTTCATTGATCTTGGCGAGCGCGTTGGCCGTGAAGCGGGAGGCGATCGGCCCCGGTTCGATAAGGCTCACATGGATGCCGCTGCCCTGCAGTTCCATCCGGAGGGTCACGCTCAGGCCTTCGAGCGCGAATTTCGACGCGGTATAGGCTCCCCGGTAACGATAGGGCACGACACCGAGGATGGAAGAGCACTGGACGATCCGGCCGCTTCCGTGCCTGCGCATCAGCGGCAGCACGCGGCGCGTCAGGTCGTGCCAGCCGAAGAAATTTGTCTCGAACTGTTCGCGCAGCACGTCGGTCGTCAGGTCTTCGACGGCGCCGGGCTGGCCGTAGGCGCCGTTGTTGAAGAGCGCGTCGATCCGCCCGCCCGAGAGAGCTTCCACCTCACGCATGAAATCGGCGATGGAATCGCTATTGGCATAATCCATGCGGAAGGCTTCGATGCCATCGGCCTCAAGCGATCCGAGATCTTCCTGTTTCCGTACAGTGGCGAAGACCCTCCAGCCATCGGCCTTGAGGGCGCGTGCGCAATGGGCACCGATACCGGACGAGCATCCGGTAACGATGATTGTGCGCGGTTCAGCCATTCAATGATTCCTGTACAAACTGGGACTCGTTTCCCATATTCGCACCGAGGTTACAATCGTCAGAGCCGGAGATGGAATGCCGAAGATCATGCGCACGCTCTATGAGGTGGTCTATGACGCGATCTGCCATCTCATCGAGGACGACGGCTTCGCCATGGCGAGCCACGTGGCGCTGTCGACGCTGCTTGCGGTCTTCCCCTTCCTGATCTTCGGAACGGCGCTTGCGAACTTCCTCGGCGCCGACCAGTTCTCGATGACGGCGATCCACATCATCTTCGATACCTGGCCGGAAGCGATCGCCAAACCGCTGGCTGATCAGGTCGTGCAGGTTCTGACCATCCCGCGCGGTGGACTGCTGACGATCTCGGTGCTGGCGGCGGCTTATTTCGCCTCCAACGGCGTCGAGGCTTTGCGCATTTCGCTCAACCGCGCCTACCGGGTTCAGGAGACGCGGCCCTGGTATTTCACCCGCCTCGCCAGCCTTGGATATGTGCTGGTTGCGGTGATCATTTTCGCCGCGATCAGCATTCTGCTGGTCGCCGTTCCGGTCGGGTTGAACTACGCCCGCGAATGGTTGCTGCACAACGATACGTTCGAATGGGTGCCCGATACGATCCGCCAGTGGCTGCCTGTCATCGTCGATACGCTGGAGATCGTCTTCAGCTGGCGTATCTACGGAACGCTCGTCATGCTGACGCTGGGGCTGCTTGTCGTCCATCTCTGGCTTCCAGCGGGCCGCCGGAAGGTCTTCGATGTCATTCCTGGCGTGCTGCTGACGCTCTTGCTCTGGTTGGCGGGGGCGCTGATCTTTGCCTATTACCTCGCCACCTTCGCCAATTACACCGCGACCTATGCAGGTCTGGCTTCCGTCATGGTGGTGCTGATCTTCCTCTATATGGTGGGCGTGATCTTCATCATCGGGGCGGAGCTGAATGCGGCGCTTTTGAAGTTCCGGGTGCGAGCGATCTTCAAGCGCAACTTCCTGAGCGGCAACGGCCACAAGCGCTCAGAGACCGACAAGCTGCCTGACGCCGGCCACTGAGAGCCCCTTGGCCCGCAGTTCCGCCAGCCCGGTATCGCCCTCGCTCTTGGACAGCTTGCGGCCTGAAGCATCGGTGATCAACCGGTGGTGATGGTAGATCGGTGCGGGAAGCCCGAGCAGGGACTGCAATAGCCGGTGGACCGAGGTCGCGTGGAAAAGGTCCATGCCGCGCACGACATGCGTGATGCCCTGCAGGGAGTCGTCGAGGACGACCGACAGGTGATAGCTCGAAGGCGCATCTGAGCGCGACAGGATCACGTCTCCCCATGCCGCCGGATCGGCCTTGATCGTGCCGGTCTCGCCATCGCCGGTTTCTGTCCAATCGATCTCTGTGCCAACCTCATCCAGCGCGCGCGTTGTATCGAGGCGCCAGGCATGTTTCGCACCCGACCCTAGCCGTTCCCCGCGCTCGTCCTGCGTCAGCCCCCGGTCCCGTGGGGGATAATGCGGCGAGCCGTCGGGATCGCGCGGCCAGCTGCCGCCATTGGCCTCGAATGCCGTAACCTCGGCCTTCACCTCGCCACGGGTCATGAAGGACGGATAGACGAGGCCGTGGTCGATCAGCTTTTGAAGCGCTGTTTGGTACTCGCCGAAATGTTCCGACTGGCGGCGGGCCGGTTTTTCCCAGTCGATTTCAAGCCAGTCCATATTCCGATAGATGCCGGTCTCGAAATCGGGTGTGCAGCGCGTCTGGTCGATGTCTTCCATGCGCAGCAGCAAACGGCCGCCTGAAGCTTTTGCCATGTCCTGATTGATGAAGGCGGACAGCGCGTGGCCGAGATGCAGCGGGCCGTTCGGGCTTGGGGCAAAACGGAAGACGGGCTTTTGACGCTGAGTCGTGGTCATGCTTTCTTCTGCCACGGATTCGAAACCACCGCGAGGCGACGTGCAGATCATTCGAAACGAAGGCGATGTCGAGCAGGGACTATCGGAATTGCTGCGCCTGGACCCACGCCTTTCCGCCGTCGCAGCAGATGCCGGGCCGTTGCCTCTGCGGCTGCGTGAGCCGGGATTTGCGGGGCTGGCGCATATCATTGTCTCGCAGATGGTGTCGCGGGCGAGCGCGGAAGCGATCTGGCGGCGGATGCTGCCTGCCGATGGCGAGCTGACGGCGGAAAGCTATGTAATGCTGCATGACGAGGCATGGCGGGAGTTCGGGCTCTCCCGGGCCAAGGCCACGACCCTTTCGGGGATCGCCACCGCCGTCGCCGCCGGGCACCTCGATCTCACAGCACTTTCGGTACTGCCGCCGGGCGAGGCGTTGCATGCGCTGACAACGCTGAAGGGTGTCGGCCCCTGGACGGCGGAGGTCTATCTCATGTTCTGCTGCGGCCATGCGGATATTTTTCCGTCCGGCGATGTGGCACTGCAGAATGCCGTGGCCGCGGCATTCGGTCTCGCTCAACGGCCACAGGCGAAAGCGCTGGCTGCGATGGCGGAAGCGTGGTCGCCCTGGAGGTCCGTCGCTGCAAGGCTTTTCTGGGCTTACTATGCCAAGAAACTCGGCCGCGGGCTCGTGCCGGTCGCCTGATCTGCAACACTCATCGAATTGCCGTTATTGACTGAATTTATTGGACTTCACAAGGCTGTCACAACCGGCCTAATATAAGGATGCAGATGCCGAATCGATCAGGAGAGTCCCTTGACGATTGCAGTCTCCCCCCAGGCCCTGCCGGCGCTCGTCCTGAACGCTGACTACAGGCCTTTGAGTTATTATCCCTTGTCGCTCTGGTCCTGGCAGGACGCGATCAAGGCGGTCTTCCTTGACCGTGTGAATATCATCGCAGAGTACGAACACTCGGTGTCTTCTCCGAGCTTTTCGATGCGGCTTCCCAGTGTCGTTTGCCTCAAGACCTACGTTCAGCCGTCCCGTAATCCCGCCTTCACGCGCTTCAACGTGTTCCTTCGCGACAAGTTCGAGTGCCAGTATTGCGGCGATCACAACGACCTGACCTTCGACCACGTCATCCCGCGCGCTCATGGCGGCGAGACGACCTGGGAGAATGTCGTGGCGGCCTGCTCCCCCTGCAATCTCAGGAAGGGCAGCAAGCTACCGAAGCAGGCAGGCATGTTCCCGCATCAAAAGCCGTATCAGCCGACAGTGCAGGACCTGCACAATAACGGCCGGCTCTTCCCGCCGAACTATCTGCACGACAGCTGGCTCGACTATCTCTACTGGGATAGCGAACTGCAGCCCTGACGGCTGCAGCCATCTTCAGGCCGACTTGCGGACGCCGATAAAGGCGAAGGCCGCGAGTACCAGGCTTGCAATCACGTTCCAGCCCGCAAAGGACAGGCCGAGCACGCGCAGCGCTGCGTCGGTGCAGGACGGACCCTTGATGGTGTTGAGCTCCGTCAGGAGGTCGCCGGCATTCTCGGTCATGCTGCCGGCCGTGGTCGAGCAGGCGGTCGGGCCAGCCCAGAAGTGCCATTCGACGCCGGAGTGATAGACGCCCATGCCGGCGCCGACGACCATCAGCATGCCGGCGGCGAGAAGCAGCGCGCGGCACATCCAGTTGGGCAGGCGGAAAAGCGAACCGACAGCACCGAGCAGGGCGATCGGAATGGCATAATAGTAGGGCTGGCGCTGCATCAGGCAGAGCTCGCAGGGAATGTAGCCGCCGATATACTGAAAACCGAGCGCGGTGCCGACGACGGCAGCCATGGCGACAGCCAGGACCAGCGAATAGACGAGGACCGGACGGGTGAGGGGCGAGGCAATGGCAGTCATGGCGGAACTCCGCGAGTTGGTCTCAATGGGCAATTAACTTGTAGGCGATGCCGAGCGCGATCAGCACGACTGCGGCAATCGCCGCCAGCTGGCCGAGGCGTTTCTCGATAAAGTCGCGGATCGGCTCGCCATAGCGGCGCAGCAGCCAGGCGAGGAAGAAGAAGCGCGCGCCGCGGGCAATGATCGCCGAGATAACGAAGAAGCCGAGGTTCATGTGGATGACGCCGGCGAGAATGGTGACCACCTTGATCGGCGGTAGATGCGCGAGACCCGAGGTCACCAGAAGCAGCAGCAGGATTTCCCACTCGTCGTGGATATAGACCCTCAGCTGCTCGAAGGCGTCGAGCTTGCCGTAGAATTCCAGAACGGGGCGGGCGATCGCATCATAGGCATAGTAGCCGAGCGCCCAGCCGGCGATGCCACCGAGAACGGAGGCGACGGTCGCGACCAGCGCGTAGCGATAGGCGCGCTCGGGCTTGGCAAGGGCCATCGGCAGATAGAGCACATCGGCCGGAACGAGAAAGACGGAGCTTTCGACGAAGGCGATAACGGCGAGCCAGACTTCGGCCGACTTGCGGGCGGCGAGAGACATGGTCCAGTCGTAAAGTCTGCGGAGCATTCCATTCCTTTCGTGCTGCGGTGCAAAAGCATTAGGGGGCCGGTCCGGCGCTGTAAATGCCGACTATGGCAATGATAGCGGCGCCGGCGTGGAAATTTTTCGTGATCTCGCGCCGTCAGCTTTCAGTCGAGGGCTCGTGTTGTTCGGCCTGTTTGGCGCGCTTGGCGCGCATCACGTTCATCTCAGTGCGCTCGCGCGCCATCTCGCTGACGGCGGCGCGGAGTGCCGGGTGGCGGGCCGAGAACATGTTGAAGTCGCGCCGCTCGAGAACCAGGAACTGGCAGAAATCGATGGCGATGACGTCGGCCGTGCGGCGCCCGCCCGAGAGCAGCGCCATTTCGCCGAAGAAGGCGCCCGCCTCAAGCGCCACCGGTCCGCCATTGACGCGGACCTCGACAGCGCCGGACGAGATGAAATACATACCGTCGCCGCGGTCACCCTTGCGTACCACGCGTTCGCCCGGCAGAGCCGATTTCGGGCGGAAGAGCAGCAACAGCTCCTCCTGCGAATGTTCATCGACCTCGGCAAAGAGCGGGAAAGTTTCGACCAGCTTCTGCATTTCCAGCTGGTGTTCGCGCTCGCGCTCTTCGCTGAGAAGCCGGTTCTTTTCGAGTTCACGGCCCAGCACGTCGAGACGCTTGCGGCCGTAGCCATCGTAGAGGTGCGGCCATTTCTTGTGCACCTTCTTATGCGCGACCTCCGCGGCAAAGCAGACCAGCGGATTGAGGGTGATCGACAGGATGGCGGCGGCAAGGATCAGATCCTGGCCCTCCTGCGGCATCAGCCCGAGCGAAACACCGAGACCGGCGAGGATGAAAGAGAATTCGCCGATCTGCGCCAGGCCGCCCGCGACCGTCAGGCCCATGCCGACGGGATAGCGCAAGAGAAGCACGACGCCGAAAGAGATGATCGCCTTGCCGACGATGATCAGCATCAGCGCGCAGAATACGGCCATCGGTTCCTTCACCAGAACCGCTGGATTGAAGAGCATGCCGACGGAGACGAAGAACAGCACCGAGAAGGCGTTCTGTAGCGGCAGGGAATCAGCGGCGGCGCGATGGCTGAGGTTGGATTCGCTCATGACGACGCCGGCGAAGAAGGCGCCGAGTGCGAAGGATACGCCGAAGATGGCGGCCGAGCCGAAGGCGATGCCGAGCGCGATCGCCAGAACCGCAAGGGTGAAGAGTTCGCGCGAACCGGTACGCGCCACCAGCGTCAAAAGCCAGGGAACCACCTTGGGGCCGAGCACGACGGCCATGACCGCGAAGGCGCCGACCTTGAGCAGCGTCAGGCCGATGGTCAAGGGCAGCGGGAGGCCGCCGCCATGGGCGAGCGCATCGCTCGCATGGCCGCCGAGCAGTTCGGCCAGCGCCGGCAGCAGGACGAGCGCCAGAACCATGGCCAGATCTTCGACGATCAGCCAGCCGATCGCCACGCGGCCGCTGGCGGAATTGACGAGATTTCGCTCCTCCAGCGCCTTCAACAGGACGACGGTACTGGCAACCGAGAGGCTGAGCCCGAAGACGATACCGGCGCCGAGCCCCCAGCCCCAAAAGGAGCAGAGCGCAACGCCAAGCAGTGTGGCGATGACGATCTGCAGCACGGCACCCGGAATGGCGATGCCCTTGACGGCCAGGAGGTCGCCGGCCGAGAAATGCAGGCCGACGCCGAACATCAGCAGGATGACGCCCATTTCCGCGAGCTGGCTCGCGAGCCCGGTATCGGCGATGAAGCCCGGCGTGAAGGGACCCATCAGGATGCCGGCCATCAGATAGCCGACCAGAGGCGGCAGCCGCAGCCTGTCCGCCACGTAGCCGAGCACCGCTGCAAAGACGAAGCTTACGGCCACCGTCGCGATAAGGGTTGCTTCCTGATGCACGTCTTTCCCTCGGTGTTGAATGCGGCGCCACTTTAGAACGAAGGATGAGCAGAATTAAACACTTGATTTGAGGCGCCGCAGCGCTTCCCGCAGATAATCCGCAAAAGTTGCAACAGCCTGAAGCCAGTTTCGGGACGCAATATGAGTGCGCACTAAAACAGTCGATGCCATCTCATTGGAGATTTCCATGCGAGAATTAGGAACTGTTGCTGCGTCAGCCACCTACTATTCCGAGGATACCGTCGAGTTCGGCTATGTCCGCGAGGTCCTGCTCGAAGACGAGGCGTGCTGGGGCGTGTTCGACGAGGACGGAGACGTGATCTTCGTCGGCGACGACTTGGCGGAATGCCGGTCGTTTGCGGCGAAGGAAGAGATCAGGCTGCAGCTGATCCACTAGCAGGCGGCCTCCAGCGGGCGCCGCTGTGATGGATCTGCCGCGCATTCACGCAGAAAATGCAAATCCGGCCGCTTTTTTGAGGTGCTGCCGCAAATGTGTGCTAAGGGCCCCTCAGAAACTTAGAACAGGCCTTTTACAATTATGACCGAACTTACACCCGCCCTCATCTCTGCGCTGAAGCTTGCAAAGGACGGCGACCTACATCCTCAGCCCACCAACAAGTGGACGCATGAGAATGCCACCGTGACCTACGCGAAGAACGACCGGTGGAAAGAGCGCCCGCAGAAGATCAAGTCCGTGACGCCCAAGTCCATCGAGGAACTGAGCAACTCCGGCCTCATCGAACGCCGCAACCTCGACACCGACGCCGCCAAGGACGTCTACGGCATCACCATGGCCGGCAAGATGTGGCTGCTGAAGAACAAGTAGGTCAGGAGAGCGCTGAGAGCTGCTTTGCTGAGGAGTGGTGCCCCATGCCGGGGTCGATGCCCCATAGAGGGCATAGCAATTTCAATGGCTTGAGGTCTCTTCTGCGGTATGGGTTGTAGCAGGTTGCTGTAGCGGGATCAACTATGTGTTGACTTCTCAGAGGCGACTCAGAAACAACCATTCCGACATGCTTCAGAGGGGACGCCATGGCAGCGCAAGATGACGCCCGGGAAAAAGAACTTGTGAGCCTCTTCAATTTGAAACGGCCACCTGATCGGTCGCGCCAAGGCGTAGACGCAATACTAGAATTCGAGGGCCAGGTTCTTGAGTTCGAACTGAAATCGGTGACCACCGTGCAGCCCGCAATGGGGACGGTTCGAGACCTTGGTAAAGATCATATTAGTAAGTGGAGCAACAAGCATTGGATTGTCGCGTTCTACTCGCGCGACGAGCTACAGCATTGTCACTACCTTTCGCCGGAGGACATGGCACCATGGATCAATGGTAGGTGGGAGTACATCAAAGCCGACTTCGCCATCTCCGAAACGGTCCCGAGCCTTACTGACAAGAAGGCCATGATCGCAGTAATGGGCGAAAAGGACGTCTATTCGCTTGAGGACGCGAGAGCATTGCACAAGAACCAGTACGTAATGTCGCGCTACCGGGAGCTGATGGACGTCCCAAACGGCTATAGTCCAGATCGAATGCTCGATATTTTCCGCGATCGTGTCGGCTACCTCTTGGAACGGGGATCAACCCTCAATAACCCCAAAGTGCCCGGAAGCTACTTCCAGCGCTTCGAACCGATTACGGAGAACCACGCAATTGAATTGCGGGCCCGCATTGGTCGGTGGTTCACGTCCCAACCGGCTTGACGCCGAGTGCTTTGGCCACCGCAGTTGCTACCGCGTACCCCATGGGAGGGGCGACCGAGTTCCCGATCAAGCCTAGGGCCTTGTAGACGGGACGCTGAATAGGCCAACTTTCGGGGAAACCCTGAAGCAGCATGCAGTCCTGTATTGCCAAACGGAAGTGGCCGTTTTTTGCGACGAACGCTGCTGCCGCGTCACGGTCTGCGGCAACGCCATTGGGCCATACCTCGATCTCGTTCCACTGCCTCAGTGACGTGGCGCTGTTCACAATGCTTGTTGTGTGGCGCGGTCCAGTCCAGCCGCTGCGGATCGTAGGCGCAAGTGCATCCACCCCAATGGATGGCAATCCAAGTGCTTCTCTCACGCCCATAGTCTTCGGTAGGTTCGTGTTGGGGCGGTCCCAGCTATGTGTAGGCATTGGCTGCTCAAACCGGAGGAAGTCGGTCTTGTTGCGGAAGCCCGCGAAGATCAACCGCTTGCGACGCTGAGGTACCCCGAAATCGGCCGCTTCAAGCAGGAATGAGTGAACATGGTACATACCATCCACGGCATCGAAGATGGTCTTCTTGACATAGTCCGCAAATTTCTTCGTGGCCAGACCAGAGACATTTTCAAGGACGAACGCCCGAGGTTTAATCTCCTTCACAGCCCTGATCAGTTGCGGAACCATGTCCCGCTCATCTTCAGAGCCATTCTGGTAGCCCGCGTGGCTGAACGGCTGGCACGGGGGGCCGCCGTGAAGGACATCGACTTTGCCTTTGTACTGCTTCCAATCAACCTGGGTCACATCGCCAGCATCACCAGCGAACACTTTCCAATGGGGGTGTGCGGCATTCAGCACTTCTTCCGCCTCAGGAAGAATGTCGTACGATGCCACGTGTTTATAGCCTGCTCGGTCGAAGCCAATATCAAGGCCACCACAGCCACTGAACAGGCTGAGCGCAGCCAAGCCGTTTGACGCCAGCGTGGGCATCAGCGCCAGCGGGTCGAACTTCGCTGATGGGATTGGATGTTTCGGCAGTTCACACTCGCCTCGAACAGCCTTTGCTTTCGCAGCCTGTGACGCAATGGTGGTAGCCCGAAACCGATCTCGCTGCTCATCGGTCAGCTCGCGGCCTTTGTACCAAGGCGCACTGGTCCCGCGCTTCACGTACATTTTAGCCTTAAGAGCTATCGACGGGGCCATTACACTTCTCCTTGATCGCGAAACAGGAAATCGGACAGTGACTTCTTCAAGCCGTCAAAGTCTCTGGTCTCGCACTCCCAGATGACGCTTACGCGCCACCCTGCCTCTTTTAAACTTGCCTCAGCCTGACGGTCGCGCTCGACTGTCTTGGCGAACTTGGCAGCCCACCAGTCGTGCCGCGTCTTGGGAACGAACGCACGCTTGCATCCGGCATGGCGATGCCAAAAGCACCCGTGAACAAACACCACGGCCCTCCGGCCCTTCATCACGATGTCAGGACTACCTATCAGTCCTTTTACGTGCAGCCGATAGCCAACACCCAGCCCTCGTAAGGCGTGCCTAACGCGCATCTCAGGAAGGGTGTTCTTCCCTCGAATTCGGCGCATGTTCTCCGCCCGTGCAGGCGAAACGTCAGTCATTTGGCGTTGGTTTACCGGTGGCATTGGGCGCAGCTTTCGACCGTTCTACATTGTCCGATCCAGCAACATGTTACTAGCCGCACCGCTCAACTGGCTGTGGATTATCGTCGAGATCGTGACGCGCTGTAGTTACCAAATGATTAAGAACAAAATAGGAACTATCAAGTGTTTTTTCCTATTCGAGCAGGATTTTTTTCTCGCGAGTAACGAGATCACCGGGGTTGTGATGGAAAGGGCAGACGCTACTGCCGCAGGGGATCAACCTTGCAGGGGACAAGTCGATCACCTTATAATTATTACGAAGGCGAGTCGCGATTGTCCATTGGAGGTGGCATGGACGATGAATTGTGGAACCTCAGGGCAGTCGTCACTCAGCCTGAAGAAGACTTCGGCAAAGCCCTGAACCACGTTCTGTCACCGTCGCAACCGCTTCAGTCCGAAGAGTTCCTGAGAGGTCGGGCAGAGCAACTCGAAGGCATCCGCAAAGCCCTTTACGCCCCGGGCCGTCACGTTTTTATCCACGGCTTCCGAGGGGTTGGAAAATCGTCTCTAGCACAGACAGCAGCCTACTCGCTTTCGTCAGCGAAATGTGACCCTGTTATCCTCGGATGTGACAATAGCAACAGCTTCACTAGCATCATCAAGAACTTGTTCGAAGAGGTCGTCAGCCGTAACCCTGCCGTCGAGAAGACAATTCGGGAAGGGGGCGCAGCACTCAATCTCGGGTGGCTTGTTGGCAGCGCGAAGGTCACGACGCAAGAGACAAAGGTACCCGAGCCTTCTTCCATCAACGAAGCTGTTCGGTTGGTGAGCTTCCTCTGCGAAAAGTATTCAGAACGGCTGGTCGTTGTCATTGACGAGTTCGATCAGATCAAGGACCGGGTCGAGCAGGAGCATTTTGCCAACTTCATCAAGCAGCTATCTGACAAGCGTATACAAGCGCGGTTCATTTTCTGTGGCATAGGCGAGACTGTTGATTTGCGCTGAGAGTTGACCCGGGATTTGCACTGAGAAGTGACCCGCCTTTAGATATCGTTTGTGTTGGCAGTGGTGGTCAAGTTCCGCCGTTTCTCCTTTGTAGGTTCGGGTTCATGAGCTGAACTGTTTTTGAAGCGGAAGCTGTCGTTTCCGGTCTCAAGTATGTGGCAATGATGGGTGAGCCGATCGAGCAGCGCGGTTGTCATCTTGGCATCGCCGAACACGCTGGCCCATTCGCTGAAGCTCAGGTTGGTCGTGATTATGACGCTGGTGCGCTCGTATAGTTTGCTCAACAGATGGAAGAGTAGCGCGCCACCTGAAGCGCTGAACGGCAGGTATCCCAGCTCGTCGAGGATGACGAGATCGGAGTGGACGAGGCGATTGGCGATCTGGCCGGAGCGACCTTGTGCTTTCTCCTGCTCAAGAACGTTGACCAGCTCGACGGTGGAGAAGAACCGGACCCGCTTGTGATGATGCTGGATGGCCTGGACGCCAATCGCGGTTGCGATATGCGTCTTGCCCGTGCCGGGACCGCCGACCAGAACGATATTATTGGCATCGTCGAGGAAGTCGCAGCGATGAAGCTGTTGCACGAGCGCCTCGTTGATCTCGCTGCTGGCGAAGTCGAAGCCGTTCAGATCGCGGTAGGCCGGGAAGCGTGCCGTCTTGAGCTGATATGCGGTCGATCTGACCTCTCGTTCGGCCGTTTCCGCCTTGAGAAGCTGGGACAGGATCGGAATGGCAGCCTCGAACGCCGGCGATCCTTGCTCGGTCAGGTCACCGACGGCGTGGGCCATCCCATGCATCTTCAATTGCCGTAGCATGATAACGATCGCGCCGCTTGCCGGGTTATGACGCATGGCGAACCTCCGTCTTTCTCAAGGTATCGTATCGCTCGACATTGGCCTTGGGCTCATTGGTGAGCGTCAGCGCCTGAGGTGCGTCGAGGGTCGGCGGTGTGGAAGATTTGCCGTCGACGAGGCGATGCAGCAGGTTAAGCACATGCGTTTTGGTTGGAACGCCGGACTTCAGCGCCATGTCGACGGCCGAGAGCACTGCTTGTTCGTCGTGCTGGAGAACAAGGGCCAGGATATCGACCATCTCGCGATCGCCGCCCGGCTTTTTGAGCAGATATTGCTGTAGGGTCAGGAATGCCTCCGGCATCTCGATGAAGGGAGCGCCGTTGCGTAGCGCGCCGGGCTTGCGCTGCACGACGGCCAGATAATGCCGCCAGTCGTAAATGGTCTGGCCCGGCCGGTCATGGGAACGATCAATGACGCGACGATGCTCGCAGACGATCTGACCTTCCGCGGCAACTACGACACGATCCGGATAGACGCGAAGGCTTATCGGCCGATTGGCAAAGGATGCCGGGACGCTGTAGCGATTGCGCTCCAGATGCACGAGGCAGGTTGGTGTGACCCGCTTCGTGTATTCGACAAATCCGTCGAACGGCCTCGAAACGCGCATGAGGGCCGGTGCTTCTTCTGCCCATATGTCGGCGATAGTGCCACGCATCTGACCATGCGGCGTCTTCGCCCAGAATTCCTTGCATCGAAGCTCAAGCCAATCATTCAAGGCTTCCAGCGACGGAAAGCGTGGAACCGGTTGAAAGAACCGATGACGGGCATCCTGCACGTTCTTCTCGACCTGCCCCTTCTCCCATCCGGACGCTGGATTGCAGAACTCGGGCTCGAACACGTAGTGGCTGGCCATCGCCATGAAGCGGACGTTGACGTCGCGCTCCTTGCCACGGCCGACCTTGTCGATCGCGGTGCGCATGTTGTCGTAGATGCCGCGGCCAGGAATGCCGCCGAAGACGCGGAACGCATGATTGTGGGCATCGAACAGCATCTCGTGCGTTTGCAAAAGATAAGCCCGCACGATGAAGGCACGGCTGTAGCTAAGCTTCGTATGGGCGACCTGCAGCTTGGTGCGTTCATTGCCGATGATCGCCCAGTCCTCCGACCAGTCAAACTGGAAGGCCTCACCCGGCTCGAACGCCAAGGGTACGAACGTGCCGCGTCCGGTCGTATGGAGTTCTCTTTGCCGGTCTGCCTTCCATTCCCGGGCAAAGGCTGCAACACGGCAATAGGAACCTTCGTAGCCAAGGCTCACCAGGTCGGCATGCAGTTGCTTCATCGTCCGCTTCTGCTTGCGGCTCTTTTTCGATTCCGTCTTCAGCCAGGCTGATAGCCGATCCGCAAATGGATCAAGCTTGCTCGGCCGCTCCGGGACATTGAACTTCGGCTCCACGCCGCCTGCGCGCAGGTATTTGCGGATGGTATTCCGGGATAGGCCCGTCCTGCGGCATATCTCCCGGATCGATAGATCATCCCGAAAATGCCAGCGCCGGATTACGCTCAGTAACGCCATGTCGATCACTCCAGAGCCCCCGCTGAAACCACAGGGGATGATTGAAACATGGGTCAATTCTCAGTGATATTTTCCCGCAATCCCGGGTCAGCTCTCAGTGCAAATCAACACCGGCGAACGGTGGATGCCTTGATGCCCTCCTTTCCGAGAAGGTGGTCTCGCACCTTGTAGGCGTGTTCGATGGTCCAGTCTGGTAAGGCAGGAATGTCACCACCAAGCGCTTCTGACACTTGGCGCATCATTGCGGCCAGTCTCGTCTTGCGCTTCTTCTGAGCAAACTCGCTGCCGGACACTCGCTCAATGATGTAGAAGTCCTTGGCGTCTTCGAGCGTTGGCTTGGTCGGCAGCCCGTTCTGCGCGAACGGAGCTACAGCCTTGGGGGTTTCAACCACGGCCCCAGAGTTTCGCAGGCGGCGGGCCTCGTCTGCCTTGATGCGTGCCTTGTATAGTTCCCTGACGACCTTGGTCCAGCTACGAGAGTGGGGAGCAAGCCTGAAATCGACGTTCTCCCAGCTCAGCACCTCTTCAGCCTCGCTCACCATGAACGGTGAAGCTAGCCCACGGGCGAACTCATAGCGGTTCTCACCGTCCAACGCCTCAAGCCATTCTTCATCCTCATCGAAGTCCCGGCCTTCAAAGCCGTTCTCACGAGTCTCCTCGTCCTCCTCCAGCAAGTGGACGAAGTAGGCGTCATGGATCGCCTTTAGCTGGGGCTCGGTAAGCTCCTCAAGGGGCGGTTCAAGCAGCTTGGCTTGCCGCTTCCGAGCTTGTTCAAAGGTATCAGCAACCGCTCCGCTCTCCTTCCGAAGCCTCTCAATCGCCGTTCGCCGGTCTTGAGTTCGCAGAGATTTCCAAATCTCAACTTTCCCTAGCGCCTTCTGCAAATCAGCAGGCACGGGAGCACGGAGATAAAAAGTGCGGTTTCGGAGGGTCAACCAAGGGTAAGCTGTCACGTCTTCCATGCCTCGCGCTGTAGCAGTTTGCTGTAGCAGATGGAAGCTTAAGCCTTTGAAATCCTAGCAAGTATCTGACTTACTTTGAGATTTTTGGTGCCCCATGCCGGGGTCGAACCAGCACTTCTTTCGAAACTCGATTTTGAGTCGAGCGCGTCTACCAATTCCGCCAATGGGGCACGGATAGTAACGGGCGGGTGTCTAACATGCGGGCGCCCGCGCATGCAAGACGGTGGGCGGTGTTATCCGGCTGATTTGATATGGCTTCCGGCGCAGGCGCGCCGGAAGCCATTTTCGTTAGTGGGCGACGGCCTCTCCGGCGCTGCCGACGCCGGGTTTCTTCAGGGTGATCGCCAGGATCGAGGCGAGCAGGCAGAAGGCGCCGGCGATGAAGAAGGCGGGGAGGTAGCTCTGCAGCTCGGTGCGCGACAGGCCGGCGCCATAGGCGGCGGTCGCGGCGCCCAACTGGTGACCGGCGAAGACCCAGCCGAAGACGAGGCCGACCTTTTCCTTGCCGAAGCGATCGGCGGCGATCTTTACCGTCGGTGGAACCGTGGCGATCCAGTCGAGGCCGTAGAAGACGGCGAAGATCGACAGGCCGTAGAAGGTGAAATCGCTGAAGGGCAGGAAGAGCAGCGAGAGACCGCGCAGGCCGTAATACCAGAAGAGCAGCCAGCGGTTATCGAAGCGGTCGGAGAGCCAGCCGGAGCCGATCGTGCCGAAGAAATCGAAGATGCCCATCACGGCGAGGACGCTTGCTGCAGCCACCGGCAGGATGCCGAAATCGCCGCAGAGAGTGACGAAATGCGTCTGGATCAGGCCGTTGGTGCTGAGGCCGCAGATGAAGAAGGTGGCAAACAGGATCCAGAAGGTCGAGGTCGTCGAGACTTCCCGGAGAATGACGAGAGGCATCTTCAAGGCGTCGATCAGCGTGCCGCGGGCCGGAGCGGCCGTCACATGCGCCTCGCCGACGGACGGCAGGTTCAGGTCCGACGGGCGGTCGCGCATGAAGAGCAGGACGACGAGGGCTGCGACCATGATCATGGCGCAGACAAAGAACACCGTCGAGCGCCAGCCGTAGCGCTCTGTCAACTCGGCCATCAGCGGCAGGAAGACCAGCTGGCCGGTTGCCGAGCTTGCCGAAAGCATGCCGACGACGAGGCCGCGGTGCTTGGTGAACCAGCGGGCGGAGACTGTTGCTGCCAGCACCATGGCCGTCAGGCCGGTGCCGAAGCCGACGACGATGCCCCAAAGCACCAGAAGCTGCCAGAGCGAGGTCATGAACAGCGAGCCGATGAAGCCGGCACCGATCAGGCCGAGGGCGAAGACGATGACCTTGCGCACGCCGAAATAATTCATGAAGGCGGCGGCGAACGGACCCATCAGGCCGAAGAGGATCAGGCGGATCGCCAATGCCGAGGAGATCTGCGAGGTTTCCCAGCCGAATTCATCCTGCAGCGGCTTGATGAGGACGCCGGGTGCGCCCATGGCGCCGGCCGTTACCAGCATGGTCAGGAAGGTGGCGGCGACGATGATCCATCCGTAATGAATGTTTCGCCGGGCGAGGGTGGAGGCAAGCGCTGTCGATACCATGAGGCGTCATCCATTCAGAGGGCTGATCAATACATCACCGATTTAGATGATGATCATCATATTTGTTGCGTATTGATGATTGGCATCATATAAATTGTCAAGCGACCAATTTCAGGAATTGCTGCAATGCGCGTGAGCCGCGAAAAATTTGCCGAAAACCGCCAGAAGATCATCGAGGCCGCCGGGGTGATGTTTCGCGAAAACGGCTTCGATGGCGTCGGTGTCGCCGACATCATGAAGTCCTGCGGGCTGACGCATGGCGGGTTCTACGGTCACTTCCAGTCCAAGGACGAGTTGCAGATCGAGGTCAGCCGCGCGCTGGTGGCCCGCGTCGAGGTGCGCTGGAAGGAATTGATCGCAGGCTCGCCGCACCGGCCGCTCGAAGCGCTGCTGGAGCACTATGTTTCGTGGTGTGCGGTCGACGATCCCGGCAACAGCTGCGTTTTCGTGTCGCTGATGGACGAGGTTGCCCGCAGCAAGGGTGCCGTGCGGGAAATCTTCAATGACGGGCTCTCGATGCTCGCCTCGATCCTCGCCGAAGTCGTGCCCGGCGATACGCCCGAAGAGCGGCGCAAGAACGGCTTTACGACGCTGTCATCGATGATGGGAGCGGTCAGCCTGGCAAGGGCTGTCGAGAGCCGCGAGCTTGCCGCGCAATTTCTTTCAACCACGCGCCAGAAGCTGTCGCCGGCGACGGCGCCTCTCGAAATCTGAGGCGCCGCGCGAGCGTCTTACTTGAAACCTTCGACGCGGTGCGGAACGTAGGGTTCCTCCAGCATCGCCACTTCCTCCGGCGTCAGCTTGACGGCAAGCGCGGCGACGGCGTCGCTGAGGTGGCCGGGGCGTGAGGCGCCGATGATCGGGGCGGTGATGGCGCTCTTCTGCAGGATCCAGGCGGTGGCGATCTGCGCGCGGGGAACGCCGTGCTCCTTGGCGAGACGGCCGACAGCATCGATGATCTTGCGGTCGGAATCTTCGGCCTGCCGGTAGAGCGTCTTGCCGAACTCGTCGCTTTCCGTGCGGGTTGTCTGCTCGTCCCAGTCGCGCGTCAGGCGTCCGCGGGCAAGCGGGCTCCAGGGGATGACGGCGATCTTCTGGTCCTCGCAGAAGGGCAGCATCTCGCGCTCTTCCTCGCGGTAGAGCAGGTTGACGTGGTCCTGCATGCTGACGAACTCCGTCCAGCCATTGAGGCGCGCGGTGTAAATCATCTTGGCGAATTGCCAGGCATGCATTGAGGAGGCGCCGATATAGCGGGCCTTACCGGCCTTCACGACGTCATGCAGCGCCTCCAGCGTTTCCTCGATCGGTGTCGAATAGTCGAAGCGATGGATCTGGTAGAGATCGACATAATCAGTGCCGAGGCGGCGCAGGCTGTTGTCGATCTCGTCGAAGATCGCCTTGCGCGACAGGCCAGCGCCGTTCGGGCCGGGGCGCATGCGGTTGAAGACCTTGGTGGCGAGCACGATGTCTTCGCGCTTGGAAAAGCTCTTGATGGCCCGGCCGACGATTTCTTCGGAGGAGCCGTCGGAATAGGTATTGGCCGTATCGAGGAAGTTGATGCCAAGATCGATTGCCTGCTTGAGGATCGTGCGGCTTTCCTCCTCGCCGAGCGTCCAGGCATGGTTGCCGCGGCCGGGATCGCCGAAGGTCATGCAACCCAGGCAGATTTTTGAAACTTCGAGGCCCGTCTTGCCGAGTTTTACATAATCCATTGAAATGACTCCGTGATTGAATTCCGCCCGCCGCCTGAAGATCAATTTAGGGCGGAGCGGCGGCAAAAGTCAGCAAGCATCGCGCATAAATTTCGATGACAGGGCGAAGGGCGCCTTGAATGCTCGCGCTTGCACTCGCGCGCCTGCGGGTGTTAGCTGGTGCAGCATTGACCGGAACTAGCCTATGAAATTGCCCCGCTTCGATCGCTATGACGATCTCTACCGCGATTTTGCGTGGGACATCCCCGATGATTTCAATATGGGCCGTGCCGTCAGCGACGACTGGGCGAAGATCGAGCCCGACCGGATCTGTCTCGAACATTTCGATCCCGGCGGCCAGCACCCCTCGATGACCTATGGCGAACTGTCGGCGTGGTCGGCATCGCTTGCCAATGGGCTTGTATCGCTCGGCATCCAGCGCGGGGACCGCGTGGCGTTGCTGCTGCCGCAATCCTTCGAGACCGTCATCTCGCATGTGGCGATCTACAAGATGGGCGCGATTGCGCTGCCGCTGGCGCTGCTCTTCGGTGTCGAGGCGCTGGAATACAGGCTGAAAACCGCGGGTGCGTCCGCCGTCATCACCAATGCGTTCGGCATGGCGCGAATATCAGAAATCCGCGATCGCCTGCCTGATCTGAATACGGTGATTTCGATCGATGGCGGAGAGGCACTGGCATTTGACGAGCTCGTCGCTTCGCATCCGCCGGTCTTCGAGGTGGTCGATACGGGGCCAGACGATCCGGCGCTGATGATCTTTACCTCGGGCACGACGGGAGCGCCGAAGGGTGCGCTGCATGGGCATCGCGTGCTCGCCGGGCATATCCCCGGCATGCAGTTTGCCCATGAAGGATTTCCGCAGGCGAGCGACAAGGTCTGGACGCCGTCGGACTGGGCCTGGGCGGGCGGCTTGCTCAATGCGCTGCTGCCGAGCCTGTTGCTGGGTGTCCCCGTCGTCTCGTCTCCGGCGCAGAAGTTCGATGCCGATACGGCCTATCGCATCATGGCCGAGATGCAGGTGCGCAATGCCTTTATCCCGCCGACGGCGCTGCGGCTGCTGAAGGCGGCCGGTGATCCGTATCTAACGCACAAGCTCAATCTGCGGACGATCGGCTCGGCTGGCGAATCCCTCGGGCGCGAAACCTATGTCTGGGCGCGCGATACGCTCGGCATCACGGTCAACGAATTCTACGGCCAGACGGAGTGCAACTTCGTGATCTCCTCAAGCCGGGCTGCGGGTGTTTCCAAAGCCGGGGCGATCGGCCGTCCGTCGCCGGGACATCGGGTTGCCGTCGTCGATGATCGCGGCAACGAATTGCCGGTGGGGCAGACAGGCCAGATCGGCGTCAAGGCGCCGGATCCGGTGATGTTCCTGGGATACTGGAACGATCCGGAGGCGACGGAGCGCAAGTTTGCCAATGGCTGGCTGCTGACGGGCGACCTCGCACATCAGGATGCGGAAGGGTTCATCACCTTCGAGGGGCGGGATGACGATGTCATTACTTCCTCGGGATACCGGATCGGACCTGCCGAGATCGAGGACTGCCTGTCCGGGCATCCGGCGGTTCAGCTGGCGGCTGCCGTCGGGAAGCCGGATCCGGTTCGCACCGAGATCGTCAAGGCCTATGTGGTCCTGGTACCGAGCGTTAGCGCCAGCGCCGAGCTTGCCGCCGAAATCCGCGACTGGGTGAAGATGCGGCTTTCGATGCATGAATATCCGCGCGAGGTGGAGTTCCTCGATTCACTGCCGCTGACGACGACGGGCAAGGTGATCCGCCGCCTGCTGCGCGAGCGGGCAGCGGCCGAAGCCGCGTAGGTTCCGCAGTTTAGCCGCGGCCTGCCAGCGACATGATCTTGGCGCGTAGCATCTTCGCCATGTTGCGGGTGTTGCGGTACATGTGAAGCTGGGTGGCCGCCTGGCGGACATCACGGTCGCCGTTCTGGTTAAGGCCGATGACCAGCGTACCCATGTCTTCGCGTTCCTTCCAGAAGCGGCTCATGATCGGGTGATCGGGGATGGCGCAGGAATCCGAGCGCACGATGTTGGCGTCGTCGAGATGCCATTCCGTCAGTTCACCCATCAGCAGCTTGCCGGGCGAAAAGCGGGCGAACTCCTCGTCATAGGCCGTCTTCCAGGTGTAGGCTTCGCCCCCCATCATCAGCACGACGATCGCGGCGATCGCCTTGCCGTTGAAGTCGATCGTATGGATACGCACGGCGTCGATGGCTGCGAGATTGGAGACGGCTTCGCGGGCGAAGGCGGTATGATAGCGGTCGGTGACGAGCGCGCTGCGCTTCTTGCCCTTCCAGCCGCCGGCTTCCATCGCCAGGAACTCTTCGAAGCGCATATGCACGTCGCGCGGCTGGCGGGCGACGCTGTAGGTCACGGTGCCCTTGTCCTCGAGCAGGCGCCACTGGCGGCGCATTTCGCGCATGTGCGAGGAGGAAACGGAGCTTGCGAGATAGGCGACGGCGTCTTCCTCGCTCTCCAGCATCGGGCGTTCGAAGGGATTGGTAATCGTCAGCGGCAGGTTGCGGCCGAGAGCGACGGCCTTCACCAGCCGGGCGAAGATGCCGTTCAGCCTCAGATCAGGCAGCACGAGGATCTGCGGCAGCCGCAGGTCGCGGGCCGTCAGGCCTTCGAATAGGTTATCGAGCGTCTCGGCGGCATCCTCGGCATCGACGAGCGGAGTGCCGAGCGGCGCAAAGCTGTTCGACCAACCGCGGATGATCGAGGGGCCGACGGCAAAGCCCGGCTTCTCGACGGAGAAGGGCATCAGGAAGCGCATGCGGCTGCGGTTGCTGCCGGTGTCGCGCATCAGGGCGAAGCTCACCTGCCGGTCGTCGAGGCGCGGCATGGCAGGCGCCAGGAAGCGGCCGGTGAAGAAGACGTTCGGCTCGATCGCGCGGTTCGAAAGGAAGTCGAGCTCGTCCTGCAGCTCATAGCCGAGCTTGCCGGGATAGACGCAGAGCTCGCGGCCGGCGCGGCCGACCTCGACGCGGGCTTCCGCCTGCGGTCCGTCGAAATTCAAGGAGGCGAGCTCATGGACCATGCGGTTCGTCGTGGCGTCCGTGGATTCCGTATTCGGAGGAGTGCGCACCATCAATGGGCCTTCCTGTCTGCCTGCGCCGTCGCCGGGCGGCTGAATGCAAAGAGAACGATGCCGAGCGTGCGCCGCACGGCGATGTGGAGAAGTGTCGCCTCGACGGCCATGGCCGATGCCGTGGCGATCGCGGTGCCGACGGTTCCGAGGTGAGGGATGAGGGTCAGGTTGAGCGTGATGTTTGCCGTCAGCGCACCGGCATAGAGCGCGGCGCAGAGGTTCTGCTTGCCCGCCATCATCAGCAGCGTCTCGGCCGGGCCGACCAGCGCCTTGGCGAGGATGCCGGCAAGCAGGATCGCCATCAGCACATAACCGGCAGTGAACGCGCCGCCGAAGAGCGACAGCAGCAGATGGCCCGCGGCCAGAACGCAGAGGCCGATGCCGAGCGCCGGCCAGAAGGTCCAGCGGGCCGCATCGGCAGCAGCAACGGCAAGCTCGGCCCGGGTGCCTCCGGCGATGATGCTGGAGAAGCGGGGGCCGGATGCCGCCTTCACCGAGAACATGATGAACTGCACCAGCGCCATGGTCTTGGCGGCGGCGAAATAGATCGCGACGTCATGCGGCTCGAGGAAGATGCCGACGATGACGACGTCGGAATTGGTGAGCAGGAAGCTCGCGCCCTCGATCAGGAAGATCGGGAAGGCGACGCTCAGCCAGGCAATGAAATCCACCTTGTGCTGGCCGGTATCGTAATGGCGGCGCAGGCGCAGCAGCGTCGCCACATACTGGCCGAGCGCCGTGACATAGGTTGCGAGCAGGGCCGACTGCATTGCCACAACCGCCGTGTGTTCAGCGCCCATGGCGTTGGCGATCAGCATGAAGAGGATGATCAGGATCGGCCGGACGATATAGACCGGGCTCAGCGCCATGACCGGCCAGTGATTGGCGCGCGAGGTGCCTTCCAGGATATCGCCGAGCGCGATCATCGGTAGCGCGAGCAGGCCGAGGAAGCCGGGGATCAGATAGTAGATCTCGATCTTGTCGCCGAAGAAATGCAGGCCAACCATGCCCGCGACCATCAGCAGCGAGCCGGAAAGGATTGCGAAGATGCGGGCGGTGCCCGTCAGGCCGCGGATTTCCTCGAAGGCGCCGGATGCCTTGTATTGCGGCAGGAAGCGGACGATCGCGGTGTGGAAGCCGAGGCAGGAGAGATCGCCGAAGAGGACGATCAGCACCCAGATGAAGACGAAGATGCCATATTCCCACTCGCCCATCAGGCGCGCCAGGATGATCTGGGAAACGAAGGCGAGTGCGGCGCTCAGAATGCGGATTGCGAAAGCGGTCAGCGCCATGCGCTGGGCGGCGGCCTTGCCGTCACGTTCGGTCAGGACGGCAGCGAGCATGCGCAGAAGACGGCTGCCGGCCGGACGCAAGCTGGCGGGCAGCATTCTTTCAGCGGTTTCAATGACTGCCATAATGAACACGCACAACTCAGAACTCAGGCAAATCGTGGCTTCAGTCTTGCCAGATCAGGGTTAAGAAACGGTTGTGCGGGCGGCGCGTGCCCAGCATTGAAGTTGCTTGATCCACAAAAGAAAATGCCGCCCGGAGGCGGCATCTTCATCATCTTTTTTAGTCAATCACGCTTCGGCAAAAGCGCCATGGCAGTGCTTGAACTTCTTGCCCGAACCGCAGGGGCAGGGCTCATTGCGGCCGACCTTGCCCCAGGTCGAGGGATCGTTCGGATCGCGGTTTTCAGGCGCGACGATCACTTCGGATGCCTGGTAAATCGGCGCGAAATCGTTCTCGCCGGTGTCGGGATCCAGGTGCTGGGCCTGCATGACCGGAAGCTCCGGCTCGGCCGGTGCCTGCTGGACCAGCTCGACCCGCATAAGCTGCGCGGTAACCGCCTGGCGGAGGTTGTTCAGCAGCGACTGGAACAGCTCGAAGGCTTCGGACTTGTATTCCTGCAGCGGGTCGCGCTGGGCGTAGCCGCGGAAGCCGATGACCGAACGCAGGTGATCGAGGTTGACGATGTGCTCGCGCCACAGGTGGTCCAGCGTCTGCATCAGGATCGAGCGCTCGACATAGCGCATGATGTCGTCGCCGAAACGCTCGGCCTTCTCGGTGAAGGCGGCGTTTGCAGCTTCGGTGATGCGCTCGCGGATATCGTCTTCGCCGATACCCTCTTCCTTGGCCCAATCTTCGATCGGCAGGTCGAGGTTGAGAAGGTTTGCGACCTGTTCCTTGAGACCGGCAGCATCCCACTGTTCGGCGTAGGCGCGTTCCGGAATGTGCTTGTCGACGAGGTCTTCGATGACTTCGCGGCGCATATCCGAAACGGTCTCGGCGATGTTGGCGGCTTCCATCAGCTCCAGGCGCTGGTCGAAGATGACCTTGCGCTGGTCGTTGAGAACGTCGTCATACTTCAGCAGGTTCTTGCGGATGTCGAAGTTACGGGCTTCGACCTTCTTCTGCGCGCGCTCGAGGGCCTTGTTGATCCAGGGATGGACGATTGCCTCGCCTTCCTTGAGGCCGAGCTTCGTCAGCATGCCGTCCATACGGTCGGAGCCGAAGATGCGCATCAGGTCGTCCTGGAGCGACAGGTAGAACTTCGAGCGGCCCGGGTCGCCCTGACGGCCGGAACGGCCGCGCAGCTGGTTGTCGATACGGCGGCTTTCGTGGCGTTCCGTCGCGATGACGTAGAGACCGCCGGCGGCAAGCGCCTTTTCCTTCAGCTGCTTGATCTCGGCACGGATCGCCTCGACCTTGGCATCATATTCGGGACCGTGCTCGACGCCTTCGAGTTCGCGTTCGACACGCATTTCGAGGTTGCCGCCGAGCTGGATGTCGGTACCGCGGCCGGCCATGTTGGTGGCGATCGTCACAGCGCCGGGAACACCGGCCTGAGCGACGATATAGGCTTCCTGCTCATGGTAGCGGGCGTTGAGGACCTGGAAGTCCTTGAAGCCTTGCTTACGCATCAGGTCGGCGAGCAGTTCGGACTTTTCGATCGAGGTGGTGCCGACGAGAACCGGCTGGCCGCGCTTCTGCGCGTCAGCGATCTCGGCGATGATCGCCTTGTACTTCTCTTCGAAGGTCCGGTAGACCTCGTCGTCTTCGTCGATACGCTGGATCGGCAGATTGGTCGGCACTTCGACGACTTCGAGGCCGTAGATGTTGCCGAATTCTTCCGCTTCCGTCTGCGCCGTACCGGTCATGCCGGCGAGCTTTCCGTACATGCGGAAGTAGTTCTGGAAGGTGATCTGCGCCAGCGTCTGGTTTTCAGGCTGGATCTTGACCTTTTCCTTGGCTTCGAGCGCCTGGTGCTGGCCTTCCGAATAACGGCGGCCCGGCATCATGCGGCCGGTGAACTCGTCGATGATGACGATCTCGTCGTTACGGACGATGTAGTCCTTGTCGCGCTGGAACAGCTTGTGGGCCTTCAGCGCGTTGTTGACGTGATGGACGATCGCGACGTTTTCGATGTCGTAGAGCGAAGCGCCCTTCAGCAGGCCGGCCTGCTTCAGGAGACCTTCGAGCTTTTCCGTGCCTTCTTCGGAGAAGTTGGCGGAACGCTGCTTCTCGTCGATTTCATAATCGCCGTCGGAGAGCAGTGGGATGAAGGCGTCGATCGTGTTGTAGAGATCGGAGCGGTCATCGAGCGGGCCGGAAATGATCAGCGGCGTGCGGGCTTCGTCGACCAGGATCGAGTCCACTTCGTCGACGATCGCGAAATTGTGGCCACGCTGGACCATCTGCGCCTTCTCATACTTCATGTTATCGCGAAGATAATCGAAGCCGAGCTCGTTGTTGGTGGCGTAGGTGATGTCGCAGTTATAGGCGGCCGCGCGTTCCTCGTCGGAAAGGCCGTGGACGATGACGCCCGTGGTGAGGCCGAGGAAGCCGTAGACCTTGCCCATGGTCGCCGCGTCGCGCTGCGCCAGGTAGTCGTTGACGGTGACGACGTGCACGCCCTTGCCGGAAAGCGCGTTCAGATAGACCGGCAGGGTTGCGACCAGCGTCTTACCTTCACCGGTCTTCATCTCGGCGATGTCGCCGGAGTGAAGGATCATGCCGCCGACGAGCTGTACGTCAAAAGGTCGCATGCCGAGAACACGGCGCGAGGCCTCGCGGACCACGGCAAAAGCCGGGATCAGGATGTCGTCGAGCGTCTTGCCATCTGCCAGCTGCTTGCGGAACTCGACCGTCTGTGCGGCGAGCTGCTCGTCGCTCAAGGCCTTCGTCTTTTCTTCGATGGCGCTGATTGCTGCGACTTTCGGCTGGAAAGACCGCACGCGGCGGTCATTGGCAGAGCCAAATATCTTGCGGGCGATGCCGCCAAAGCTGACCATATGACTGGCCCTTTCTCATATTCTTCCCCGGCTTTTCTTATGCGCGCACCCAGCCGAAATTCAGGCGCACGCCTCGAAACGCCAGGAAACTGTTCTGGACGCGAGGTTGCGTGACAGATAAGAGGGGGGTCGAATGATGTCAACGGATTTGGCTGATATAGAAAGGCCACATTCCAGTGTTGAACGCTGTTTTAGGCTGGATTCACACGTGATGCTGAAGCCGGTGGTGTAACTCTGAAAGGTTATTTGATGTTGAGCTACAACAAACTTGCCGTGATGGCGGTCGCGACCTTCGTTGCGTTCCACGCGCCGGTCTACGCTGAAGACAAGCCGGACGCCGTCATCGCCAAGGTTGGCAACCTGGAAATTCATCAGTCGGAACTCGATCTGGCGATCGCCAATCTGGATCCGCAGCTGGCCCAGCTGCCGGACGATCAGAAGAAGGTCGCTGCCCTTTCTGCTGCCATCGATGTGAAGCTGCTGGCCGGTGACGCCGCTGCCGAAAAGCTCGACCAGACCGAAGAATTCAAGAAGCGCATGCAGTATCTTTCCGATCGCGAGCTGCACAATGCCTACTTCAAGAAGCATGTCGTCGACACCGTTACCGACGACGAAGTGAAGGCACGTTACGACAAGGAAGTCGCTGCGCTGCCGAAGCAGGAAGAAGTTCACGCCCGCCATATCCTGGTCAAGACCGAGGATGAAGCCAAGGACGTCATCAAGCAGCTCGACGCCGGCAAGGATTTTGCCGAACTCGCGAAGGAAAAGTCCACCGATCCGAACAAGGCTGACGGCGGCGATCTCGGCTATTTCACCAAGGGCCGCATGGTCAAGGAATTCGAAGACGCAGCCTTCGCGCTCGAAAAGGGCACCTACTCCAAGACGCCGGTGAAGACCGATTTCGGTTACCACGTCATCAAGGTCGAAGATAAGCGCGACGCCCCTCCGCCGCCGTTCGACCAGGTCAAGGACCAGGTTCGTCAGCTCGTCATGCGCGACAAGTATCTTGCCCTTCTCGCTTCGGCGAAGGAAAAGTCCAAGGTCGACATCATGGACGAAACCCTTCGCAAGGGTTACGAGGATGCCAACAAGCAGCCGGCGCCGGGCGATGAGCCCGCCGTTCAGCCGCAGCAGTAATCATCATTCGGGCCCGGTTCTTCCGGGCCCTTCACTATCAGGCAGGTCCATCACAATGTCAGGTTCCGTTTCTCCGCTCGCCCCGAAGACCTTCGCATCCATGCCCGCCCTTCGCGGTGTGCGCATGGCGACCGCTTCGGCTGGTATCAAGTACAAGAACCGTACCGATGTGCTGATGATGGTATTCGACAAGTCGGCTTCGGTCGCGGGCGTCTTCACCCGCTCGAAGTGCCCGTCGGCGCCGGTCGATTTCTGCCGAACAAACCTGCCGCACGGCATTGCCCGCGCCGTCGTCGTCAATTCCGGCAATGCCAACGCTTTCACCGGCCTCAAGGGCCGCGCTGCCACCGAGCTGACGGCGAAGTCCGCCGCGGCTGCCGTCGGCTGCGGCGAGAACGAAGTCTACCTCGCCTCGACCGGCGTTATCGGCGAGCCGCTGGATGCGACCAAGTTTTCCGGTGTTCTCGATGCCATGCATCGCGATGCGACCGGTGATTTCTGGTTCGAGGCAGCCAAGGCGATCATGACCACGGACACCTATCCGAAGGTCGCGACGCGCAGCGCCGAAATCGGCGGCGTCAAGGTGACGATCAACGGGATCGCCAAGGGCGCCGGGATGATCGCGCCCGACATGGCGACGATGCTCTCCTTCGTCGTGACCGATGCCGATATCGCTCCGGCCGCGCTGCAGGCGATGCTGTCGGAAGGCGTCGGCCCGACCTTCAACTCGATGACCGTCGATAGCGACACCTCGACTTCCGATACGTTGATGCTGTTTGCAACCGGCGCCGCAGCGGCTGACGGTCAGGCGCGCGTCGAGCGCACCGACGATGCCCGTCTTGCGACCTTCCGCGTCGCGCTCAACGAAGTGCTCAAGGATCTGGCGCTGCAGGTCTGCCGCGACGGCGAAGGCGCGACCAAGATGCTCGAGATCACCGTGACCGGCGCAGAGAGCGATGCGGCGGCCAAGCGGATCGCCCTGTCGATCGCCAATTCGCCGCTGGTCAAGACGGCGGCTGCCGGCGAGGACGCCAATTGGGGCCGTATCGTCATGGCTGTCGGCAAGGCCGGCGAAATGGCGGATCGCGACCGTCTGGCGATCTGGTTCGGCGATGTACGCGTTGCCGTCAACGGCGAGCGCGACCCGGGCTACTCGGAAGAGGCTGCGTCGAACGTCATGAAACAGCAGGATATTCCGGTTAAAGTCGACATCGGTCTCGGTAAAGGTCAGGCAACGGTCTGGACCTGCGACCTCACTAAGGAGTATGTGGCGATCAACGGTGACTACCGGAGCTGATCGTTCATTGACTGAGACTTCTTCAAAGACGGCAAACCTGCCGCTCGTTCGCAGGCTGGAAGCAGTTGGCTTCCGGGCGTGGCCCGCTTCTTCCGTGCAGTATGACGGCAGCTGGCAGGTGCGGCTGACGGCGGGTCATCCGTCGAACCGTCTGAACTCCATCGTGCCGCTCGATCCATCCGATCATCGCGATATCGAGATCCGCCTGGAAAAGGCGAGCAGGAAGTTCGAAGCCTATGGCCGTCCGGCCGTGCTGCGGCAGACGCCGCTCTGCACGCCGCTGCTCGTCGACCTGGTCGCCGAGCAGAACTGGACGCATTTCGACGAGACGATCGTCATGACCTGCGATCTGACGCAGGCCGATCTTCCAGATACCCTCGACCATCTGCCGACGCATGATATCGGCCGCTTCGTCGATGCCAATCTCTCGACTGATCAGGTCTCGCCGCGGCTGAAGGCGGCGCTGGCCGAAGTCATCAACGCGATCAAGCCGCCGTCCGGCCTATTCATGATCGAGGATCCGGCATCGGGACCGCTGGCGACGGTTCTTTGCGTGCAGGACAACGATCTGGCCGGCATCATGTCGCTGTCGGTCGCCCGGGAGCGCCGGCGCGAAGGTCTCGGTCTCGAAATTCTGACATCGGCTCTTCGCTGGGCGCGTATGCGCAGTGCCCGCACCGGCTGGCTTCAGGTCAAGGCCGATAACGCGCCGGCTCTTGCACTCTACGACCGCCTCGGCTTCCGGGAAGCCTATCGCTACAGCTACTGGCGCAAGGCGCTTTGATGATGAGCGACGCCGGCAAGAAAATTCTCCTGGTTGCCGCCTGCGCGCTGATCGATTCCGACGGGCGCATTCTTCTGGCCCAGCGGCCGGAGGGTAAGTCGCTTGCCGGTCTCTGGGAATTTCCGGGCGGTAAGGTCGAGCCGGGCGAGACGCCGGAAGAGTGCCTGGTGCGCGAGCTCGAAGAGGAGCTTGGCATCAAGACCAAGGTCGCCTGCCTCGCACCGCTGACATTTGCCAGCCACAGCTACGACACATTTCATCTGCTGATGCCACTTTATGTCTGCCGCCGCTATGAAGGCATCCCGCAAAGCCGGGAAGGGCAGGCGCTGAAATGGGTCAAGCCTATGCAATTGCGTGATTATCCCATGCCGCCGGCCGATGAGCCGCTGATCCCGATGCTGCAGGATCTACTTTAGGGATTTCTCACTATTTGCTTTCACAGACGGTTTTTGTCTGTGGATATTAATCGATCGTTTAACACCTTCTGCCAAAGATCGGCCTCAATCAAGCAACTGGCGTGTGTGTATGAAGGCTTGACGCATGGTCGACGACGATTTCTGGAAAGCGGTTAGAGAAAAACAGCAGGGCTCGAATGCTTCACGCAGGACGGGCGCGCTCAATCTTGCCTTGCTCTTCGGCACCGCCGCCGTGGCGCTCACCCTCATTCTCACCCCGATGCTGGCCGACAAGTCGAAGTCGAGCGTTTTTGCAAGCGTTCCCTCCGACTTCGACAACATCACCACCGGCTCGATCCCCAAGACCGAGAACGGCAAGCGTTACACGATCCGCCGCAGCGTGCTCCAGGAAACTCCGGGCTCCGTCTGCGTCGTTCAGGGATACGGCTCGGGGGCCGGCTGCTGATGGAAGATCAAATGGCTGATGCGCCGCTTTCTGCGGGAAGGGTTGGGATGATGCGTTCTCTGAAAGCTTTGATCGCCGACATCCGCGGCGCAACCGCTGTTGAGTATGGTCTTCTGGCCGCGCTGATCTCGGTCGGCATCATCGCCGGCGTCGGCACCTTCGGCAACAATCTTCAGAACACGTTCACGAGCGTCAGCAATACGCTCGCCTCGCACAGCCAGTAAGCTTCGACTTTACTGCTTCAGCTTGTGTTCTTCGACCCGGAGCGCATCGGCGAGACGTGCCTTTGCCGATCCCGGCTGCAAAGGCTTCTGCTGGCTCTCGTGCGGAGCCCATCCCGAGACATAGATGATCGAGAATGTCGCGCGGATCCGGCCATCAGGATCGGAATAGCGTTCGGCATAGATTTCCGCGGCACGCAGGAAGAAGGCGCGTGAGAGCGGCTTGCGGCTACGGGCCGCGAGCGGGTTCGCCATGCCCATGGCGCGCAGGTCCTTCATCAGCGGAAAGATCGAGTCGTAACGGACAGTATAGCTCTCGGCATCGATGACCGGCAGCGAGAAGCCAGCGCGCTGCAGCAGGCTACCGACATCACGGACATCGGCAAAGGGAATGACGCGCGGGCTTGCGCCGCCGATCATTTCGGCTTCGGTGGCAAGCAGCACGTCACGGAGTTCCTGTAGCGTGCCCGCGCCGGGGATAGCCGCGAGGAAAAGGCCATCGGGCTTCAAAGCGCGGCGGATCTGGATGAAGACGCCGGGCGTGTCGTTGGTCAGGTGCAGGCTGAGCGGCGCAATGATGAGATTAGCCGATTGCGGCTCGAGCGGGACGTCTTCGAGGGGGGCGACGAAGGCGACCTCTCCCTCGGCGCCATAGGCTGCCTCTGCTTCGACGCGGTCTAATTGACCGATCTTGCCGAGCGCCAGCGCTGCCTTTGCTGCCGTGCCGGTCGCGCCATGCAGCTCGACGGCGCGATCGAACTGCCGCTCCACGACGGAGAGCCGTTCGGCAAGCTCGGTTGCGGCGATGTCGAGAAGGAAGGCTGCGTTGTGGTCGCCGTTCTTCAGCGCCCGGTGACGGTGGGCGGCGATCGCGGCTCTATCGAAAATGATATCCATGGCGAAGTGCATAGTCCCGTCACCGGCAGGCGGCAAGACGGATTTTCCTTTTGGCCGGAAGCGGCTACTCTCGCTCCATGGGGGCAATCGATTTCGGCAAAGCAGCGCGGTCAGGCTGGGCGCATCTTGCGCGGCCCTTCCATGCGCTTGCCGACCTCGTCTATCCGCCGGCCTGCGCTGCCTGCGGTACGATGACATCAGGGCATCGCGGGCTTTGCGCCGAATGCTGGTCGGGCGTGCGCTTCATCGAGAGGCCTTATTGCGAGGTGCTGGGGTCGCCATTCTCTCACGATCTCGGAGGCGATATCCTGAGTGCGCAGGCGATTGCCGACCCGCCACCCTTCGATCGTCTGCGCTCCGCCGCCGTTCACGACGAGGCGGTCCGCAATCTGGTGCATGGGTTGAAATATCGCGACTGCGTCGATCTTGCGCCAATGATGGCGGGCTGGATGCTGCGGGCGAGCGATGGTGCCGTCGAAGCCTGCGATGCGATCATTCCCGTCCCGCTACACCGGTCGCGGATGCTGTCGCGCAAGTTCAACCAGGCGGCGGAGCTTGCGCGGCATCTGGGCCGCGTCTCGGGCAAGCCGTTGCTTCCCGCCACCTTGCTACGCGTCAAGCGAACGGAACAGCAGGTGGGGCTCGGGGCGAGGGCGCGTCAGGAGAATGTTCGCGGGGCCTTCGCGATCGCACGTGGGCGGGAAAACGATGTTTTCGGCAAACGGATCGTGCTTGTCGATGATGTCTACACGACCGGCGCGACAGTGGCCGCGGCAACGCGCGTCTTGCGCAAGGCAGGCGCCTCCGACATCACTGTTTTGACCTTTGCAAGGGCTCTGCAAGAACCTATATGACAAGGAGAAAACAGGCCCGTCTGGAGACCGGAATATGGTACCCGTCACGATCTATACACGGCAGTTCTGCGGCTATTGCGCCCGCGCCAAATCCCTGCTCGAAGAGAAGGGTGTCGACTACGTCGAGCATGATGCGACGTTCTCGCCCGATCTGCGCCAGGAGATGATCGGCAAATCGAACGGCCGCACGACCTTCCCGCAGATTTTCATCGGCAGTGAGCATGTTGGCGGTTGCGACGATCTCTTCGCGCTCGACCGAGCCGGCAAGCTCGATCCGATGCTGGCGGCCTGAGGGTAGCACCATGGTCTTCAAGGCTGCAGCGGTTCAGATGTGCTCGGGCGTCGATCCGGCGCGCAATGCCGTGTCGATGGCGCGGCTTGTCCGTGAGGCTGCGGCTCAGGGCGCGACCTATGTTCAGACGCCCGAGATGACAGGAATGCTGCAGCGAGACCGCGCGGCAGCCAAAGCGGTGTTGCGCGGTGAAGCCGACGATATCATCGTGCGGACCGCTTCGGAGCTTGCGGCCGAGCTCGGCATCCATATGCATGTCGGCTCGACGGCGATCGCGCTCGACGATGGCAAGATGGCCAATCGCGGCTTTCTGTTCGGCCCCGATGGCAAGGTGCTCAACCGCTACGACAAGATCCACATGTTCGATGTCGACCTCGACAATGGCGAGAGCTGGCGTGAAAGCGCGGCCTACCGGCCGGGCTCGGAAGCCCGTGTCGTGTCGCTGCCATTTGCGGAGATGGGTTTCACCATCTGCTACGACGTCCGGTTTCCCGCGCTCTTCCGGGCGCAGGCGGTTGCCGGTGCCGAAGTAATGACGGTTCCTGCCGCTTTCACGAAGCAGACCGGCGAAGCGCATTGGGAAATCCTGCTGAGGGCCCGCGCCATCGAGAACGGCGTCTTCGTCATCGCTGCCGCGCAGGCCGGCGTGCATGAGGACGGGCGGGAGACGTTCGGCCATTCGATGATCATCGATCCCTGGGGCCGGGTTCTGACATCTGTCGGGGGCACCGGCGAGGCCGTTATCCTGGCGGAGATCGATCCGGCTGCCGTGAAGGCTGCGCATGACAAGATCCCGAACCTGAAGAACGGCCGGGAATTCTCGATCGAGAAGATACCGGGGGCGGTGAAGGGAGGCGTTGCCGCTTGATCCGCTATTCCCTCAGTTGCGAGAATGCCCACGAGTTTGAAGGCTGGTTTTCCGAGAGCGCCGATTTCGACAGGCAGGTAGCGTCCGGTTTCCTGACCTGCCCCGTCTGCCATTCGGGCTCGATCTCGAAGGTGCTCATGGCGCCGTCCGTCTCCACCGCACGCAAGAAGGACGAGATCAAGACCGTCGCCATGGACGCGATGCGCCGTGAAGCGTTTCAGAAGCTCAAGGATGCCGTTGCTCAGGTGAAGGCGAATTCCGAGGATGTCGGGACGCGCTTTCCGGAAGAGGCGCGCAAGATCCATTATGGTGAAGCCGATGCGCGCGGCATTATCGGCCAGGCAACGGCCAACGAGGCCCAGGAGCTGATCGAGGAGGGCATCGAGATCGCTGGCCTGCCCGTCCTACCTGACGATGTGAACTGACATGCAGTCCGCGCGCCTCGCCTTTTACAATTTCGGGCTTCATGTGGCGCCGGCTGATAGTGAGGCGGTTCGCGGCTTCATGCTGCGCGAACCCGCAAATTTCGAAGCAGCGGCGCGAGCGCAGGGCTTCCTGGGGCGTTCGGGCTATCCGGGCGTACCCGGTACGCGAAGCTGGGGCGTTCAGGTTTTTCCGAGATATATCGAAGGCAGCGGCTTCACCACCGCGCCGTCCTCATTGTCGCTCTGGGCCGATATCGAGTCGTTGATGGCCTTCAGCTATAACGGCGTGCATGCCGACGCGTTGAAGAATGCCCGGGCCTGGAATGCCCGGCAGAGCTGGCCGCCGCTGGTTTTGTGGTGGGTTTCGGCCACGCATCGGCCAGACTGGCAGGAGGGCGCCTCGCGGCTTGAATATCTCGACGATCACGGACCGAGCGCGCATGCGTTCAACTTCAAGCAGCCTTATGGTCCTGACGGCGAGGAAATCACCATCGACCGCGAACGGGTGAAGGAGGTTGCTGCCCAAAACGCCACGCGCCAGCAGGATCTCTTGGAACTCGTGAGTAAATTGAAGGTCTGATTGCTCAGGCCGGGCGCTTTGCTAGCAGCATGTAATTCACGTCCATGTCCTTCGACAGATTCCACTGGTTGGCCAGAGGATTGAAGAAGACGCCGGTGCGGTCGATGATTTCGAGGCCAGAGGCGGTCATCGGCGCTTCCAGTTCTTCGGGACGAACCAGCTTTTCATATTGATGCGTGCCGCGCGGCAGCCAGCGCAGGATGTTTTCGGCCGCGAAGATCGCGAGCGCCGCCGCCTTCATCGTGCGGTTGATGGTGGCGACGAACATCATGCCGCCGGGGCGGACCATCCTAGAGCAGGTCGACATGAAGAATTCGACGTCGGCAACGTGCTCGACGACTTCCATGTTCAGGACGATATCGAAGGTCTCGCCGGCTTCGGCGAGTTGTTCGGCCGTGACAGGACGGTAATCGACGGAAACGCCCGACGCCTTCGCATGGGTGGAGGCGATGCCGATATTCTTTTCGGAGGGGTCGGCGCCGACGACGGTGGCGCCCATCCGCGCGACCGGTTCGGACAGCAGGCCGCCGCCGCAGCCGATGTCGAGAACGCGCAGGCCTTCCAGCGGCTTCGGGCTTTTCGGATCGAGCCCGAAATTCTCCGCCGCCTTGTCGCGGATGTAGGTCAGCCGCACCGGGTTGAACTTGTGCAGCGGCTTGAACTTGCCGGTCGGGCTCCACCACTCAGCCGCCATCGCCGAGAAGCGGTCCACTTCGCTCTGGTCGATCGTGCTCTTTGCGGCTTCGCTCATGGGTCTGCTCCTTGCGTCAGTCATGAGTGAAGTCGGACGATCGGCGGCATAAGTCAAGGGGCGGGAAGCCGCGGGACAGAGAGCCGCGCCTCCAGCGCCGCAGCCATCGACAGCACGCTTTCATCCGCAAAGCGTCGGCCGATGATCTGCAGGCCGACGGGCAGGCCGTTCGATGCAAGGCCGACGGGAAGCGACAGGGCGGGAAGCTGAGGCAGCATGTTGAAGGGACAGGTCATGTCGAGACCGACGAAGCGGCCATCCGGACCGGTCGCGACATAATCGTCATCGCATTCGGTGACCAACGGGGCAGTGACGGCGCAGGTCGGGCAGAGCAGTGCATCGTAATTTTCAAAGAGGGCCGCCATGTCGCGCCACATGCGGGTGCGCAGCAGTTCGACGCGCTTGTAGGCGGTGGCGTTCATCGCCAGCCCGCGCTCGATCATCGAAACGACGGCCGGATCCATCTTGTCGCGATAGGTCTCGATCGTCTCGCCGAAGAAGCCGGACATGAAGACGCACCAGAGGTCGAACCATTCGTCGTTGACGGCGCGTGTCCATTGCATCGGCACTTCATCGACCGTTGCCCCGGCGCGGCGCAGCTCGTCGGCCGCCTGGCGGACGAGCCGTTCGACCTCGGGTTCCACCTGATAATAGCCGAGATCGACCGAGAGGGCGAAGCGCTTGCCTGCGAGGCTGCCGTTGCGGGCAACGTGCGAGACGAAGCCAACCGGCAGCGACGAGATGTCCTCGTCGCTCGGTCCGCAGGTCGCTTCCATGAAGGAGACGGCATCGCCGACGGTGCGGGCGAGCGGGCCGAAATGCGAGATATTGTCGAAGACGCTCGGCAGGATGGTCATCGGGATGCGGCCGATGCTGGCCTTGAGGCCGACCGTGCCGCTCAAGGCCGCGGGTATGCGGACCGAGCCGCCCATATCCGTACCCTCGGCGAAGGGCACGACGCCGGTTGCGACCGCCACGGCTGAGCCGCCGGAGGAACCACCGGAGGTGCGTTCCGGGTTCCAGGGATTGCGGGTGATCCCCCATCGGGGGCTATGGGTGAAGCTGGCATAGGCGAATTCCGGGGTCGTCGTCTTACCCATCAGGATGCCGCCGGCATCTTGGAGACGGCGGACGACGAGTGCGGTCTCGTCGGGGATCCGGTTCCCCTGGGTCCAGGAGCCGAGCGTCGTCAGGTCTCCCTTGGTGGGCGTCATGTCCTTGGCAGCGAAGGGGACGCCGTGAAGGGGGGCGGTCGCTTCGCCGCGCGCTGCGGCACGGTCCGCGGCCCGGGCGGTTTCCAGCGCCTGTTCCTCGCGGATCACCGTGAAGGGGTTGAGGGTCGCATTGACGGCCCTGGCGCGGCGGATGGATTCGGCAACGACTGATTCCGACGAGAAACTCCCTTCGCGAATGCCGCGTGCGATCTCCGTCGCCGGGAGGTCGAGCGGGTGGGAGGCGGATTGTTCGGCCGCGTTCTTGGTCATGTCTGCGTGTTCCATCGGGGTCATTGCATTTCGCTTTGAAAGAGTGCTTGCTGTGCCGGAAGCCGTCTACGGCTTTTCATTGCCGGGACAATTCATGAATTCCGTTTCGAGACCAACTTCCCAGATGCCGTCCTTCGACGTCTGGAATGCTGCTCTCGCGCAGGCTGCGAACGCCATCGGTTCGCGGGCCTTTCCGGATGCGCTTGCCGCAGCGCTCAGGCTGCTGGCGCCGTTCCAGATGATGAACGGCTTCATTTATTCGCCCGATGGCCATGCCTTCGATCTCTATAACGAGAAGATCGTTGCCGAGCGGTCGCTGATCGTCGACCGGTATCTGGCGGGCGCCTTCGTGCTCGATCCCTTCTATGACGCGATCCGTGCCGATGGCGGCGCGCGGATGATCGTGATGCGCGAGATCGCGCCCGACGATTTTGCGCAGACCGAATATTTCCGCCTGCACTACGCGACGACCGAGATTATCGACGAGATCGGTTTCGTTCTGGCGCTCGAGAGCGGCTATATCGCCGTGCTGTCTTTGTCGCGCACCGGTAATGCCGCGCTGTTTTCCGAAGAGGACCTGCAGCGGCTGCGTTCGGCCGCATTGCTCGTCTGCGCGCTTGGAAGCCGTCATTGGTTCCATGTGTCCGGGCTGTCGCTGGAGATCAAGAATGCCGCTCCAGCCGCACGGATCGAACATCCGCTGCTGACCAAGCGTGAACTCGAGATCGTGACGCTGATCCTCAAGGGACATTCCAACCTCTCGCTTGCCGCCGTTCTTGAGCTTTCGCCCAACACGGTGAAGGTGCATCGCCGGCAGATCTACTCGAAACTCAACATTTCCAGCCAGGCCGAGCTCTTCCGCCTGTTCCTGGCGTAGCCCGGCCGCCTCCGGCCGGGCTACTGCTCGAAGCTTTACTCTGCGAAGTCCATTTCGGGAGGTGCGGACTGGAAGAAGCGGGTCAGATAGGCGAGATAGCCGATACCGATGACCAGCCAGATCAGGCCGAGAACCTTGGCATGCTCGTCGAGATTCCAGAGCAGGAAGAGATCGCAGACCGCGGCGAGCGCCGGGATGACGAGACCGATCAGCGCGCCGAGCGGCTTCACCTGCTGGTCGCCTTTCACATAGAGCGCGATGACCGAGATGTTGACCGCGGTGAAGGCGAGGAATGCGCCGAAGTTGATGAAGGAGGTCGAGGTCGTCACGTCCATGGTCAGCGCCAGCAGGCCGACGATGCCGACGAGCACGAGGTTGATCACCGGCGTGTGCCACTTCGGATGCAGGCTGCCGAAGATAGACGACGGCAGAACGCTGTCGCGGCCCATGGCGAAGAGCAGGCGGCCGACGCTGGCCTGGGCGGCGAGGCCCGAGGTGAACTGTGCAACGACGAGCGTTGCAAGGAAGATGGTGACGAAAAGGTCGCCGCCGATCGTCTTGGCGATTTCGCTGGCAGCGGCATCGACAGAGACGAAGTCCATGCCCGGATGGGCAAGCTGGGTGACATAGGCCGCGACGACGAAGATCAGGCCGCCGGCAAGGGCGGTGATCAGGATGGCGCGGGGCATGGTGCGCTTGGCATCCTTGGTTTCCTCGGTCAGCGTCGAGACGGCGTCGAAGCCGAGGAAGGAATAGGCGGCGATTGCGGCACCGGCGATCGATGCCGAGAAGGGTACGTCAGCCTTGAAGAACGGCGTTGCCGAGACGAGGCCGCCCGGGCCGCTGGCAGCCATGACATAGCGGGCTGCGAGGAAGACGAAGGCGATCAGGACGGCGAGCTGCACCAGCATCAGGATGAAATTGACGCGGTTTGCGAAGGCGATGCCGACGACGTTGACCAGCGTGGTCAGCAGGATGAAGCCGATGATCCAGACATAGGCCGGGATGGCCGGGAAGGCGGAGGTCAGGTAGGCCGCGCCGATCAGCCAGATGACCATCGGCAGGAAGAAATAGTCGAGCAGGACTGCCCAGCCGACGAGGAAGCCGATGCTCGGGCTCAGCGAGCGGCGGGCATAGGTGTAGGCGGAACCGGCAACCGGATAGACGCGGGCCATGACGCCGTAGCTGATGGCGGTGAGCAGGATCGCGGCAGCCGCCACGAGATAGGCCATGGCCGTCGTGCCCTGGCTTGCGGCGGCAAGTGCGCCGAAAGTGCCGAAGACGATCATCGGCGTCATATAGGCGAGACCAAAAAGCACAACGGACCAGAGGCCCAATGTGCGGTCGAGTTTTACTGTGTCATTCATGTTCCGCCTCCGCGAAGAGTTGTTGATTGATCTTCCCGGGAGCTGCGCAGGGCAATTCGTTTAGCTGTTCCGCGCAGGTCACCGCCCGCATTTTTTATTTATGAAGAAAAGATGAACGAGCGGGCGGAGATCGAACATAACCCCAAGGTGTTATGGGGAGCGGCTGCCGGAGACGTCAACAGGCGCCCGGAAAAGCCTCTGCTGCCGATCGCGGAAAACTTTGCTAAACCGTACCGCCAAACGCCAATTGGCGACCTTGCCACCCCCATGCAAAGCCGCTAAGAGACGCCGCAACTTGAGCCCTTGGGCGCCAAGGCTTTAGAAGCGTTCCAGAACTCCCAATTCGAGCGCTCCGGCCTATGGTCCGACCGGCTCCTGATGCCGGGTCTGGCAATCGTCTCTCCCGGTGGTTTGTCAATGGCGCATGATCGGCCGGAGAAATCCGCTCGCGGCCCCCGGCGCTGGCTGTGGTAGAGGCTTATGGCACGCATCGTTATGAAATTCGGCGGAACTTCCGTCGCCGATCTGGACCGCATCAAGAACGTTGCCCGCCATGTGAAACGTGAAGTGGACGCGGGCCACGAAGTCGCGGTCGTGGTTTCGGCGATGTCGGGCAAGACCAACGAGCTCGTCGGCTGGGTGCAGAACATGCCGAAGGTCGTGGGCGCCAACTCCCCGTTTTACGATGCGCGTGAATATGATGCCGTCGTCGCTTCGGGCGAGCAGGTCACGGCCGGTCTGCTGGCGATCGCGCTGCAGGCGATGGATATCAATGCGCGCTCCTGGCAGGGCTGGCAGATCGCCATCCGCACGGACAACGCCCATGGCGCCGCCCGCATCCAGGAAATCGACGGTGCCGATATCGTCAAGCGCATGGGCGAAGGCCAGGTTGCCGTCATCGCCGGCTTCCAGGGCATCGGCCCGGACAATCGCATCGCGACGCTCGGCCGCGGCGGTTCCGACACGTCGGCCGTTGCTGTTGCTGCGGCGCTGAAGGCTGATCGCTGCGACATCTACACCGATGTCGACGGCGTCTACACGACCGACCCGCGCATCGTGCCGCAGGCGCGCCGCCTGAAAAAGATCGCCTTCGAAGAAATGCTCGAAATGGCATCGCTCGGCGCCAAGGTTCTGCAGGTCCGCTCGGTGGAACTTGCGATGGTGCACAAGGTTCGTACCTTCGTGCGCTCCTCTTTCGAAGATCCCGATGCTCCGGGCATGGGTGACTTCTTGAATCCGCCCGGAACGCTGATTTGTGACGAGGATGAAATCGTGGAACAGGAAGTAGTCACCGGCATCGCCTATGCCAAGGATGAGGCTCAGATCTCGCTTCGCCGTCTTGCCGACCGGCCGGGCGTTTCCGCCGCGATCTTCGGACCGCTGGCCGAGAACCACATCAATGTCGACATGATCGTCCAGAACATTTCTGAAGACGGCTCGAAGACCGACATGACGTTTACGGTTCCGTCGGGCGATGTCGACAAGGCGATCAAGGTCCTGTCCGACAACAAGCCGGCGATCGGCTACGATGTCGTGCAGCACGAATCGGGACTGGTGAAAGTATCGGTCATCGGCATCGGCATGCGTTCGCACGCTGGCGTTGCAGCTACGGCCTTCCGCGCGCTCGCGGAAAAGGGTATCAACATCAAGGCGATCACCACATCGGAAATCAAGATTTCGATCCTGATCGACGGCCCGTATGCGGAACTCGCTGTCAGAACTTTGCATTCCTGCTACGGTCTCGATAAGAATTGATTCCCAGCGGGCGGGCCGCCCCTTCGACATGAAGAGATGCGGCCGGTTTGCTGGCCGCATTAGGCATTTGTTTCGGGGAGCTTGAGACGCAATGAGAGACCTGTCCGGCGGTCCGCGCGTACTGCTCAAGCGGTTGCGCGAGTTGATGGCGGAGCCGCTGGAGCCGCAGGAGCGGCTCGACCGGATCGTACGCCAGATTGCCAGCAACATGGTGGCGGAGGTCTGCTCGGTCTACGTGCTGCGTGCCGACGGCGTTCTTGAGCTTTACGCAACCGAAGGTCTGAACAAGGAAGCCGTCCACCTTTCGCAATTGAAGATGGGACAGGGTCTCGTCGGTACGATTGCCGCTTCCGCGCAGCCGCTCAATCTTTCCGATGCGCAATCGCATCCGGCCTTCCGTTACCTGCCGGAAACCGGCGAAGAGATCTATCACTCCTTCCTCGGCGTGCCGATCCTGCGCACGGGCCGTTCGCTCGGCGTTCTCGTCGTCCAGAACAAGGCGAGCCGCAACTATCGCGACGAAGAGCTCGAAGCGCTCGAGACGACGGCGATGGTGCTCGCCGAGATGATCGCCACCGGCGAGCTCAAGAAGATCACCAAGCCCGGCCTCGAACTCGATCTGACGCGTTCCGTCACCATCGACGGCGACACCTATAATGAAGGTATCGGTCTCGGTTACGTCGTGCTGCACGAGCCGCGCATCGTCGTCACCAACCTGCTGAACGAGGACTCGGAAAAGGAAATCCGTCGCCTCGCCGAAGCCATGGGTTCGCTGCGGCTGTCGATCGACGACATGCTGTCGCGCCGTGACGTGTCGATGGAAGGCGAGCATCGCGAGGTTCTCGAGACCTACCGCATGTTCGCCCACGACCAGGGCTGGGTGCGCAAGCTCGAAGAGGCGATCCGCAATGGCCTGACGGCGGAAGCCGCGGTCGAGAAGGTTCAGTCGGACACCAAGGCGCGGATGATGCGCCTCACCGACCCGTATCTGCGCGAGCGGATGCATGATTTCGAAGACCTGGCAAACCGCCTGCTGCGGCAGCTGACCGGCTATACCGGCCGCACCACGGCCGATGGCTTCCCGAACGATGCGATCATCTTTGCGCGCGCCATGGGCGCTGCCGAGTTGCTTGACTACCCGCGCGCCAATGTTCGCGGTCTCGTGCTCGAGGAAGGCGCGGTCACCAGCCACGTCGTCATCGTCGCGCGTGCCATGGGCATTCCCGTTATCGGTCAGGTCGCCGGTGTCGTGGCGCTTGCCGAAAATGGCGATGCGGCGATCGTCGATGGCGACGAGGCACACGTCCATCTGCGGCCGATGCAGGACCTTCAACGTTCCTACGAAGAGAAGGTCCGCTTCCGAGCTCGCCGTCAGGAGCAGTTCCGCGCGCTTCGCGCCGTCGAGCCGCTGACCAAGGATGGCAAGCGCATCGCGCTGCAGATGAATGCCGGCCTGCTGGTCGATCTGCCGCAGCTTGCCGAATCCGGCGCTGAAGGCATTGGTCTGTTCCGCACAGAGCTGCAGTTCATGATCGCCTCGACCATGCCGAAGGCGGAGGAGCAGGAAGCCTTTTATCGCAACGTGCTGAAACAGGCGGCAGGACGCCCCGTGACCTTCCGCACGCTCGATATCGGCGGCGACAAGGTCGTTCCTTACTTCCGCGGGCACGAGGAAGAAAATCCGGCGCTCGGATGGCGCGCGATCCGCCTGTCGCTCGACCGGCCGGGTCTCTTGCGCACGCAACTGCGCGCCATGCTGAAGGCTGCTGCCGGCACCGAGCTGAAGATCATGGTGCCGATGGTGACCGAGGTTTCGGAGCTGAAGGCGGTCCGCGAGCTCCTGCAGAAGGAAGTGCAGCACCTCTCGCGCTTTGGGCATGGCCTGCCACGCAAGCTGCAGTTCGGGGCGATGCTCGAGGTTCCGGCGCTGCTCTGGCAGCTGGACGAGCTGATGGAAGCTGCCGACTTCGTTTCGGTCGGTTCCAACGACCTGTTCCAGTTCGCGATGGCTGTCGACCGCGGCAATGCGCGGGTGTCCGACCGTTTCGACACGCTTGGCCGTCCGTTCCTGCGGATTCTGCGCGATATCACGCGCGCCGGTGAGCGTAACAATACGACCGTGACGCTCTGCGGCGAGCTCGCCGGCAAGCCGATCTCGGCAATGGCTTTGATGGGGATCGGGTTCCGCTCGGTATCGATGTCGCCGGCCTCTATCGGCCCGGTGAAGGCGATGCTGCTCGGGCTCGACGTGACGGCGCTCGCCAAGGTCATGGACGAGGCGCTCGACGATACGCATGGCACGGAAACGATGCGCGACATTCTTGTCCGCTTCGCCAGCAGCCACAATATTCCCCTTTAGACAACGATAAGAAGAATTGGAGTGAAGGGTGGCGAAGCTTCCCCTTGAAAAGATGCGCGAGCTGGAACGCCGCTTCGGCGAGATCGAAGCGCGCATGTCCGCCGGTCCTGCGGCCGACGTCTATGTGAAGCTCGCCTCCGAATATTCCGAACTGCAGCCCGTGGTCGGCAAGATCCGCGCCTATCAGAAGGCCGTGGCCGAGTTTGCCGACCTGGAAGCGATGCTCGAAGACAAGTCCGTCGATCGCGAGATGCGCGATCTTGCCGAGCTTGAATATCCTGATGTCAAAGAGCGCATCGAGGGGCTGGAGCAGGAAATCCAGATCCTGCTCTTGCCGAAGGATGCGGCGGACGAGAAGAGCGCCATCCTGGAAATCCGCGCCGGAACCGGTGGGTCGGAAGCAGCGCTTTTTGCCGGCGATCTGTTCCGGATGTACGAGCGCTTTGCGGCTGCCAACGGCTGGAAGGTCGAGGTGCTGTCGTCGAGCGAGGGGGAAGCTGGCGGCTTCAAGGAAATCATCGCGACGATCACCGGCCGTGGCGTGTTCGCCAAGCTGAAGTTCGAATCCGGTGTTCATCGCGTGCAGCGCGTGCCGGAAACAGAAGCGGGCGGGCGCATTCATACGTCTGCGGCCACGGTTGCCGTTCTGCCTGAGGCCGAAGAAATCGATATCGAAATCCGGGCGGAAGATATTCGCATCGATACGATGCGCTCGTCGGGTGCCGGCGGTCAGCACGTCAACACGACGGACTCTGCGGTGCGCATCACGCATCTCCCAACCGGCATCGTCGTCACCAGTTCCGAGAAGTCGCAGCACCAGAACAGAGCGAAGGCGATGCAGGTTCTGCGGTCGCGTCTCTATGACGCCGAGCGCCAGAGGGCCGACAGCGAGCGTTCTGCCGACCGCAAGAGCCAGGTTGGCTCGGGCGATCGCTCCGAACGCATCCGAACCTATAATTTCCCGCAGGGCCGCATCACCGATCACCGCATCAACCTGACGCTCTACAAGCTCGATCGGATGATGGTCGGTGAGATCGACGAAGTGGTGGATGCGCTGCTGGCCGACTATCAGGCAAGCCAGCTCGCCAGCCTCGGCGAACAGCAATGACGGCAAGCGGGCGAACCGTCTCGGCGATCCTTTCCAGCGCCCGCAGCCGGTTTTCGGAAGCGGGCATTGCGGATCCGGCAACCGACGCCCGCGTGCTGATTTCGGGATTGCTTGGCCTGTCATCGACGGAGATGCTGACGCGGGCAAACGATATTCCTGATGCCGAAAAGATCGCCGTGATCGAGGCCGCGATCGAACGGCGCCTGAAGCACGAGCCGGTTCATCGCATCCTTGGCGAACGCGAATTCTACGGTTTGCCGCTTTCGCTTTCGGCTGAGACGCTGGAGCCGCGGCCGGATACGGAGATTCTGGTCGATACGATGCTTCCGTATCTGAGACGTCTTGCAAGTGAGGGCGGCGATCTCCATATCCTGGACATCGGAACCGGAACGGGCGCCATATGCCTGGCGCTGCTGAGCGAGATTCCGCAAGCCAAAGGAACCGGTAGCGACATTTCGGCCGGCGCTCTCGCAACGGCTGAAGCCAATGCCAGTCGAAACGGACTTGAGGCGCGGTTCCGGGCAATACAATCCAGCTGGTTTGCCAACATCGATGGACGCTTTCACGCGATCGTCTCAAATCCGCCCTATATTGCTTCCAAGGTCGTTGACGATCTCGCTCCCGAAGTGAAGAAATTTGATCCTGCGGCAGCTTTGGATGGCGGCCCGGATGGACTTGACGCCTACAGGGCGATCGCCAAGGATGCGGCAAGGTTCTTGCGGCAGAATGGCATTATCGGATTGGAGATCGGCTTCGATCAATGTGATGACGTCACAGATGTCTTCGAGAAAGAAGGCTTCAAACGTCTGGAGTCCGCAAAGGATTATGGTCAGAATGACCGGGTGCTCGTGTTCGCACTCAATGTTTGAGCGATAAATTCCAGCATTGGACAGGACGATATTGCTATTGCGAAGAAAAGGCTTGGATTTCCCAGGGAAGCAAGATAGGTTGCGCTCACGCGTTGGGCACCCAAGAAGGAACGAAGATTCGTTCGGTACTTGGTCAGCCTCGGGGGTCCACTCTTTTAAACGAGAGTTTCAAAAGGTTGAACACGACCCAATGCGTGAATCAGTCAATATGACTTGAGAACAAGCGGCAGGTCGGCGCGAAGGCGCATCATGCTTGCGGCACGAAGGCCCTGAGTCGGTTTTTCCCGGCCTTGGCGATCGGTGCCTTAACTCCACACGAACGAGAATTCAGGTGAACGATCTATGAGGCCAGGACAGCAGAACAAGCGCGGTCGCGGGCGTGGCAATAACAATAATGGCGGCGGCGGCGGAAATAACAATAACAACAATTTCAACCGCAAGGGCGGCAATCCGCTGACACGGACCTACGACAGCTCTGGTCCTGACGTGAAGATTCGCGGCACGGCACAGCATATTGCCGAAAAATACGCCCAGCTTGCCCGTGATGCCCAGAGCTCCGGCGATCGCGTCATTGCCGAGAATTATCTGCAGCACGCGGAGCACTACAACCGCATCATCGCAAGCGCGCAGGCGCAGATGCAGGAACGCTTCCAGCGTGATGATCGCGGCGACTATCAGGATCAGGGCGCTGAGCGTGATGGCGATGATATGGACAATGGCGACAATGATGATGTCGTCGTCGTTCAGCCGCCGCGCGAACAGCACCAGCAGCGTCAGCCTCGTGAACCGCGCGAAAACCGCGAGAACCGCGAACAGCAGCAGATCGAAGCCGCCGCTCCCGCCGTTTCCGAGGATGTGATCGACGGTACCGGCCCACAACCGGATATCGAGGGCATTCCGGCCGAGGTTTCGATGGAAGAGGAAGGCGGCCAGTCGCGTGAGCGCCAGCCGCGCCGCCGCAGCACCGGCAGCCGCCCGCGCCGTCCGCGCCGCGCAGCCGGTGAGGGCGAAGGCGAAGCCGCTTCCGAGGCTCCCGTCCTCGCAGAAGCTGATTCCGAGTAAGCTTGGTCAAGCACAGATATGCGAAAGGCCGCCTTCGGGGCGGCCTTTTTGTTTTCGTGGGGATCGCAAGTTTCAGAAGGCGATCGATGCATTGACGAAGAAGGTCCGCGGCTGACCGACGAACTTGCCGCCGTTGTTGTCGGTCGAGCGGGTGAAGTATTCCTTGTCGAGCAGGTTCTTCACGCCGAAGGCGAATTTCGGGGCGTTCTTCCTGTCCTGCGGTTCGTAGGCGACGCGCAGGTTGACCGTTGCATAGCCCGGGATGTCGCCGAGGCGGCCGGTCGGATCCTCGTCGGTCACGTAGGTTGCGCCATCGGCGGCGTTGCCCGGCGAATGCTGCTTCGATTGCGCAAAGACATCGGCATTGATCGCCCAGTCGTTATACTGATAGCGGGCGCCGACCGAGCCGAAATGCCGGGAATAGAAAGGCAGATCGCGGCCTTCGAAGGCACCGGCCTCATAGGTGGCCTCGGTATAGGTATAGGTTGCCGAAAGCGACAGGCCGTCGAGCGCGGGGGACAGATCGCTCAGGTCATAGCGGCCGGCGGCTTCCACACCGCGATGGCGGGTGGCGCCGAGATCGGTCCAGATGCCTTCGCCGACGATGGTGCGGCCGAGATAGAGTTCCTTGTCGAAATCGATGTTGAAGAGCGTGAGTTCGCCGCTCCAATTGTCGCCCTCGTAATGCGTGCCGATTTCGTAAGTGGTTGCCTTCTCCGGGTGCAGGCCATCGGTCGTCGAGGCCAGCTGGCTGTATTGCTGGGGGCCGAATGAGACGCCGACATTGGCGAAGACGCTCCAGGAATCGTTGATCTGGTAGGCCGCGGACAGGGTCGGCAGGGCCTCATGGGCATCGATCGACGGCGAGGAGGTGCTCGTGACAACGCCGCCGGTCAGGTTGGCGATATCGTTATGGGTGCTGATGATCTCGTAGCGCACGCCCGGCGTGATCGTCCAATCGCCGATCTCGATCTTGTCGTCGATGTAGAAGGCATGCGCCGTCGTGCCGCCGTCGCTGGTCTGATAGGTGTTCATCGCCAGCGAATTGGGATCGATGCCGGCCGCGCGATTGTAGAAAGCGGTTCTCGCAGCGACTTCGGAGCTCTCCTCCCAGAGATAGCGATAGCCGATCGTCACTTCCTGGGTGATGCCGCCGAGCTCGATAAGGCGGGAATAGCGGGGCTCGATGCCGAAATAGCTGTATTCGCGCGGCGCCGAAGTCAGGCGATAGAGGTCGGCGCTGGCGCCGGTGCCCTGCTGCTCGACATGGCTGCCGCGGAACGAGTCGACATAGTAGGTCAGCAGTTCGAAATTGTTTTCGCCGTCGTCATGCTGGTAGCGCAGCGAGATGTCGTCGCGGCGGCCGCTGAAATCGTCGTAGCGGCGGGTCGATTGGAACGGATCCTCGGCATATTCGGCCGCCGTCAGGCCGCCCGGCATTTTGCCTTCGCCTTCGTAGTGGTGGTACTGGGCGCTGATCTTGTCGGTATCGGTCAGCTCGTAGCTGCCCTTCAGGATGATGTCGTCGATATCGGTACGGTCGTTGCTCTCGCGGTAGCCTTCACCATGAATGCCGGAATAGAGGAGTGCCGCGCCGAAGCCGTCGTCATTGGTGCCGCCGATCAGGAAGTTGGGCGTTGCTTTGACGTTGCCGGTGCCGCTCGCGATGTCGGCCCCCGAAGAAAAGCGCGCGGTGAATTCGTCCGGGATGGGATGGGTCACGAAATTGATGATGCCGCCGACATTCTGCGGGCCGTAGCGTACTGAGCCCGCGCCGCGCACGACATCGATCGTCTCGACATTGCCGAGCGTCAGCGGGAAGAGCGACAGCTGCGGCTGGCCATAAGGCGCATAGGAGAGCGGGATGCCGTCCATCAATACGGTCGAGCGCGGGGAGAGGCGGGAGGTGAGGCCGCGAACGCCGAGATTGAGCGACACATCGCTGCCGCCTGTGCCATTGCTCTCCTGAACCTGGACGCCGGGGACGAGGTTCAGGGCATCGCGCACGTCAGTGGCGCCGCGCTCTTCCATCTGCTTGCGATCGACGATGGTTCTGGCGCCGGGGTGTTTCAGAACCTTCTCCTCGTTCGGCTCGTCCAGCCAGTTTCCGGTGATCTTGATGGCTTCGAGCGTGGTGGTATCGCCGGAATTTGCGGCATCCTGAGCAAGCGTCGAGGTCGCGGAAGCGAGCAGCGCGAAGGTGGCTGCGAGATATCGTCTGTTGAGCATGGGGGTCCTGCGGGTAGGTAAGATCAGGCAATGAGCCATCATCCGGAAAAGAAGCGCGGCTTCTTCCGTTGTCTGGCGGCATCAGGTTTTGGTGATGGAAGCGCCGGCTGCGGCGCGGGGATCAACTCGAGTTGGGAGGTCGCGGCATGACGGCAAAAGCCGTCATGTTTATTTTGATGGCCATCTGAGGCCGATCATTTCGGGCTGAGGACCTTACTCCTCAGGCCGGCAAGGCGTCGTTTCGTGGCGACTGCGCGGGGCTGGTTCTTCACCGCCACGCCATAGGCGAGCAGGTCGCCGATGACGATCGCGCCAAGGCTCCAGCTTGCCAGTTTCGATGGCGAGCCGACGCAGGTGAGCAGCGCATCCACCTTGTTGCGATAGAGTTCGCCGAGCTGCACGCCGCAGACGAGGACGAGCTTGCAACCGAGTTCGGCCATCTGGCTCGTGACCAGCGAGAATTCCGCGGTTTCGTGGACGGCGTTGAAGAGAATGACGGCGTCGGCCTTGCGGAGATCGAGAAGCTCGTTGGCGAGCGTGAAACCGGAAGCGCCGGAACAGCGGGTTCTCAGACCCGTCCGGCTGAGCGCGATCGAGCAGTGCCTGGCCTCGACCTCGGCCGTTCCCATGCCGAGGCACCAGACGGTGTCGGCACTTTCCAGCAGCGAAACTGCGGCGGCGAAGGCTTCCTCGTCGAGCTGCTCCTCGGTCGAGCTCAACACCTCGCGGGCGGTGGCAAACATCTGATGCGCGACCTTCGGCAGGTCGCTGCCAGTGCCGCGGAAGCGCTGCTCCAGCCGGTCACTGGTCGGGATGGTGCGCGCCATCGTGCGGCTGCAGATACGCTTCAGCTCCGGCAGGCCGCTGAAGCCGAGGCGACGGGCGGTACGGATGACGGTTGCGTCGCTGGTTCCCGCGTCGGCGGCGATCTCTTCGGCACTCTTGAAGATCAGGACATCGATCGGCAGGCCGACGAGATACTCGGCGACCGCAAGCTCCGAGCGGCTGAGCTCGGTCCTGTGCTGGTCGAAATGCTGCTTGAGTACCGACGAGGCTCGGTCGCTTGTTTCCATCTTCTCCAACCCGCATGTGATCACAAATGCGCGAATAGCCGAATTTGCCGTTGATAGATACGGAAATTCACCAACTTACGCATGCATGCTCTGGTGAGGTTAGCCGTACTGATAGTGCCGAGCTTGCACTCGCAGACGGCAGTTCATACCTTATATCAAGCATGATGCGCCGCTCCCCAAGACGCGTATCGTGCGCCTCTTTTCCAGAACCGTCAGGGTCAAGAGATGAATACCGATCAGATTTTACGGTCGATCGTGGCCGTCCGTTCCTCCATTCCGGAGGATGCTTTTACCGCTTCGACACTCGGCACCGTCCGGGAAGGAAGCGGCGTGGTCATTCGCGAAAACGGCCTTGTGCTGACCATCGGCTACCTGATTACCGAGGCCGAAGAGGTCTGGCTCACCCGGCAGGATGGCCATGTGGTTGCCGGTCATGCGCTCGCCTATGACCAGGAGACTGGTTTCGGCCTCGTCCAGGCGCTCGGCGCGCTCGATGTTCCAGCCCTTCCGCTCGGCAATTCGGCTGATGCGCAGGTCGGCGATCCCGTTATCGTCGCCGATGGCATTGGCCAGTTCGTCCGCGCCAATATCGTCGCCAAGCAGGAATTCGCCGGTTATTGGGAATATCTGCTCGACGAGGCGATCTTCACGGTGCCCGCCCACCCCTCTTGGGGCGGAGCGGCGATGGTCGATGCCGAAGGCAAGCTGCTTGGCATCGGGTCGCTGCGGCTGCAAATGGCCAAGGATGGCGAGGTCGCCGATATCAACATGATCGTCCCGATCGACCTGTTGCGGCCGATCCTCGACGATCTGCTCAATCGCGGCCAGATCAACAAGCCCGCCCGCCCATGGCTCGGTGCCTTCTCGGCAGAGAGCAACGGCGAGGTGATCGTCATGAGCGTCGCGCCTGATGGTCCGGCCGCGAAAGCCGGCCTGCGCCAGGGCGACGTGATCTCCGAGATCCGCGACGGCGAGGTCGAAGGGCTTGCGGACTTCTACCGCAAGGTCTGGGAGAGTGGCTCTGCCGGCGCCGAAATCCCGATGCGGGTGCTGCGGGACGGGCGCGAGGCATGGCTTCGCATCAAGTCTGCAGACCGCAACAGCTTCCTCAAGAAGCCGCAGCTTCAATAGGCAAAACGGGCGCTGCAAACGCGGCACCCGTGCCCGCGCCAAACTGCCGCTTTTCGCAGCAATCCCCCTTTAAACTCTTCCGATATCCCACCATATTCGGTTCGATTGCTTCGCCGGAATCCCAAAGCGGTGAAGCCGGGCTTGCCTTTACAGGGAGCTCAATCTCAATCATCGGTCTGCGCCTCTTGCAGGGCAGGGCGATCCATGGAGGTACAGTATGAATATCGAGAAATATTCCGAGCGCGTACGCGGTTTCGTCCAGTCCGCTCAGACTTACGCCCTGGCCCAGGGCCATCAGCAATTCACGCCCGAGCATGTGCTGAAAGTGCTGCTTGACGACGATCAGGGCATGGCTGCCTCGCTGATCGAGCGTGCCGGCGGCGACGCCAAGGCCGCCAGGCTGGCCAATGACGCTGCGCTTGCGAAGCTTCCCAAGATTTCCGGCGGCAACGGCAACATCTATCTCGCTGCACCGCTTGCGAAGGTCTTTTCGACCGCCGAGGAAGCCGCCAAGAAGGCCGGTGACAGCTTCGTGACCGTCGAGCGCCTGCTGCAGGCACTGGCGATCGAATCTTCGGCATCGACGGCGATCACGCTGAAAAATGCCGGCGTTTCGGCCCAGAGCCTCAACCAGGTCATCAACGAGATCCGCAAGGGCCGCACTGCCGATTCCGCCAACGCGGAGCAGGGCTTCGACTCCCTAAAGAAATACGCGCGCGATCTCACGGCTGAGGCGCGTGAGGGCAAGCTCGATCCGGTGATCGGCCGCGACGACGAAATCCGCCGCACGATCCAGGTCCTGTCGCGCCGCACCAAGAACAACCCGGTCCTGATCGGTGAACCCGGCGTCGGCAAGACGGCGATCGTCGAAGGCTTGGCGCTGCGCATCGTCAATGGCGACGTGCCCGAAAGCCTGAAGGACAAGAAGCTGATGGCGCTCGACATGGGCGCGCTGATTGCCGGTGCGAAGTTCCGTGGTGAATTCGAGGAACGCCTGAAGGCGGTGCTGAACGAAGTTCAGTCCGAGAACGGCGAGATCATCCTGTTCATCGACGAAATGCATACGCTCGTCGGTGCCGGCAAGGCCGATGGCGCCATGGATGCGTCGAACCTCCTGAAGCCGGCGCTTGCCCGCGGCGAGCTTCACTGCGTTGGTGCCACCACGCTCGACGAGTATCGTAAGCATGTCGAGAAGGATCCGGCCCTTGCCCGCCGCTTCCAGCCCGTCGTCGTCGACGAGCCGACGGTCGAGGATACGATCTCGATCCTGCGTGGTCTGAAGGAAAAATACGAGCAGCATCACAAGGTCCGCATCTCGGATTCGTCCCTGGTTGCGGCTGCGACCCTGTCGAACCGCTACATCACCGACCGTTTCCTGCCTGACAAGGCCATCGACCTGATGGACGAGGCGGCAGCGCGCCTGCGCATGCAGGTCGATTCCAAGCCGGAAGAGCTCGATGAGCTCGATCGCCGCATCATGCAGCTGAAGATCGAGCGCGAGGCGCTGAAGAAGGAAACCGATGTTGCATCGGCCGACCGTCTGAAGCGGCTGGAGACCGAGGTAACCGATCTGGAGGAACAGGCCGATGCGCTGACCGCGCGCTGGCAGGCGGAAAAGCAGAAGCTCGGCCTCGCCGCCGACCTGAAGAAGCAGCTCGATGATGCCCGCAACGAACTGGCGATTGCCCAGCGCAAGGGGGAATTCCAGCGTGCCGGCGAATTGACCTATGGGGTCATTCCCGAGCTCGAAAAGCAGCTCGCCGATGCTGAAAAGCAGGATGGCGATCGCGGTGCGATGGTGCAGGAGGTCGTGACCCCCGACAATATCGCCCATGTCGTCTCGCGCTGGACCGGCATTCCCGTCGACAAGATGCTTGAAGGCGAACGCGACAAGCTGCTCAGGATGGAAGATGAGCTGGCGAAATCGGTCATCGGTCAGGGTGATGCGGTTCAGGCCGTATCGCGCGCTGTCCGCCGCGCCCGTGCCGGCCTGCAGGATCCGAACCGGCCGATCGGCTCGTTTATCTTCCTCGGCCCGACCGGCGTCGGCAAGACGGAGCTGACGAAGGCGCTCGCCCGCTTCCTCTTCGACGACGAGACGGCGATGGTGCGCATGGACATGTCGGAGTACATGGAGAAGCACTCCGTGGCCCGGCTGATCGGCGCGCCTCCCGGCTATGTCGGCTATGATGAAGGTGGTGCGCTGACGGAAGCCGTCCGCCGCCGGCCTTATCAGGTCGTGCTGTTCGACGAGATCGAGAAGGCGCATCCCGATGTCTTCAACATCTTGCTGCAGGTTCTCGACGACGGACGCCTGACCGATGGTCAGGGCCGCACGGTCGATTTCCGCAACACGATGATCATCATGACGTCGAATCTCGGTGCTGACTATCTGACCCAGCTCTCCGAGGGTGAAGACAGCGAAAACGTTCGCGAACAGGTGATGGATGTCGTCAAGGCGCATTTCCGTCCGGAGTTCCTGAACCGTGTCGACGAAATCATCCTGTTCCACCGCCTGAAGCGGGAGGAAATGGGCGCGATCGTCGATATCCAGCTGAAGCGGCTGGTAGCATTGCTGTCCGAGCGCAAGATCGTCATCGATCTCGACGAGGATGCCCGCAACTGGCTGGCCAACAAGGGCTATGATCCTGTCTATGGCGCACGTCCGCTGAAGCGGGTGATCCAGAAATACGTTCAGGACCCGCTGGCTGAACAGATCTTGTCGGGCGAAGTGCCGGATGGTTCGCTGGTCAAGGTGACGAACGGCTCCGACCGGCTGCTGTTCCGCACCCGGCAGAATGTCAGCGAAGCGGCATAACCGCCGGATCAGGACAGAATGGAGTGATGCCGTCCCGCTGCAGAGCCGGGGCGGCATTTTTCATTGCCCGCGGGCAATGACGATTCCGGACGGTTCAAGCGGTTTCGCCGGCTGCCGGAAGGCTGCGAAGGCTCGCCGCTTCCATCAGGGAGCGGGCAATGGCGTTGCGCAGCAGAAATGCGTTGGATTTGGTTCTCTTCTTGTCGAGGGCCTGTGCCGCGTCCATCAGAAGAAATCCTTCTTTCGAAAGGATTTCATGCGCCTTGCACAAAGCCCACTTTTCGAATGCATCGCTCGATTCCATGTCGCCCGCCAAATCATTTAGCTAAACCGATGCCGAATCACTTTCGAATATTCTACTTCAAATAGATTCTACTTGAATCGAAATTTTCAGGGATGAATTCTACTGGCCTTCGGGAGCATTGCCGCCGCCTGGAGTAGTAAAGGCTACTTGCTGGCAACCTGATCGACGGGCTGGTTGTTCAGCAGCGTGTCGATGCGCTTGCGTTCGTCCTGGAATTTGGCGAGCGCATCGCCATCCAGCGATTTTCCGCCCGGCAGGCGGATGCGCAGCGGATCGACCTTGGTGCCGTTGACGATCATTTCGTAATGTAGGTGCGGACCGGTCGATTCACCTGTCGTGCCGACCCAGCCGATCACCTGGCCCTGGCGAACCTTGGCGCCGGGAACGACACCCTTGGCGATGGCGCTCTGGTGATTGTAGGAGGATTCATAGCCATTGGCATGGCGCACGATCGTCTGGTTGCCGTAACCGCCGGAATCCCAGCCTGCCTTCTCGACGACGCCGTTGCCGGTCGCGATGATCGGCGTGCCGCGCGGGGCAGCCCAGTCGACGCCGGTATGCATGCGGGCAAAGCCGAGGATCGGGTGACGGCGCATGCCGAAGCCAGATTTGAAGATGCCGTTCGGAACCGGGTTGCGCAGCAGGAACTGGCGGATGCTCTTGCCGTCCTGGTCGAAGTAATCGACGCTGCCGTCATCGGCCTGGAAGCGGTAGAAGCGGATCGCCGTGTCGCCGAAGCGGGCGTTGACATAGAGCAGTTCGGAATCGTCGGTGGCCTTGCCGGTCGAGTCGGCGACAGAGAAGAAGGCTTCGAGGAAGTCCGTGGATTTCAGCTGCGCCTGGAAGTCCACATTGGCGGCCAGCAGCTTGATGATCAGCGCCGTCATGTCCTTGGTCATGCCGTAGGACAGCGCCGCGCGATAGATGCCGTCATAGACGCGCGGCAGGTTCTGTCCTGATGGGACAGAGAGGGAGTCGTCGCTGAAGGCGGTGGCGACGGCATCCAGCATCGGCGGTTCGCTGGCAACGACGAAGCGGCCCTTGTCATCGAGCGCGATCGTCACAAGATGCCGCGTGCCGCGATAGACGCTGGCGCGGATCAGCTTTGCCTGTTCGCCCTTCTGGATGATGCCGATGCGCAGCACGTCGCCCTTCGACAGATCCTCGCTGCCGAGCGGCTGCGACAGATAACCGGAAAGCATCTTCGCTTGCGGGTCGGGATAGCCGGCATCGGTCAGCGCCTTGGCGATCGGCACGTTCTGGCGGGCCGGAATGATGTCGTCGGCAAATTCTTCGGTCTGCGGTGTGATCGATTCCGGCGCCGAGACCGTCATGTTCTGTTCGAGGACACGGGCCGAAAGACCAGCGGTCAGATCGACGTCGTTGTCTTCGTTGGAGAAGCGCTGCGGATCGACATAATAGAGGGCGGCCACCTGCGAGGCGCCGTCGGTTAGCACCGAACCGTTGGAGCGGACGTTTTCCTCGATCTCGTCGAGCGACATGCCGGGCGCGACCTTCAGGTCGCTCTTGCCGGTCGGGAAGGGGACGGATTTCAGCGCTACTTCGGATTCGACATCAGAGCCATAGATCGCGCCGGTGCGCTGGGCGGGGGCCGGCTGCGGCTCGTCGGCGGAGAAGATCGAGAGCGCGTCGAAGTCGGGATAGTCCTCGGTCGCCACATGATTGGCGGCAAGCCGCATCTTCACATGCGAGAAGGGCTGGCGGCGGACCACTTCCTTGTCGCCGTCGTGAACGACGGTCGACACTTCCATAATCGCCTTGTCCGATGGTTTGGCGGCGATTGCCGGAGCAATGAGACGCCCGCCGCGGGTGACCGCCGTGTCCTCATGTGCGTCGCCATTGATATTCGCATAGGCTTCCGCCGGGATTGCCAGCTGCTGGCGACCGTCGAGGGCGGCAAAGAGCGCAACGCCCATGAGTATGCTGGAAGTGATGCCTGTGAGGAACGTGCCCGAAAGCCAGCGCAGCGAAACCTCGCGCTTGTCGGGCGCACGTCTGCCATCGGCGAGAAGCGGCGGCTCGTTGCCCAACGAGCGGATCATCATCTTCTCCGTCATCATGGCAGCTTTATCCGCGTCCTTTCATGGGCTTCTTCGGGGCCTGACCGGCTTGGGCGAAGATGTGCATATTTTGAGCATGCGAGTCAAATCATGAGGGCCGCCCTTATATAGAGGCCGAAACTCGCTCGAATCCTGCGCGCCCTTCAGACCACCGGATTGTGATCCTGTCAGGGCAGAATGATGGCGCCCCACAATTTTGAAGGGGTGGCGGGGTGCGGGGATGCTGGGAGATAGCCGGATTCGATGTCCGAATGGCGTCCGAAACATTCTTGTTCCGAATTATCCTTTTAAAACAGCCTGCTACAAGAAACTTCGGAATTTTCTCCATTGCGCTGTTGACTGTTTGGGAGGGATGGCCGT
>NZ_JBMDIL010000039.1:0-1319 GCF_057808655.1 Rhizobium sp. FG96 | reverse complement strand
TGGAGTGCTCCCCGTTTCACCGGACAGGTCGGCTAGATTGATTTAGCCCTGATGAACTGCCGAGGGGAAGCCATCTTGAGCGCTGAATGTGGATGGATTTCGTTGTAGTCCTCGATCCATCCGTCGATGAGCCGGAGCGCCGTTTCGGTGTCCGGTAGTGCAGAGATGCGGATGTAATCCCGCTTCAGGGTTTTGACGAATGCCTCGGACATTCCGTTCGACTGCGGGCTGGCCACCGGGGTGAAGCAGGGCGTCAGATTGAGCGCCTGGGCAAATAGCCTGGTTTCCCGTGCTGTATAAGCCGAACCGTTGTCCGAGAGATGCTCGATAGCATGCGGTGCTCGAGTTGCCTGGAAGCGTTTCTCAACCGCCTCCAGCATCATGTCGCGCACGTCTGAGCCGGAAATTCCTGCATTGGCTACCGCCGTCCAAGCGATGATCTCCCGGTCGAAGGCGTCGATGATGAAGGCGAGACGAATGACCTCGCCATTCCAGCAGGTGAACTCCAGCCCGTCCGAGCACCAGCGCAGGTTGGAGCGCATAACCATGACCTTGCCATCATGGATGCGGCCCTTGCGAACGGCCGTATGCTTCTCCAGCAGCATGGCGTGGTTGCCCATGATGCGATGGACCCGTTTGGCGTTGACGACAGGCTTATCGGCGGCTCGCCTTTCGCGATTGAGGAGCGCGGCGATCCGCCGATAGCCATAGGTTGGCCTTTGATCCACCAGCCTTCGAATGGCGGGCAGAAGCTCTGCATCCTCGACCTTGTGGTATGACCCACGCGGCTTTGCTTTGCCTTTCAGCCGCTCGATGAGGTTGGCACGGGAGACGCCCAGTGTGTCTGCGACGGCCTTCATCGCGAACCGTCCTTCGGCAACAAGATCGGCCGCGATATCCGTTTTTTTGAGTCCGCTTTGGAAAGGGCTTCGCGGAGGATTTCGACCTCCATCGTCTTACGGCCGAGCATGCGCTCCAACTCGCGGACGCGATCTTCCAGCTTCTTCACTTCCGAATTGCCGACCACCGGCTCGTCAGAATCCACGGCTGCAGCACCTCCCTCGCTCAAGAGCCTGCGCCACCGATAAAGCAGATTGGGCGCGACGCCATGGCGGCGAGCGGTGGACGATACCGTCTCGCCTTGTTCGAAACTCTGTTCAATGATCGTCAGCTTTTGCTCGGTTGTCCATCGCCTGCGGCGAACATCACCCGTCAGCAATTCAACGTGTCGATACTCGTTAGACATAAGCCTGTCCTCAAGCCTGTGCTTGAGCCTTTCTGCTTATGCCGACTGTCCGGTCGAAATGGGGGGCAGTTCA
>NZ_JBMDIL010000038.1:0-1533 GCF_057808655.1 Rhizobium sp. FG96 | reverse complement strand
CTAGCAGGCCGTTGAAAAAGGCGCTGGCACATATGCTGTTGTCGTGATTCACTCGCTGTATGGCGATTTGGAGCTGATGGATGCGCGGCGGCGATGTGAGGACAGGCGAACTCTTCAGCTATGTGGATCTGGAGGTTCGTGTTCGAAAAGATCATCCCCTACGGGCCATCCGGCAGATCGTGAACGAAGCGCTCGTTTTATTGGAACAAGATTTTGCAGCGCTTTATTCACCGATCGGGCGACCGTCGATCGCGCCAGAAAAGCTTCTGCGCGCCATGCTTATGCAAGCCTTCTATTCGATCCGTTCTGAGCGACTTCTGATGGAGCGGTTGGAATACGACCTTCTCTTCCGCTGGTTCGTCGACATCGGCATTGACGATCCCGCCTGGGACCATTCAGTGTTTTCGAAAAACCGCGACCGATTGCTTGATGGTGACATCGCTGCGAAGTTTCTGGGTGCAATTCTTTCCCAGCCCAAGGTAAAGCGGCTGCTGTCAACAGACCATTTCTCTGTCGATGGCACACTGATCGAAGCCTGGGCGTCGATGAAGAGCTTCAAGCCGAAGGACGGTTCGGACAAACCGCCATCGGAGAGCGGTCGCAACGCAGAAGCAGACTTCCATGGCGAAAAGCGTTCCAACGAGACGCATGCATCAACGACCGATCCGGATGCGAAGCTGTACAGGAAGGGAAAGGGCAAGGAGGCCAAGCTGTCCTTCATGGGGCATGGTCTAATGGAGAACCGCCATGGTCTTCTGGTCAACGCTTATCTGACAAAAGCAACCGGTTATGCCGAACGCATCGCGGCTCTTCACATGATTGAACCCTTCTGCGACCGGCCACAGGCAATCACGCTTGGTGCCGACAAGGCTTATGACACGAAAGACTTCGTCAGAGATTTGCGGTCGATGAAGGTGACGCCCCACGTGGCACAGAACGTCAATGGTCGCCGCTCGGCTATCGACGGACGCACGACACGCCATCCCGGCTATAAGGTCAGCCTACGCATTCGCAAGCGTATCGAAGAGGCGTTCGGCTGGATCAAAACCGTCGCCGGGCAGGACAAGACAAAGTTCCGCGGTCGCGACCGGGTGGGATGGGCTTTCACCTTCGCGGCCGCCGCCTACAATCTGGTGCGGCTGCCGAAGCTCATGACGGAGACAGGCTGATGGCGAGAGTTCCTGCTTTCGCCAAGGCCTTCGCCGGTCGTTGGCGCATCGTCGAGATGGACAACTGGGACAATGACGCCCTCGATCTCGTCGAAGAGGCGCATCTAACATTCCAGGGCCCGGCCGACGGCGAAATCGCATTCGTTGCTCTTAAGGGCTTTCTCGATGTCCGCTACAGCACGCGCAGTGGATCAGCCTGTGCGGAGTTCTCGTGGGAAGGACAAGACGAGAATGACCCGGTCTGTGGTCGCGGATGGGCAGCACTTGGCTCCGCTGGACGCCTTGTCGGGCATATCTATATCCACAACGGAGACGATTCCGGCTTCGTGTGCGAACGCGATTGACTTCTTCAACACCCTGCTAG
>NZ_JBMDIL010000037.1:0-1615 GCF_057808655.1 Rhizobium sp. FG96 | reverse complement strand
GTCGGCCCGGAATTCATGTCGCTGTTTTTGGCATTGTCCTTCTACACCGCCGCCTTCATCGCCGAGATCGTGCGTGCCGGTATCCGCGGTGTGCCGAAGGGCCAGTCGGAGGCAGCCGGTGCACTCGGCCTGCATCCGTCCTCGGTCACCCGCCTCGTCGTCGTGCCGCAGGCCTTCCGCATCATCATTCCGCCGCTCACCAGCCAGTATCTGAACCTGACCAAGAATTCGTCGCTGGCAATCGCCGTCGGCTTCTCGGATCTCGTTGCCGTCGGGGGGACGACACTCAACCAGACCGGCCAGTCGATCGAGGTCGTCGTCGTCTGGATCGTCGTCTATCTCGGGCTCAGCGTGCTCACCTCGCTGTTCATGAACTGGTTCAACGCCAAAATGGCACTGGTGGAGAGATAAGATGTCCGGCTCGAACATTTCTTTCGTCCGCAATGCCATGCTGGAGCCAGAACCGGCTCCGGCAAGCCAGCGCGGCGCAATCGCCTGGATCAGGCGCAACCTGCTCGCAACACCGAAGGACATCGTGCTGACGGTGATTGCGATCGCAGCACTCGCTTGGGTGCTGCCGCATATGATCAATTGGCTGTTCATCCAGGCCGTCTGGACCGGCACCGACCGCACCTTCTGCGCCACGACCGTCCAGGGCGGCACGCAGCCTGATGGATGGAGCGGCGCCTGCTGGGCCTTCGTCAACGCCAAGCTCGATCAGTTCGTCTATGGCCGCTATACGCTCGACGAGCGCTGGCGCCCGACGCTGGTGTTCATCATGTTCGCAGCGCTGCTGACGCCGATGCTGATCCCGTCGATGCCGCGCAAGGGCCTGAACGCGCTGCTGCTGTTCGTTGCCTTGCCGCTCGTGTCGATCTGGCTGCTTTACGGCGGCTTCGGTCTCGAGATCGTCGAGACGCCGCTCTGGGGCGGCCTCTTGGTGACGCTCGTCGTTTCCTTCGTCGGTATCGCCGTGTCGCTGCCCTTCGGCATCATCCTGGCGCTCGGACGGCGTTCGCAGATGCCGGTCGTCAAGATGGTCTGCGTCATCTTCATCGAGGTGATCCGCGGCATTCCGCTGATCACCGTCCTGTTCATGGCGAGCGTCATGCTGCCGCTGTTCCTGCCGCAGGGCTGGAATGTCGACAAGCTGATCCGCGCCGTCATCGGCGTATCGATCTTCGCGTCCGCCTATATGGCCGAAGTCATCCGCGGCGGCCTGCAGGCCATTGCGAAGGGTCAATATGAGGGCGCCGATTCACTCGGGCTCGGCTATTGGCAGAAGATGCGGCTGATCATTTTGCCGCAGGCGATCAAGCTCGTCATCCCTGGCATCGTCAACACGTTCATTGGTATGTTCAAGGACACGTCGCTGGTGTCGATCATCAGCATGTTCGACCTGCTCGGCATCGTTCGCCTGAACTTCTCCGACGGCAACTGGGCCTCGGCAGTCACACCGTTGACAGGATTGATCTTTGCTGGCTTCGTCTTCTGGATTTTCTGCTTCGGCATGTCGCGCTATTCGGTGTTCATGGAACGCCATCTCGACACCGGCCACAAACGATAAGAATTGAGGGTAACAACTATGGCTGAAGCTAAAAAGCTCACCGTCTCC
>NZ_JBMDIL010000036.1:0-1623 GCF_057808655.1 Rhizobium sp. FG96 | reverse complement strand
TGTGGCGGGAGAGTTGGAATGTCCGGCGGTTTGCAAGGTAGAAATGTCCGCGTGGTCATCACACGGCACAACGGTCAGCCCCGATCTGAGCGGCTGATCCCGGTTGCAAGATCAGATCGGGGCGGGTGGTAAATACACCTCTTCGGCTTTAGCTTTGACACGCCTCACTCCGCAGCCTGCTGTCGCGACAATGCTTTCTGGCGCCGTGCGATCACTGCCGGATCGTTCATGAAATCCTTCCGCCGGCCAGGTCCGCGAGCCCGTTTGACGTAGCCATTCTTGTCACTGCTGCTCTTCACCTTCGGCTTGTCCTGCTGCTCCTGGCGCTCCTTGATATAGGCCAGAACATCACCCAACCGCTTGTTCTCGGTGATCGCGGCATGCGTCACCCGCTGGTCCTTGTCGAACACCGTGTAGGGCAGGGAGTAGCCTTTCCACCGCACATCCAGACGACCGTCGGCATAGGCATAGGTCTCGACATAGCGCCCCACCAGCCCACGCGTCACATCGGTCTCCTCCAGCATGATCCGCTGGCGCTCGAACGAAAACGTCAGCTGCGATCCAACATAGCGCTGCTCGCGTTTGCACAGGATCTCCGTCAACCGATCTGGCGCCAGATTCAGCGGCCGATGCAGATCATCAGACCGGGCAGGGGTAACCGCAAAACGCGCATTGTAGTCCTCCATGAAGTCCGGCAAAAACGCGTTGCCGGCCTCCATGCTGTCGATGCCGCAAAGCCTGAGCTCCTTGACCAGGCGGTCCTGCAGCGTCCGGTTCATGCGTTCGACACGACCCTTGGCCTGGCTCGAATTTGCGCATAGAATCTCGATGTTTAACTCGCAAAGTGCACGCCCGAACTGGGTCATGCCCTGGCCACCTTTGGCATCCTTCTTCGCCACCCGGAACACCGAATGCTTGTCCGAATAAAAGGCAATCGGCGCGCCGTGACGGTGGAGATAGAGTTCCAGCGCCTCGAAGTAGGTGAAGGCACTTTCCGAGCGCACGAAACGCAGCTGCATCAGCCTGCCGGTCGCATCGTCGACAAACACCAGCAGCGAGCAAGGCGGCCCGCGATCCTCGAACCAGCGATGCTCCGATCCGTCGATCTGCACCAACTCGCCATAAGCCTCGCGTCGAAGCCGCGGCTGGTGAAACGTCCGGCGCTGCTTGCGCGACAGCCACAGTCCGGCCTCGGACATCCAACCGCGCACCGTCTCGCGTGACACCCGCAAGCCATCGCGCTCAGCCAACTTCTCCGTCGCCAACGTCGGGCCGAAATCCGCATAACGTTCGCGAACCAGCGTCATCGCATAGTCCCGAACGCCGTCGCTGATCCGGTTGTTCGATGGCCGGCCAATCGCCTTGTGGCGGATCGATGCCGCGCCGCCAATCCGTATCCGTTCCAGAAGTCGGCGCACCTGGCGCTCGCTCAGGTCAAGCACATGCGCCGCTGACACCGTCGTCATCCGGCCAGCGGCCACCTTCGATAAAATCTCAATCCGCTGCAGATCGCGCTCGCTCATCGCTATCAATCCCATCTGCAATCTCCCACGCATCCTTCAGACCCGGGGAGTGTGACATTCCAACTTTGCAGAAACAGGACATTCTAACTTTGTGGCTACA
>NZ_JBMDIL010000035.1:0-2558 GCF_057808655.1 Rhizobium sp. FG96 | reverse complement strand
CGTAAGCCCACGGTGAAGGCCGTCTTGCGATGACGGCCTGCTGACTGCGAGTCCTGGTGGAAACACTAGGAGTAGTCATATGACGAAGCATCCAATTGAGGTGATCACGTCTGTGGAGCGCCGTCGGCGTTGGTCACGCGAAGATAAAGAGCGGCTCGTCGCTGCGTGCTTTGAGCCAGACGCGGTCATCTCCGAGATTGCCCGCGCGGCCGGCATCCATGTCAGCCAGTTGTTCCGTTGGCGCAAAGAGCTTTGTCGGATCGAGGAGCCAAGATCTGACACTGCGGCTTTGGTGCCGGTGATCGTGTCCGAGGCCGCTTCGACAGTCTCCCCCGCTCAGCCGGAACCACCCACCAAATTCCATCCTCGTCGGAAGCGCAGTGATGTAACAATCGAACTTGGTCGGGGCCGACGCGTCCGCGTGGATAGCGACATCGACACGGAAGCGCTTGGCCGGATACTCGATTGCGTGCTGGGGCTGCGATGATCCCGGTTCCGAGTGGAGTGAAGGTCTGGTTGGCGACGGGCCACACCGATATGCGCAAAGGCTTCCCCGGTCTGTCGTTGATGGTGCAGGAGGCGCTAAAGCGCGACCCGATGTGCGGTCACCTGTTCGTATTCCGCGGCCGAGGCGGTGGCTTGATCAAGGTGATCTGGCATGACAGCCAGGGAGCTTGCCTGTTCACGAAGAAGCTCGAGCGAGGACGCTTCATTTGGCCTTCAGCGGCCGATGGCACGGTAGTGATCACGCCTGCGCAGCTCGGTTATCTGCTGGAGGGCATCGACTGGCGGATGCCGCAAAAGACCTGGCGGCCAACGTCGGCCGGATAAGCAAAAACACTGGAATGATGGGGTCGAATATGATTCCATCCTGTCATGAGCAATGCGACCGAAGAGCTTCCGGACGACCTTGCCAGTGCGCTTGCACTGCTGGCCCAGGAACGCGCTCGACGTGTCGCAGCCGAAGCAGAAGCGTCGACCGCCAAGGCAGAAGCCGCCAGCGCGAAGGCACTCGTATCGCATTCCGAGGCGCTGATCGCTCGGCTGAAGCTGGAGATCGACAAGGTTCGCCGTGAACTCTACGGCAGCCGGTCCGAGCGTAAGGCGCGGCTCCTGGAGCAGATGGAACTGCAGCTCGAGGAACTCGAGGCAGACGCCGGTGAAGATGAATTGGTCGCGGAAATCGCCGCCAAGGCCTCAGCCGTCAAAGCGTTCGAGCGCAAGCGCCCATCACGCAAGCCCTTTCCCGAACACCTGCCACGCGAACGCGTCGTTATCGCCGCTCCCACGAATTGCACCTGCTGCGGATCGGCCAAGTTGTCGAAGCTTGGCGAGGACATCACCGAGACCCTGGAGGTCGTACCGCGTCAGTGGAAGGTCATCCAGACGGTGCGGGAGAAGTTTACCTGCCGCGAGTGTGAGAAGATCACGCAGCCGCCGGCACCATTCCATGTGACACCCCGCGGTTTTGCAGGGCCGAACCTGCTGGCGGTGATCCTGTTCGAGAAGTTCGCCCAGCACCAGCCACTCAACCGCCAGAGCGAACGCTACGCCCGCGAGGGCGTCGACCTCAGCTTATCGACGCTGGCCGATCAGGTCGGAGCATGTGCCGCGGCGCTGAAGCCTATCCACTCCCTAATCGAGGCGCATGTCCTTGCTGCCGAACGTCTGCACGGCGACGACACGACCGTGCCGATCCTGGCCAAGGGAAAGACCGATACGGGCCGCATCTGGACCTATGTCCGGGACGATCGACCGTTCGGAGGCCTCTCCCCGCCGGCCGCCCTTTATTATGCCTCGCGCGATCGACGGCAGGAGCATCCGGAGCGCCACCTGAAGACCTTCACCGGCATTCTGCAGGCGGACGCTTATGGCGGCTACAATCCGCTGTTCAAGGTTGATCGTGATCCCGAGCCCCTGACGCAGGCGCTATGTTGGGCACACTCACGGCGCAAGTTCTTCGTGCTCGCCGACATTGCCGCAAACGCCAAGCGTGGAAAGAACGCCGCGCCGATCTCGCCTATGGCGCTCGAAGCCGTCAAACGGATCGACGCACTGTTCGATATCGAGCGCGAGATCAACGGCCTTGACGCCGATCAACGCCTGGAACGTCGCCGCAAGGAAAGCCTGCCGCTCGTCGATGATCTGCAGGCCTGGCTTCAAACCGAGCGGGCAAAGCTCTCACGCAGTTCTCCGGTCGCAGAGGCGATCGACTACATGCTCAAGCGTTGGAATGGCTTCACGTCATTCCTGGAGGACGGCAGAATCTGCCTGACGAACAATGCCGCCGAACGAGCGCTCAGAGGCTTCGCACTCGGCAGGAAGTCCTGGCTCTTCGCCGGATCAGACCGCGGCGCAGATCGTGCCGCCTTCATGGCCACGCTGATCATGACGGCAAAACTCAACGACATCGATCCACAGGCGTGGCTGGCCGATGTTCTTGCCCGCATAGCAGACACGCCGATCACCCGTCTGGAGCAACTTCTGCCTTGGAATTGGACGTCGCCAGCGTCAGAAGCTCAAGCTGCCTGACCTGTGGCCTTCACCGGAGGCTTACG
>NZ_JBMDIL010000034.1:0-3120 GCF_057808655.1 Rhizobium sp. FG96 | reverse complement strand
TCATCAGGGCTAAATCAATCTAGCCGACCTGTCCGGTGAAACGGGGAGCACTCCAACTATTGAAAAATGGTGCCATCTATGGGATCGAATGATTAGCATTTTTTGATGCTTGTCGTAGTTGCATGACGTAATCGGGGGATGTTTGACATGTCGCGAATAGAGCCGGCGGTCGTTGCCGCATGCGCAAGAAGTGGCCATATGGATGCGGAATGGTATTTGTCTCGCTATCCGGATGTGCCAAAGTTTGGTCTTTCGGCTGCGGAGCATTATTCCAAGGTCGGCGCATTCATTGGTTATGACCCAGGTCCCAATTTCAATACGCGGGAGTATCTGCGTGCGAACCCCAGTGTGGCCTTAGCTGGGCTCAATCCCCTCGTGCATTTTGAAGAGAATAGCGCAACAAAAACGATGGAAGCAGCCGCCGTGTCAATTGATCGCGAAGGCTTTCTGGGACAAATAGATATCGTTGTTCCGGTCTACAACGCCCTGGACGATGTGAAAGTCTGTCTTACCTCGTTATCGCAGGCTCCATCAGACTATCAATTGCGAGTGATTGTAGTCAACGATGGCTCGGACCCTGAGACAACGGCTTGGCTAAGAGGCGCGGTCAATGACCTGTCGCACGAACGAGTCTCGTTCATACTGGCCGAACACGAGCGTAATATGGGATACACGGTTACAGTTAATGACGGCCTCAGAGCTTCAACCGCGCCTTATATTGTTACGTTGAATAGCGACACGATCGTCACTCCTCATTGGGCAGACGGACTGGTGCGTTGCATGCATTCCTCTGGTAATATTGGCATTTGCGGCCCGCTTTCCAATGCAGCAAACTGGCAGAGTGTACCCGACCTCTATGACGAGAGCGGGAAGTTTGCGATTAACGCTCTCCCGAATGGGATGACAGCAGCCGATATGGCTCAGCTTGTGTTGGCTTCTAGTCGCAGAGATTATCCTCGGACGAGATTCGTGAATGGCTTTTGCTTTATGATCCGACGAGAGGTCATCAATTCAATTGGTTATATGGATGAGAAGGCATTCCCAACCGGCTATGGTGAGGAAAATGACTTTTGTATCCGAGCGCAAGACGCGGGCTACGCCCTCGCTTACGCTGACGACACCTATGTATTTCATGCGAAGTCCAAGAGCTTCGGGCATGAGCGCCGTATCGCACTTTCAAAAGCCGGCCGGAAAGCGCTGAACAGCAAACACGGTAAAGCGAGGATGGAGGTACTCACTTCGGAAGTCAAAGACACCCGGGATATGGACGTCGTGCGCGGCCGCATCAAAAAGAGCTTAGGGCTGGAGACTCAGGGCGCTGCTCTGCGTCTGCTTACTTCGCAAAAGATCCTGTTCCTCCTTCCCGGTAGGGGCGGTGGTGGCGGTGCACACTCTGTCGTTCAGGAAGCCACGGCAGCTCGCCGCTTAGGAGTTGAGGTGAGCATCGCTGTTATGGAGGAGCACCATGCTCATTTTTGCAGGCTCTATAGTGATGTTCCTGGCGCTTCACAGATGTTCATCGGTTACACGCCAGGGTCGTTAACTAAGGCGGCTTCTACCTTCGACGTTGTCGTTGCAACGATTTACAAGTCTGTCCGGTTGCTGAAGGCGATTGTTGATGACTGTCCTTGGATACTCCCGGCCTACTATGTTCAGGACTATGAGCCACTCTTCTTCGAAGAGGGCAGCGAGAAATGGCACGCAGCAAGGGAGTCCTACACTCTTGTTCCTCATGCCGTTCTGTTTGCGAAAACTAACTGGATCCGAGAGCAGGTCAGATTAAATCATGGTGTCGAGGTCCAGAAGGTTCTACCAAGCATAGATCACGACGTCTATAAGACAGCCCTATCCAAACGGGCGACCAGCAGTATTCGCATCACTGCAATGATACGACCTAAGACGCCTCGGCGTGGCGCTCTTCGAACTATGCAGCTTCTCAAGCGCCTCAGCCAGTACTACTCTGACAAAATCTCTATAAGCGTCTTTGGTTGCGATCCCAATGACGCGTCCTATCTTGATTTGCCGCGGGACTTTGCGTTTCGAAACGTCGGCGTCCTTCATCGTCCGGCAGTGGCTCAGCTCCTGCAACAAACTGATATCTTTATAGACTTGTCAGACTATCAAGCCTTCGGTCGCACCGCCGCGGAAGCTATGGCCTGCGGTGCGTTGTCGGTCGTTCCAAAAGCAGGTGGAGCGGACGAGTATGCGATCGACGATGTCAACGCTACTTTCGTAGATACCACGGATCCCGATGCCTGTTACGAGGCCGTTAAAAACCTCCTGGACAATCCCGAGAAGGTTCAAGACATGCGTCTGGCGGGACTGGAGGCAGTGTCTGCGTATTCTCCACGGCGCGCCGCTATTAGTGAACTTCTAGTTCTAGCGCGTCCGCTTGCAAAGCTAAGAGAAGTACACCCGAATCCTACACGTCAAGTAGCTGCGGTTAGTACTGTGGCACCGCGGAACAACTACTTGGTGTATCTAAGGTGGAGTCTTCGCGCAGCGCGAACCAGACGGCTATTGCTCTTTCCTGTAGCAAAATGGCGCAGAAAATATAGCAGACTAGCTCGTGAACTTAGTGCGGAAATCATGAGTATTCAACACCGCGAGAAAGTGGCTAGTGATTACTTTAAGGGTCGATAAGATCGGTTCGGTCCGGATAGCTAGAGCAGCTCACAACTCGTTCGAGGATGCCAACCTGTCAACGACCATATCTTGGCGTGATTGATGCCGAGATATGGCAAGCGTGATCGGTACATGGCGAAAGGCGAAGCACTTCATAGTACCAACCGCCTCAAATAGCTGCCGTAGTCTCCTTTGCCAGCTCGTTCTGCAATTAATGTGAATTGTTCACGCGAGATAAAATTCATTGCCAAGGCGATTTCCTCCGGACAGGCGATCTTAAACCCTTGTCGTTTTTCCAACGTACGAACGAACTCTCCTGCTTCCAGCAGGCTCTCCGGAGTGCCCGTGTCGAGCCAAGCATAACCGCGTCCCATAATGGATACCCGTAGTTTCCCACGCTCCAGATATGCCTGATTGATATCCGTTATCTCGTATTCACCTTGACCTTGCCCCCAAGTTTTATCCAGTTTTGAGTTCGCTCCAGCGGTTTTGGGT
>NZ_JBMDIL010000033.1:0-4533 GCF_057808655.1 Rhizobium sp. FG96 | reverse complement strand
TCTCGATGGGCCAGAGCTTACTTCAAAATGGATTATTTCAACGGGGCAAGGTCAGGTTGCGAGCGCGCGCATACCGACGTCAAGCATTAAGTCTCAATGTCAATAACTCGCGCATATTCAAGAGAAAGTAAGGCTTTCAGCTCATGGGAGGGACTGCAATGATTTATTTTATATTGCGAGGGGTCATATTGTATATCCCCCTCCCCCTTATAGTTGATCGCTGTCATCGCGTCATCGACCTTAGCGGAAAAACCAAAGAGCCTGACGTAGGCAGGGTTTCCGTATTTCAACAGCATAGATACAAAAACCAATCCGGAACGAGGAGGTGGCGCCATTTGGTCTTCTTCCGGAAACGGGTCGCAAAACGTATCCCGTATCCACTTGAGAACGCCCTTTGGATATCGACTGTCATAAAACATGGCGCGACGGCCAATTTTGCCGATAAACTCCATGTTCTTCTGAGTTGTTATGAGTATGGAATCCTCTTCCAGCTTTGAAAAACTGGCTTGATGTCTCTCCAGCAGAGTGCAGCCGACAAATCTTACGTCGGTCTTCGTTCCGAGATCGCTTTCGCGTCCCGACGGGGTCATAAGATTGAATCGCACCACGATATCATAGGAATTTATTACCGCTCCTCGGTTCTTTCCGATGATGTTAGGGGCACTGCCAACCACCGCTATCCGACGTCCACCGAAAATCTGCCCAAGTAGGGTTTTCAGTTGACGCTCACCGGCTACGCCGTGAATTTCCCGAATGAGGCTTTGAGCTTTCTGAAATTTTGCGGCACGTTTTCGAGAGAGCAAGCGGAGCCGAAAAAGACTTAATGGAGACCTATCCCAAGTAAGGCAAATCCCTTTCCAAAGTCTGGATCTGATCCTCCCGACCAATTGTAATATCCCTTACCTATGCTCTATGAAACACCACAGTATCCCGCTTCCCGGCCATTTCTAGGGGTGTACACAGACTGTTACCAAAGTGTCCGTTCTGTCTACTTTTGCAAGCGACGCCGCATATTCTGCGTCAAGAGCCGGAGAAGCCAGGAACCGCCATTCATTGTGCCCTCCCGGCTTACCTTTCGACAGCCAGTATTGATGATTGGCCAATGGATAGCGTTGCTGTGCCATCGTTTCAACAGCTTCGTATCCCACGTGCCGCAGCAAGGCTTGCAAGCTCTGACGCGTGTGGAGGACCAGATGCTCGCTCCAGAACGTGAACCGCTTGAATGCCTCGCAATCGTATAGGGTAAACAGAGCGTCTCGTGCATGAGGGACTTCAATGAGCAGCGTTCCACCTGGCCGCAGCACGCGCCGAACTGACTCGAGAATCGCTACGGGTTCCGTGAGGTGCTCCAGCACGTGAAACATTGTTACCACATCGACAGACGCCGTCTCCAAGCTGCTGAGCCCGCCAATAACGGCATGACCCCTGCCACGAACAATCGCCGCGCGTTCCTTGTTCGGCTCCAGACCGGCCGCCCAGGAAGCCTCGGAAGCCAATTCATCCAGCATGCCACCCAATCCGCAGCCGAAATCAAGCCAACGTTTACCGCGAATATAACCACCAAACTCAGCGGCACGACGAGTATTGTCCTCCAGCCTCGGCGTTACGATTTCCGCGCCATGAATGCTGTAACTGTTCTTTTCTGCGCGCTCCGTGTAGTATTTTTCGGACATGTGATCAGAGCGAGAGAGTACAACTACCCCAGTGACAGGATCACGAAGAACAGCGACATCATCGCGATCCCTAACTCTCGGATAATATTCCTCAAGACGGGCCGCGGAAAGCACACCAATGCTTTCAAGCTCTGCAATTAGATTGGGCATTCCGACTTCCTCAGGCGAGATTTACACGGTCTTCGTGTTGGACAGTTCTTGTCCGATTTTGCGCATATTGGACATCGTTTCTTTCCAAACAATGTCTTGAGCGACGGCGATGTCGGTATGCACCTTTTGCCGATCGGATTCGACCGCGGCCAAAGCGGCATTCAGTCGATCCGACAAATCCGGTGAATCTATCTCGACGCCCCAGGCCGGTCGCTCAATATCGTCGAGCAAGAATCTCATCTTGTCATGACTGATGATCGACATTATCGGCCGACGCAGCCCAAACGGGATCATTTGCGCATGTCCCCGCATGCCAAAGGCGAAGTCCACCTGTGCATAGAATTTCATTATCTCCTTAGGTCCGGCGTCGGTCAGATCTACCGTATCGTAGTCAATGCCCGCCGCATCCAGATAAGGTTCGATTTGCCTGTCCATAGTCTTATGGGCAGCAAGAACGATCTTCCAGCCACGCCGATGTGCCGTGCAAACCGCACCAGCCACGTTGGCTAGAACGCCCGCTGCATCCTTTCCAAATCTGAGATTAGCGCGATCGAAAGCGGCATTGAAAGCAAGGACACGATCCGCTTTGGTGTCGTGAGCCTCCGCCAGTTTCCGATATTCCGGATATAGTTGCCATAACACATTCGTCGGGCAGAACTGTCGCCGCAAAGTGTCCGCTTGGTCGAATTCCAGATACTGCTGCAGCGCACGAATTGAGCCGGTATTTCGCAGTCCGAAAAAATTCGCCTTTGAGGCCAACGCATCTATGTGCTCGCGAAAAACCGGGTCGAAGTCATCTTGACCCCGGAATCGATTGTATCCGATCGCGAAAACGATCAACGGGATGCCAATTGCACGCACGGCCTCCACCGTGCTGTTCCATTGCCAACCGCTGTTAGAAACGTCGCTACCTGCCTGATCTCGCAAGAGGAGGCCCCCGCCGCCGATCACGATGCCGTCAAACTCGCGATTAATGCGTCGCGCGTCCTCGATGGAGAATTCCGTCCAAGCCTGGCGCAGCTCCCATTCATGTGATCCCAGGAGCGTATCGAAAGTCTTGCGGACGACCGGAAACAGCAGCGTATCACCAGCATTGCGGTTGGCTGAGTTATGCACGCCGATGTGAAGGATACGTTTGGCTCCGACAGGATTTGTGGCTATCGTTTGGGGACTAACTTCTTCCGAACCGCAGCTGATAAGTGAACGTAGTGTCATTGCGTAACTTCTCTGCGTGAATTCCAGGGGTGCAATCCCTCACTGATTTGCCTGGCGAGACGCAAATCCTCGGAAGAATTGATATCAATCGAGTTGACGGTGGCCATTTCATAGCCAAGCGCGCCTTCAAGGTGGAACGTACCGCTCTCTCTCAACAGCCCCGGTCTTGCCAGAAAGATTGAGCCATTCACACTGTACAATTTCCTGAGCCCCTGCCGCTGGGCGTTGGGGTTTTCTTTAGGCGCCACTCGTTCCAGCTTCATCCCATCAAGATAGCGCAGATTGGTCATGTATTTACCCAAATCAACCACGCTAACCACTGCGGGAGCTCCTGTTTCGCGGAACAAATCCGCTGCACCTCGAACGTCTTCGGCGAGGCGTAAAGGGCTTGTCGGCAATAACATCATCACGCCGGCAGGCAGGTATCCTTCCTGTTGCTCAAACCAATCGAGAGCGTGCAGCGCGACGTGAACGGCGTGAATATCATCGCTCGCTAAGGGCGCGGGCCGCTTGAACGGCACTTCCGCTCCCCAATTCTGTGCAACATCGGCAATTTCGGCGCTATCGGTTGAAACAATCACGCGATCAACGGCCCCCGACTCCAATGCGGCCAAAATCGACCACGCCAGCAATGGTTTGCCATTGAGGTCCGCAAGGTTCTTACCTGGAATCCCTTTTGAGCCTCCACGCGCCGGGATTACGGAAATCACTTCATCGCACATCACGTTCTTTGCTTTCTTTGCATGTCACGAGACGCGAAGGCCTTCTCCAACCGGTCGAGCGCGAGCCAGAAGCCTTCTCCGCCATTCTTGTGACCCTGCCAAATCTCAGGAATGAAGGGCACATTCGGGGCCTGTTCACGCAGACTATTTCCGACATGCTCAAAATCAATTTCTCCATCCCCGATCTGAAGCCCCTCGTCATGATGACCGCGCGCATCGACAACATGGAGATGAGCGATATGGGAACCCACCTCTTGCATAAAGTTCTGCAGGGACCAGCCGAAAAAATTGCAAGCCAGCTTGGAATGAGAAACGTCAAAGCAGATGCGGGTGCTGTGAGCCTCGCAGAATTCCACAATTTCCTTCGGGTCCATGAATAAGTTGTGGTAGCGCTGCCCGCCGAAATGCCAAGGGAATGGCGGCATCGTCTGTGGAATAATCTCCACGCCTTCGGCTTCCACTCTAGCGAGAGACGATGCAACCCGGTCATAGTGTTCTTGCCTGCGATCGACGGGCATAAAATCATCAGACGTAAAGCCGCCCGCATTGATGACGATCAGCGGCTTTGGCGTCTCCGGAAAATAGTGCTTGAGCTCACGTGTGCGGTCAACGACGCGCTGGAGTTCATGAATAGAACGAGAGCGGTAGTCTTGATCCTGTGAGGACAAATCCATCACGTGGTCGCCCGAAAACAGTTCGGGGCTATGGACTACAAGCCCTAGCAGGGTGTTGAAGAAGTCAATCGCGTTCGCACACGAAGCCGGAATCGTCTC
>NZ_JBMDIL010000032.1:0-4941 GCF_057808655.1 Rhizobium sp. FG96 | reverse complement strand
CGAGTGAATCACGACAACAGCATATGTGCCAGCGCCTTTTTCAACGGCCTGCTAGCCTTGTTGGTGAGTCGAAGTAATCTGACGGCTCGTGCTCAAGGTCCCGATAGCTGAAGTGGATTTCCACGAAATCGAGAGGCGCATTTTTCGTCAGTGCAGTGAAATCGTGATAACGTACGGGAATGCCCCATGGGCGATCAAAATGATACCTCCGAGGTGCTACGCTTTCTCCCAGGATGTCACTTTCGAAGAACACTTCGCCCGCGCGCAGGTCGCGCCGAGCCGGTGTGCCGATCAAATCTTTTAGACGGGAGGGCTGCAGGCCTCGCCCTGGGCTTCGCGCATCGATCATTAGTTTGTCGAGGGTCTCACCCTTTCGGATATCCCGAGCCGCGACCAACGATTTTGCCAATATTTCGCGATTAAGTCGCTCACCTTGACTTATTGTACGCTCAGAACCGCTGCCGATCGCCTCTTCGACGTTGCGAACGGCCCGCACCATAGAAGCGAACTCGTCCGGCAAGAGACTCACGCGATGATCATTCCCTTCCATGTTCCGATCAAGGGTGAAGTGTTTCTCGATGATTCGCGCGCCACGCGCGACGGCCGCAATGCAGACCTCGTAGCCGCGCTCGTGTCCTGAATAGCCAACGACACCCTGAGATATTTCTTTGAGCCGGTGCATGTACGCGAGGTTGATATCGCGCATCGGCGCTGGATAGGTCGAGTTACACTGCAAGAGGGCAAAGGAGGCGCCCAGTTTTCTCAGCAGGCCGACGCTTTGCTGTATTTCATGCTCCAATGACATTCCCGTCGATATGAGCAGAGGCCGGCCGGTCTTAGCCGCGGCCTGAAGGAGATCGTGGTTTGTCAAATCTGCAGAAGCGATTTTGAACCCTTCAAGCCCATAGTCGTTGAGAAGGCTCAGACTTTGTAGGTCCCAAGGAGTGCATAGCGGGACCATGCCGCACTGCCTAGTGTAGTCCAAGGCCAAGAACATCTCTTCAGCCGTCAGCTGAAATTTGCGCAAGAGGTCTAGTGTGTATTCCGCTCCCAGATCCTCGCTGCCGACGTCTCCACCATTCGCATAGATGCTATTCATGTCGCGCATCTGGAACTTCGCACAGTCAGCACCGGCTTTCGCCGCTTCTTCAATCAAACGTTTTGCCAACTCAAGGCTGCCGTTGTGATTATTGCCGATCTCGGCGATTAAAAACGCAGGTTTATCATCGCCAATTTCCTTGTCTCCAAACTGCATCGTTTGCTGCTCTCGCCAAGCGATAGCAGAAAGGCGCCCTGACTCATCGACGATCGGAATTGACGTAATCTTGGAATTGAAGAGCGCCTCGATATGTTGTGGATTATCGTCAAGGCGAGCCCGCACAAAGTTTGTATTCGCAATTTCCCGGACAGGTTTCAGGAGATCGATGTCATGAACATTGACCACCCACCTCCGGAAGTCCCCATCGGTTACTATACCCTCCAAAGCCCCGGAATCGGACAAGCAATAAACAAGCCTTCTGGTGTTCTTGTTTATTTTCTGTAGCGCGAACTGTATGGAATCCTCATAGTAAACAATATATGCCGCTATTTGCTTGCTAATATGCAATGCCATTCCCCTTTAGAATACGTCGTCTCTTGACTCGCGGCCGACCGGCAGGTTGAAATTCGACGATAAGCGCCTAGCCGCTTTCTCACTTCCCGCGAACCGATCAATGCCGTTTCGGCCCCTGCCCCGACACACAGAGGGCCACCTTAGTCTTCTATGATCTGCAGTCGGAAACCGCATCCTCTCCTGAGGGACTATAGTGATTTTTGCACGCTCTTTAAATTCCGACTAGCTGAAACCCCAATTCTTGGAAAGCGGGCGCAAGCTCCCCCTATAGCCCCAAGTTCTGGAGAAATCTCCTCTCTGTTAAGCCGGCTCGCCGATGGAGTGATTGGAGATAGCGTTACGCACAATACTTGTTTTCACAAGGGGAAACCTCGTTCCGCGAGTTCCCACCATCCATTAAGTGTCAGCTCTTGGGTGACACTTCTGAAGAACAGCCTTCTCCCCTGCGCTTTAGCATCAGGCGACCCGACAATCAACCTGGAAACAGCGACATGTAAGGAGGCTGTTGATTTGCGCTGAGAGCTGCCCCCGGGATTGCGAAGCTCACTGAGAAGTACCTCATTTTCAATTGGGTGGGGGGCTGGAGCCAATCGACATGTGGCTATTGCGCGTATTCCGAGGCTGGAATTTTTGAGCACCTCTACCGATCCGGGAGATGTGCCGCAGGAGGCCTATCCGGAATATTATCCGCAAAATCTGCGTGGAGCCGAAGTTCAACGTCTAAGATCAGCCGAGCAAGCTTGTCAGATCGTTTATCGGCCCGGTTGACCACGGAATCCCAAGAGGACTGCAAGCAGAAGCGGACGATGAAGCAATTGCACTCTGGTCTTGCAAGCCTGGGGTCTGACGCGTGTACTGCCGCGTTGCTGCTCTTTGCTCGAGAATGGACGGACGGCCAGATAGAGCGCGCAGAACGCCGTAGCGGCAGCAGCGCGGCCGCTATCACCGTCTTCGCCCGGTTGATGGAGTGATCTTATTGGCGGCCACTGAGGCCTCCCGATCGATAACGCGTGCGAACGGAGCAGCGATAAGGAGAGCGATGGAGACCCACGGGGGAATGTGGGTGTCGGAGATACCGGGACAACTTCCTTCGGTGCCGATAGATGGACGCACGACAGAGACAGAGACAGAGACAGAGACAGAGACAGCAGGAGAACCCCGCCCAAGCTTTTCAACCAGCCTCACAGCAATCTCAGATTTAGATTATCAAAACCGCAACCACACTGAGCGAGACTATAAGAGCAGCGCCAATTGGCGCTCAGCGCCCTAGCTAATCATTGGCGAGACCAACGATCGTGTGCTAGCGGTAGTGAAGTTGCCAAAGGAGGAAGGCCGCGATCATGATCCGTCGCATCATCAGAACCTTACGTCTGCGCCCGGATACAGAAAAAAGCCCCACGCCTCTCGCGGCGGACACCAACACAGTCGTGATTGGCGAAAACGTGACTCCCTCGATAAAAATCAAGGGAAATCACAACACGGTCGAAATCGATGGGGCTGACCGCCCCTCCGTCGTTCGTATCTTTGTGACCGGCGACTACAACACGGTGAAAATCGGACGCCTCTATAAATCAGACCTACTTACGATCAGGGTTGGCAATCATCGGCAAGCTTTCGGAGCGGTCGTCGACATTGGAAAGGGATTGTCAAGCGCTCATAACTGCGAGTTTTTAGTGCCTAATTCCCTCAGTTCTCTCTCTATATGCCGCAATGGTTTACTCTCTCGTGAAATCATCATTCGATGCGGCGAATCTCCCCATCTCATTTTCGATAAAAGTGCGGGCGAATATCTGGACGTCTCAGACGGCGTGGTAATTGGCAACCATGTTTGGATCGGCGAGAGAGCCTACCTGACTAAACGTGCCTCAATTCCTGAAGAGAGTATAGTTGCCGCGTGCGCGGTGGTGACCAAGAGATTCACGGAGGGTCACGTGGTCTTAGCTGGAAACCTAGCCAGGGTGGTTCGCCGCGACGTACAGTGGTTTCAAAACCCCAATCACCTGGAAGCGGGCTCGGAGTTCAGGGAAGCATGGGCAGATCGTAACGATTTCGCCCAGGAGGAGGCACGTCGTCGCTATCTCAACTCGCAGAATAGCTCGATATCGTGATCAGACCGGGAACGGTTTGGCCTCGATCATGCGGTAGCCGGAATCTCCTGTTCCAGCAACACGACAGCCGGCAGTTCCACACGAAATTCATTGACGCTCGGCTGCGCTCGACCTCAGGCTTTGTATATGTGCTGATTTTCGAATTCATGCGTGGCTTGTTTAGTGAAATGGAAGTCTGCTACTTGCTTGCGGCAGTTGAACTTGCGAGGTTTTGATGCGGGCGTTGAAGCGAATTAAAAAGGGTAAGGTATCCATGTTTGGACATGACTTGTCCTGGCAGATTACTCCCACTCGACGGCCCCACGAATGGAAATCGTCCTTGGCCAGTCATCCATACCGATTGCATGTCGGTCCTGGGGCCGGCTGGACCAAGCCGAACAGACATTGGATCACAGCTGATATTGATCCCGACCGCGGCGACATCATTGTCGACTTTCAGACATTCGACGGATTCCCACTTCCGGATGAAAGCTGTACCGCCATATACGCCAGCCACACTTTCGAGCACATCTCCCCTTTCCGGATAAACTCCGTGATGGCGGAGTGCTTCAGGATTCTGCACCCGGGCGGAATTCTCCGCGTGATTGTCCCCAACCCCGAAGTTTCAATAAGGGAGTACATCGCTGGAAACGTTGATTTTGAGCTATTCAGCCGTCGCCGGGATCGCGCAAAACAGCGAGACGGCATCGACATGACGCTTTTCGAATGCCTGAGAGAGGATTTTATTTCGAAGAACTGGCAGCCAGATCTTCTGGGTGAGAGCCTCGCCCACCAAAACGCGTGGGATTTTGAAGCCATGAAAGCTCTTATGGGCCGCAACGGCTTCTCTCCGGAAAAAATTCGCCGCGCCGACTTTCAGGATATTGGGAGCGACGACTTCAATTTCGAAGGGACTTATCCCTCCGAGGCAAACGAACAGTACAGGAGCCTCTACGTCGAGGCGATAAAGTAGCTTTGGCTAGGTGTCTCAATCGTGACAACCGAAATGCGTTTTAGGACATAGGGAGGCTCTAGGGGCCCGACGACATTGGGAAGTTCGAGCAAGAAGGCTTGGAGGATAGGCTGCGCGCGCTGGCCGACGTCATCCAACGGCGTGACCATGGCGTAACTTCGCGGCGGTCGAGTTCTGTACTCTGGAATGGTGGGTGGACTGGCTCAACTACCGGGTGACCTTGCCCCGTTGAAATAATCCATTTTGAAGTAAGCTCTGGCCCATCGAGA
>NZ_JBMDIL010000031.1:0-2500 GCF_057808655.1 Rhizobium sp. FG96 | reverse complement strand
AACCAAACTCCGAATACCCGGGAGTACTACTCGGCAGACACACGGCGGGTGCTAACGTCCGTCGTGAAAAGGGCAACAACCCTAACCTCCAGCTAAGGTCCCCAAGTCATGGCTAAGTGGGAAAGGATGTGAGGATCCCAAAACAACCAGGATGTTGGCTTAGAAGCAGCCATCATTTAAAGAAAGCGTAACAGCTCACTGGTCTAAATAAGGGTCTTTGCGCCGAAAATGTAACGGGGCTGAAGCCATGCACCGAAGCTGAGGATTTGCAGCAATGCAAGTGGTAGCGGAGCGTTCCGTAAGCCTGTGAAGGGACAGTCGTGAGACATCCTGGAGGTATCGGAAGTGCGAATGTTGACATGAGTAACGATAAAGAGGGTGAGAGACCCTCTCGCCGAAAGACCAAGGGTTCCTGCTTAAAGTTAATCTGAGCAGGGTTAGCCGGCCCCTAAGACGAGGCGGACACGCGTAGTCGATGGGAACCACGTTAATATTCGTGGGCCTGGTGGTAGTGACGGATTGCGTAACTTGTTCATTCTTATTGGATTGAGTGGGCAGGGAAGCGGTTCCAGGAAATAGCTCCACCGTATAGACCGTACCCGAAACCGACACAGGTGGTCAGGTAGAGTATACCAAGGCGCTTGAGAGAACTATGTTGAAGGAACTCGGCAAATTGCACGCGTAACTTCGGAAGAAGCGTGACCCCATTTTACGCAAGTGAGATGGGGTGGCACAGACCAGGGGGTAGCGACTGTTTATCAAAAACACAGGGCTCTGCGAAGTCGCAAGACGACGTATAGGGTCTGACGCCTGCCCGGTGCTGGAAGGTTAAGAGGAGAGGTGCAAGCTTTGAATCGAAGCCCCAGTAAACGGCGGCCGTAACTATAACGGTCCTAAGGTAGCGAAATTCCTTGTCGGGTAAGTTCCGACCTGCACGAATGGCGTAACGACTTCCCCGCTGTCTCCAACATAGACTCAGTGAAATTGAATTCCCCGTGAAGATGCGGGGTTCCTGCGGTCAGACGGAAAGACCCCGTGCACCTTTACTATAGCTTTACACTGGCATTCGTGTCGGCATGTGTAGGATAGGTGGTAGGCTTTGAAGCGGGGACGCCAGTTTCCGTGGAGCCATCCTTGAAATACCACCCTTATCGTCATGGATGTCTAACCGCGGCCCGTCATCCGGGTCCGGGACAGTGTATGGTGGGTAGTTTGACTGGGGCGGTCGCCTCCGAAAGAGTAACGGAGGCGCGCGATGGTGGGCTCAGACCGGTCGGAAATCGGTCGTCGAGTGCAATGGCATAAGCCCGCCTGACTGCGAGACTGACAAGTCGAGCAGAGACGAAAGTCGGTCATAGTGATCCGGTGGTCCCGTGTGGAAGGGCCATCGCTCAACGGATAAAAGGTACGCCGGGGATAACAGGCTGATGACCCCCAAGAGTCCATATCGACGGGGTTGTTTGGCACCTCGATGTCGGCTCATCGCATCCTGGGGCTGGAGCAGGTCCCAAGGGTTTGGCTGTTCGCCAATTAAAGCGGTACGTGAGCTGGGTTCAGAACGTCGTGAGACAGTTCGGTCCCTATCTGCCGTGGGTGTAGGAATATTGACAGGATCTGTCCCTAGTACGAGAGGACCGGGATGGACATATCTCTGGTGGACCTGTTGTCCTGCCAAGGGCATAGCAGGGTAGCTATATATGGACGGGATAACCGCTGAAGGCATCTAAGCGGGAAACCCACCTGAAAACGAGTGTTCCCTATCAGAGCCGTGGAAGACGACCACGTTGATAGGCCGGGTGTGGAAGTGCGGCAACGCATGAAGCTTACCGGTACTAATAGCTCGATTGGCTTGATCGTTCTCATTGCTTGTGCTCATCGAACTTCGTTCGATGATGCCTGACCTTTTGTCCTCACGCGCCAATGGCGCTGCGGACGGCGCGCCAAACTGTTGGCGACGCGCCTTGCGCTTGCGGCCTTCGGCCGGGAGTGTAGAGCAAGATCAAAGACGTGTTCAAAAAATGCAGCCTAGCGGCTGCGCCAGCTTCTCAATTGTTGCGCTTCGCTGACCTGGTGGTCATGGCGGGGTGGCTGCACCCGTTCCCATTCCGAACACGGCCGTGAAACGCCCCAGCGCCTATGGTACTTCGTCTTAAGACGCGGGAGAGTCGGTCGCTGCCAGGTCTGCTAAACGCAACATAAATCTTCTCATCACATTCTACGGCCCAAAGCCGATCAAAGGGCCGCTCGCAAAGCGGCCTTTTTGCTTTCGAGCCCTATATGTAGACTGAAATAGCGATGCACCGGATCTATAATGGTGCGTCCCTTACAGGAGACAACTCCTTTGGAGTTGCTCCGGCAGTATGCGTAAAACGCCTTCGGCGCTTTACGCTATCGCGATAAATCCCGAAGGGATTTACGCTGGCGCGGGGTGGAGCAGCCCGGTAGCTCGTCAGGCTCATAACCTGAAGGCCGCAGGTTCAAATCCTGCCCCCGCAACCAA
>NZ_JBMDIL010000030.1:0-8217 GCF_057808655.1 Rhizobium sp. FG96 | reverse complement strand
AATCCCCAGCACGAGCGCACCAAGCTCTTCCTCAGCCAGATCCTGCACTGAGGCTGAATAATAGCGATAGATGAGGCGAACTGGAGATGAAGCGCCACGATTTCGATGATCTCGCGGCCTTCGTCGTGGTTGCCGAGGAGCGGAGTTTCACGCGCGCCGGCGCGCGCCTGGGTATTTCGCCCTCTGGCTTGAGCCATATGATGAAGCTGCTCGAAGAGCGGCTGCGCGTGCGGCTTCTGGCTCGAACGACCCGGAGCGTCGCAACGACGGAGGCGGGCGAGCGGCTGCTTGCGACGCTGCGCCCCGCCTTTCAGGACATCAATCGCAGTCTTCAGGAACTCGGCGATCGCAGCGGCAGACCGTCAGGGACGGTGAGGATCACGGCTCCGCAACATGCTGCGATGTTTCTGGTTGCGCCTTTGCTGCCGTCGTTCCATGCGCAATTTCCGGATGTTCGCATCGAGCTGATCACCAGCGATCAATTCGAGGATATCGTCGCCACACGGTTCGATGCCGGTATTCGCCTTCTTGAGAGCGTTGAGCGGGACATGATCAGCGTCCGGGTCGGTCCTGATATCCGCGCGGCTGTCGTTGCAGCGCCATCCTATTTCGAAAGGCATCCGCCACCGAAGACCCTCAGGGATCTGGCCGACCATGATTGCGTGAACTACTACCTGCCCTCAGCCGCTGCGCCCTATGCATGGGAATTCCAGGACGATGGCCGCGAGGTCGAGGTGAAGGTGAGCGGGTCGCTCATGGTCAATGACGCCTTTATGTTGATGCAGGCTGCCCTCGCCGGCTCCGGCCTCGTCTATACTTTTGACGATGTCACTGAGGAGCATGTCAGCAGCGGTAGGCTGGTGAGGGTCCTGGAAGATTACTGCAAGCCGTTTCCCGGCTATTCGATCTATTATCCAAGCCGCCGGCAGATGCCTTCGGCGCTTGCCGCATTCATCGATGCGCTTCGCTCATCATACCGCAGGCCCAAAGCCTCGCAGCAGTGATCCTGGCAAGCGTGCAGATTTAATGGGCCAATAAATAGACCTTTTAAAAAATGACTGTTATAAAGGTTGGCAGAGGCGCTCGTTGCTTTCCTGCTGCCGTCAGATGGTTCATGGGTGGAGGACGCGCTATTTCGGAAAAGGGAGATGTCATTTGAACCGTTACGAGAATTTGCAGCTCGGTGCGGTCCGGGTTACGCCGACTTACGAACTCGTGCTCGATCAGATCCGGCGCGTGATTTTTCTGGGCCGCTTCCTGCCAGGCGACAAGCTTCCAGCCGAGCGCGAGCTCGCCGTCCTGTTCGGCGTATCGCGCACCAGCGTTCGTGAGGCCATCAGGGTACTCGAAGGACAGGGCCTCGTCGAGGTCAAGCGCGGCGCAACAGGCGGCATCATGGTCCGCAATAGCGACCTCATCGCTGCAAACGAAATCAGGGAATATTCTGACGAGCTCCGCCAGACACTCGACAACGTGTTCGACTTCCGTGTCGCCAATGAGTGTGCCGCCTGTGCGCTCACAGCGGTGCGGCGTACCGATGAGCAGCTGGAGCGGCTGACCGCGCTGTTCAATACAATGGCCTCCCTTTGTGCCACCGAGGAAGCGCGGGCGGTGACCAGCAACGCCCTGCAGTTCATCGCATGCGACTCTGAATTTCACATGACGATCGCTGCTGCATCGGGAAATCCCTATCTGGTTCGCGCGATCGAGGAGGCTAGGACGGCCATGTATCTGCCGATCGGCAAGATCTTCGTGAAGCTCGACGCCGACGTGAACGACCACCACGACGCGATCATCGATGCGATTACCCGCCGCGATGCCAAGGCAGCCTACGAGACGATGCAAGTTCATATCGAACACACGCGTACAAACAACCACGCCTACCTCGCTGCGCAGACCAGCAGGAAAGCCTGATACTCCTGCCGAGGATCTGCGGAGCCCAGCGGGCTGCGGCACATCATATTCGAGCCTGCCATGCATATCACCGATGACGTCGACAAGAGGATCCTACGGGAGCTTCGGAAGAATGGCCGCATTACCTACGCTGAACTGTCCGACTTGGTGGCGCTCTCGCCTACGGCCTGCATGCGCCGCGTCGGGCAAATGGAAAAAGCCGGTGTCATCAGGGGATACACCACCCTCATTGCCGGTGACGCGCTCGGTGAGCCGATCACGGTCATTGCACAGGTCACGCTCGAGCGTCAGACGGAACAATATCTGAACCGTTTCGAAGAGGCCGTGCGCCGCTGCCCCGCAGTCCGCGAATGTTTCCTGATGACCGGGACTTCGGACTATCTGCTGCGTATCGATGTCGAGAGTGCCAGCGCCTTCGAACGCGTGCAGAAGGAGCTGCTGTCGGCGCTGCCAGGCGTTCAGCGCATCAACTCGACCTTTTCGATCAAGAACGTCCTGCAGGGCTGACCGTTGACATGGGGCGCCGACAAAGGCTTTGAAAAAATCTCGCTCCTGACCCAAGGATTGCAACGCGAGCAACGTCTCAGCCACGAAGCAGTTAGAAGCGGGTAGGAAATTGGACGCCCAACTGATCGAGCAGGCCATGGCCGGGGACCGGGACGCCTTCGCACGGCTGATCGCGGCGAACTACGATTTTATCCATGCCGTCGCCTGGCGCTGGTGCGGCAACGGCGCCGACGCTGAGGACATCGCGCAGGATGTTTGCATCAAGCTCGGTGCAGCGATCCGCGGCTTTCGCGGCGCGAGCCGTTTTCGAACGTGGCTCTATACGCTGACGCTGAACGTGGCGCGCGATCACCGGCGCAAGCGCTCGCTTGAGGCGAACCGTGTCGCCGCCTTTGCAGCAGAACCTGTCATCGCCGAAGCAACGGACGACGATCTCTCGGCCGATCTTTGGGTCGCGGTTCGCGGGCTTCCCGACAAGCAGTGCGACGCCGTGCTGCTGGTCTACGGCGAGGGTCTCAGCCATTCCGAGGCCGCCGACGTCATGGGCTGCTCGGAATCGACGATATCGTGGCATGTCCACGAAGCCCGCAAGCGCTTGAAGTCCGCTCTCGGCAGGCAGGAGGTTTGATCATGGACAAGCAATTCGAAGCACTCTCCCGCCGCAACGCGCCCGTTTCCTCTAATGCCGCGCGTGAGCGTGCGGTTACTGCTGCAATGCAGTCTTTCGATGCGGCGGAAAAAACCGGCCAGGCCGCCCAAGGAAAGGCGGGGTCACCGCGTCCAAGCTCCATCCTCAACCGTGTTTGGAGCACTGCCATGAACAGGAAATTTCTTGCAAGCTCGGCGATCGCCACGCTGCTATTGGTTCCGGCTGCCGGGTTCGTCGCCATCGAACTCGGCCGCGGCGGCTTGCCGGGCGGAAGCGCCGCCGTCACCAAGACCGATGCTGGCGTGGAATCTGCCGCAAAGCCTGCGCTTCAGCCGTCTCCTCCGGCGGCGCCAAAGGCAAAGGGGGAAAGCGCCCCTTCGGCGCAGCCGGTGGCGCCGGCCTCTCCGCAGGGCCGGGTTGGTGACATCACCGCGGATGATATTGCTGGACTATTGAACAAGGGGTCTTTCCACGGCGCGAAGCGGGCTACGTCGCCCTCCCCCGCAGCGCCGACGATGACCGAACGCGATGCTCAACGTCTCGGAGACGAGGTCGCCCCTGAAATGCGTGAGCGATTTGCAGAGAGTGAACTGAGCGGCGTCAGGTCCGTCGCGACGGAACCGGTCTCCACCTTCTCCGCCGATGTCGACACGGCGTCCTACTCCTTCGTTCGCAGGGCGTTGATGGCCGGCGAATTGCCGCCGGCAGAGGCGGTCCGCACCGAGGAAATGATCAATTATTTCCCTTATGATTGGCCGGGTCCAGACAATGCCGATCAGCCGTTCAAGGCAACCGTAACCGTGATGCCGACACCTTGGAACTCAGGGACGGAGCTGATGCATGTGGCCGTCAAGGTATATGATATCGCGTCCGCGGAGGCACCGCCGGCCAATCTTGTCTTTCTGATCGATGTCTCGGGCTCGATGGACGAGCCCGACAAGCTGCCGCTGCTGAAGAGCGCATTCAGGCTGCTGGTCGACAGGCTGAGGCCGGAGGACAAGGTTTCGATCGTCACCTATGCCGGGACGGCGGGTACAGTGCTGGAGCCGACCCGTGCTGCAGACCGGCAGAAGATCCTGACGGCAATCGACGGTCTGCGCCCGGGAGGATCGACAGCTGGCGCCAGTGGTATTGAGGCGGCCTACGGCCTGGCAAAGGCCGCCTTCGTCAAAGGTGGCGTGAACCGCGTGATGCTGGCAACCGATGGCGACTTCAACGTCGGTCTGATTGGCGATGACGAACTGAAAAAACTGATCGAAGACGAGCGCCGGAGCGGGATTTTCCTTTCGGTCCTTGGTTTCGGCCGCGGCAATCTCAACGATAGCCTGATGCAGGCGCTGGCACAGAACGGTAATGGCGTTGCTGCCTACATCGACACGCTCGCCGAGGCCGAGAAGACGCTGGTACAGGAGGCCAGCGCATCGCTGTTCCCGATCGCCAAGGATGTGAAGTTCCAGGTGGAGTTCAATCCTGCACGCATCGCCGAATACCGCCTGATCGGCTACGAGACCCGCGCCTTGAAGCGGGAGGATTTCAACAACGATCGTGTCGATGCCGGTGATATCGGTTCCGGCCATAGCGTCACGGCGATCTACGAGATAACCCCGAAAGGAAGTCCTGCCGTGCTGACGGACAGCCTGCGCTATGGTGACCGGAAAAATGCTGCATCAGCGACACAGGCCGGCGAAACTTCGGACACGGAACTCGCTTTTCTGAAGATCCGCTACAAGAAGCCTGACGAGGACAAGAGTGCACTGATCAGCGCGCCGGTCACGGACGCCAACGCCTTGAAATCCGTCAGTGATGCACCGGCCGATGTCCGCTTTTCGACGGCGGTCGCTGCATTCGGGCAGAAGCTGCGAGGTGACCCGGCATTGCTGGATTATTCCTACGGCGCGATCGCCTCGCTGGCGGAGTCCGCCCGCGGCGCCGATTCCTTCGGCTACAGGGCTGAGTTCATGCGCCTTGTGCGGCTTGCCGATGGAATATCGCCACGCTGATCGGCGCCGCCGTACGTTGGACATGTAGCGAAAGCCCCGGTTTGCCGGGGCTTTTCTGTTGGTGGCCACTGCTACGGGGCGGGGCTGCAGAGTTTTTGATTGCAAATCACTTCTGCTGTATTATCTACATATGAAGCTAAATATTTTGGAGATTTACCGGAGGCGGTAGGTCGGTCGGGCAGCGGCGCCAATCTGGCGATGGGCCTTAGTTTCAAGGACACTCAGCATGAGCACGAAAGAAAACACACTTGAGCGGCAGGACGAACAGACTGCTCGGGTCCAGCCCATTTCCGCTCAACCCGCCCCGCAGCAGGCTTCATCGGCCGCCCCTAAGACGAATAGGAAGGCGCGTGTTTTCGCATACTCCGTTCTTGCCTTGGCGATTGTTGCAGGCGGTGCGGCCTATGGTGCGCATGTGATGCTGGCGCCACCCGCCGAGGAGACCGACGATGCCTATGTCGGCGGTGATATCGTGTCGATTACGGCGCGGGACGGCGGAACCGTGCTGGCGGTTCATGCCGACAACACCCAGCAGGTTGGCCGCGGCGACCTGTTGATCGATCTTGATCCCGCGACGCAAACAGTGGGCCTCTCTGCCGCCGAAGCGGCACTTGGCCAGGCGGTTCGCTCTTTCCGCGCCAATACCAGCGCGGTCGAGGAAGCTTCCGCCGAAATCGCCCAGGCGACCGCCGAGCTGAAACGCGCCACCGACGATCTGGAGCGGCGCCGGACGCTTGCAAGCGGCGGCGCCGTTTCGGCCGAGGAGGCAAGCCACGCTGAAGACGCCGTAACCAGCGCCCGCGCGGCGGTAGACCTGGCAAAGTCGAAGCGCGAACAGGCCCTGAGCCTCGTTCAAGGCACCGACGTTCATGACAACCCGACCGTCCTTGCCGCGATAGCCGGGGTCCGAAATGCTGCCATCGATCTTGCCCATACCCGGATCGAAGCACCGGTCTCCGGCGTCATCGCTCAGCGCTCCGTTCAGCTCGGCCAGAAAGTCGCGGCCGGCACGCCACTGATGTCGATCGTCCCGCTGGACAGCCTCTGGGTGGACGCCAATTTCCGCGAGACCCAGCTCAAGGATATACGGGTCGGCCAGCCGGTCACCGTAACGGCAGATGTCTACGGCAATGCGATCAACTACCATGGCCACGTGCTCGGGCTGGCCGCCGGATCGGGCAATGCCTTTGCGTTGTTGCCGCCACAGAATGCGTCGGGCAACTGGATCAAGATCGTTCAGCGCGTCCCGGTAAGAATCGCGCTTGATCCAGCCGAGCTCAAGGATCATCCATTGCGCATCGGACTTTCGGTGACGGCGACGATCGCCACGGACGATCAGTCGGGGCCTTTCGTCAGCGGCAAGGCCGCGCCGGCCGGCGGGCAGCTGCAGAGCCAAGATGGCGGCAGTTCTGTCGATGGAAAGATCGAACAGATCATTGCACAGAATATGGGCGGCCAGTCGTGAGCGCGCCTTCAAGCCCGGCCGATGCCGCCCCTCCGCCGCTGAAGGGTGTAAGACTTGCATTTACGGCCCTGGCACTGGCGATCGGGACGTTCATGCAGGTGCTGGACTCCACCATCGCCAACGTCTCGCTACCGACGATCTGCGGAAATCTCGGCGTCAGCACCTCGAATGGAACATGGGTCATCACCGCCTTTGCTGTCGCGAACGGCGTTCTCGTCCCCCTGACCGGCTGGCTGATGATGCGGTTTGGTGTGGTTCGTGTGTTCTGCGCATCCGTCGTCGCCTTCACCATTGCCTCGGTCCTGTGCGGCCTCGCGTGGGACCTGCCGTCGCTGGTCGTTTTCCGCATCCTCCAGGGCGGGGTCTCCGGACCGCTGATCCCCGGCAGTCAGGCGCTGCTGATCGCAGTCTTTCCGCCACACAGACGTGCGACGGCTCTGACAATCTGGTCGATGACGACGATGTCGGCTCCGGTCTTCGGTCCGGTGCTCGGTGGCTATATCTCCGACAACTACTACTGGGGCTGGATCTTCTTCATCAACATCCCCTTCGGCATCATTGCCGCGACGATCAGCTGGCGCAATCTCGCCGATCGCGAGACGCCGAGGCGCAAGATGCCAATCGATGTTGGTGGGCTCGTCCTGCTCACCTTCTGGGTATTCAGCCTCCAGACGATGCTCGATCTCGGCAAGGACCGTGATTGGTTCAACAATCCGCTGATCGTTGTCCTGACCATCTGCGCAGTCGTCGGCTTCGTGGCCTGGGTGATATGGGAGATGACCGAGGCGCGGCCTGCCGTCGATCTCAGCCTGTTTCGCGGCCGCAACTTCACGATCGGGGTCGTGGCGCTGGCACTCGGCTATGCCCTGATGTTCGCCAACAACGTCATCCTGCCTCTCTGGCTGCAGACCGAGATGGCCTATACCGCGACCTGGGCGGGACTGGTGTCGGCGCCGGCGGGCGTAGTCGCCGTATTCCTTGCGCCGCTGGTCGGCCGTATCAAGCTTGATCCGCGGCTGCTTGGTACCGTCGCATTCGCTTCGTTCGCGCTCAGCTACTGGATGCGCTCGAACTATCCGCCGGATGCGAGCTTCTTGACCTTCGCCTTGCCTCTTTTCCTGCAGGGGATTTCCTTTGCAACGCTTTTCGTCCCGCTACTGACGATCACGCTTGATGGTATCCCGCCTGAAAGAGTGCCGTCCGCAACCGGGCTGTCGAACTTCGTTCGTATCATTGCCGGCAGCTTTGCCGCATCGATCATGACGACCTATTGGGACCGGCGCGAAGCATTCCACCAGAGCCGTCTCGTTGAGACTGCCACCGAGACGGCACCGGTCTACAGGTCCGCACTCGAACGGCTTCAAGCGCTCGGAATGTCGCCGTTGCAGGCCGCCGCTTCGGTAATGCATCAGATCGAGACGCAGTCCTATCTGCTTTCAAGCATTGAACTTTTCTATTTCAGCGCCTGGGCTGCGATAGCGGCGATCGCCATAGTCTGGCTCGCACGCCGTCCCAAGCCGCCGCAGGGACATGTGGTCGTTGCGGCAGACTGATCCGGCAACAGATATTAACGCCTCCGCGGTCCCGCCGCGGAGGCCAAATCATAAAAAACATCCAGCCTTATAAAACAGGAAGAACATTGCATGGTATCTCTTCGTTATGCCACACCGGCGTTGATGCTT